>CAZBNU010000054.1:0-21490 GCA_964493075.1 uncultured Nitrospirales bacterium | reverse complement strand
CTTGGGGTTGCTGACGAAGATCGCGTTAGTTTAGATTTCAGCACATAAAGCACGGTAGCAAGCAGAATACCCGTGATAATCCCACATCCACCGCTCACCCGTTGTGGAAACAGCACAAAATTGAAAAAGGCCGCTTCGCACAGCACCACGATTATGAGCCCTGTAAACCAGACGGGCAAGGGCCGCAAATAACTGTGAACCACCATCAATACCAACCAGGACAGATGTCCACTGACGGGAAGGATTTCAAAGCCGACTCGTACCAATAGCAGCAATAGCCCGAAAAGCCATACGATCAGGAATGGCAGGTTATCGCGAAGCGATTCTGAATATGAGGACCATATCAACTCCATGCTTAACACCAAAAAGACAAAGGTGATGGGAAGGTTATACGCCAGGCCGAGGGGAGAGGTAATCCAAGGGTATTGCTGAAAGCCGGGGTGTAACATTATCACTAAGCCGCCGGAAAGGGTCATTAGTGAACCCAGCAACAAACAAATGTTGAATCGCGATTTCATGCAACTATTCTATACTATCTCGTCATCGCGGCAGAATTGTCCCCCCTCCGATTTTTGAATTAGCCATAAACCGGCTGGCATAATGCGGCAACTTTTCTTTCCCTTTCTCAAACAGGAATAACTTCTGTGCCCATAATCCCGTTGAAATACCAATTGTGGTTTTATTATGCAGCGCTGGCGTGTACCGCCATGGCGGCAGGCATCCACGATTCCACCTTCAACAACTTTCTGGCGGATACCTTCAACCTGACCGCCGATGCGCGGGGCCATCTGGAGTTTCCCCGGGAACTGCCAGGCTTTCTCGTGGTGATGATGACAGGCGTTCTGTGCATGCTGCCCCTGACCCGCGTAGGGTTGGTGGCCACGCTCGTTTCCTCGCTGGGGCTGGTGGGCGTCGCGTTCAGTTCGGGTTCCTACGGGTTCATGATTGTGGGGATGATCGGCATGAGCGCGGGTATGCACCTGCTCCAGCCGGTGGGCGCATCCATCGTCATCGGCCTGAGCGACGCACACAACCGGGGCACACGGCTGGGCCAGGCGGCTGCTGTGGGAACCCTGTTCACAGCGCTAGGCACCGGATCGGTATGGCTGCTTATGGACCGCGTTTCGCCCCAGTACAGGCTCACATTCCTGTGTGCAGCGTTCATCTTTCTGTTCGGCGGCCTGTTTTACGCGCTCATGCACATACCCCACCTGCATCAACGACGTCAGCGACTGGTGTTGAAGCAAAAGTTCAGCCTCTATTACCTGCTGGAATTCCTGGCCGGTGGACGCAAACAGATATTCCTCACCTTTGGCCCCTGGGTGCTGATCAAGGTGTACGGCCTGCCTGCACCGTCCATTGCTGGACTACTCATGCTTGCCTGCCTCATCGGCATTGTGTTCAAACCCCTGGCGGGCATGGCCATGGACCATTTCGGCGAACGCGTGATTATGATTGCGGAAGGGCTGATGCTGGTATTCGTCTGTCTCGGCTATGGCTACGCCCAGCGCATCATTCCCGATCCCACGTGGGCGCTGCGGCTGGCGTGCAGCTGCTTCATCCTGGACGAGATGCTCTTCGCCCTCGGCAACGCCCGTGCCCTGTACCTGTCCCGCATGGCAGATTCGCCCCAGGAACTGAACTCCTCGCTGGCAATGGGCATCTCCATCAATCATATCGCGTCCATGCTCATACCCACAGTTGCCGGCGCCATCTGGGTGGGCCTGGGCTATGAACGGCTCTTCCTCGGCGCGGCGGCATTTGCATTGGTGCTCTCCGCCGTCGCCACCCTGGTGCCGCGTTCGGGAAGCCGCTTTGCCAGACAAAACGCGGCCTGATGCTATCTCATTTCAGAGCATTGCGTTCTCATAAAAAGTTGTCATTAATCTTTCAGCTTGTGTTTCTCTACACGGACACCATAGACGCAAAGTCACGTATTACAAGCAAACTTGGTCAAGGGTCACGGCGTTTACGCACAGCATAAGCGCCGACAAACAAAAGCGAAGTGGCTGCAGCAGCCAGCCCCACAAGTCCCGCCAGTGACATGCTGGCGCCCACAAGCAACCGTACATTCGGCGTCTGAATTGAAGCGGCATTATCGTCATGGACGGTTACACTATAGAGGCCGTCATCCGCTTCCGTCAAATTGGTGAGCGCATATACAGGTGCATCCGGCGCGCTGGGAATGGGTATGCCATCTTTCATCCATTCATAGGCTAATGGCATATAGCCGCCCACAACATCAATGGTGAATTCGTGACTCTCACCAATCGCCTTTTCCGCGCCTTCCGGCATAATGACTATTTCCAGAGGCGGTTCCACTTCAATGGTCGCGTGGGATGTTGCATAGATCACACCATCATAGGCGGCTTCGCACCAGTACGTCCCGGCCATGCTCAAGGTTACTTCATTTATCACCCAGTCCTGTGTCGTTGGCCCATCCGCAATAGCCTTGGCGCCGTCATCCCATTTCCACTGATATGAGATGTTGCTTGCACCACAATCGGACACAACCGACAACGTATGGGAATCACCATGATAAAGTCGTGCATTTGCCGGTTCCACCAGGAAGCCGCGCCAGTTAAGTACCTGGCAGAGCGGCGATACACCGCCAGCGCAGGGGTTGCCTGACGGATCCGTGGTTGCGCCCGGCAACAGTTCAATGCCCACCGTACCATCAGTATCCGGCGCAGACAAAGAAACCGTAACCACATAATCGGCGCCCGATCCTGCAACACTTACGGCACCCGCAAGCGATCCCGTTACAGCAAAATCAGCAGCATCAGGAGTTAGTACAGGTTCACTGAAAGTTGCGGCAAACAAAATCTCGTCTGCGCCTGTCTGCAAAGGACTCTGCAGGGTGAGGGTCACATCAGGCGGTGTGGTGTCATATTCATACGCGCCCATATCCACCGCGCCATCCTGAGGACGCAACGTGCCTATAATATCCGTCTCCGGCGCAGGCGGCACCCCCGCCGGATCACCCGTGTTAATGGATGGAGAACCTGCCAGCAACCGGAAATCACCAGCAGCAGCATTCACAAACATGGGGTCTGCATCAATATTCCCTGTGCCTGTAAATCCACCTTGTACATTCGAGTAGGTGACGGTTGTGATGGAGTTGTAATCACCAATACTATTTGATGAGTTGTTGAAAATGATGCAGTTTGTTAGATTTGTTTCCCTGATCTCTTCAAAAGATAGTGTATTAATAAGTGTGCTAGAGTGATTATCAACAAAGACTGAATTGACAATTGAAGTTCCCCCATTATAGTCAGAAGACATCTGTTCCTGCGCCATGATAGCACTGCCACCATAAGCACTATTTGAATAATTACCATTGAATATGCTGTTTGTAACGCTGAGATTGCAGTCGAAAGCCGCAATCGCTCCTCCTCCAACAGGTACGCCTGAAGGAAAGACTAAATCAAGGCTGTTGGCCTCAAAAAGGCAGTTTTCAATCTTGTAGTCTCCCAAAAAAAGCATCAATGCACCACCACATCCCATATCGGTAGTGGAAACAGAATTATTCTCAAAAGAGCAGTTTTCAAGCAATATGTTTTTGCCATAGGAAAAGAATGCACCACCAAATCCGGCATCAGCAGCAACGAACTCCTCCGGACCGACAACATTATCCCGAAACTCGCAGTCTATGAGCGAAACATTATAGGCATTGATATATAACCCGCCACCATCTCCTTCAGTTGAACGATTGCTTTCAAAAAGGCAGTTAATAAATTGGATATTGTTACCTTCTATATATGCACCAGATGCATTTTGTTCAGAAGTGTTATTTTTAAAAGTGCAGTTGACAATGATTAGATTATCGTAATAGCCAAGAAGTCCGCCTCCACGCATAAGGTTTACCCATAGCGAACCTTCGTACCAGCCATCGGCATTGGCATCACTTATGGTAAAGCCATCCAATATGGTGTCTTGAATGCGTGTATCATTGTTAATGTTACATATTATCCGGTAACAGTTATCATCTATATTTCCAGGCTCATTAATATCGCCGCTAAGTTGGGTCAGATTTGTTTCCCAATTTCGTTGGTCTGGTGATACTTCCGTACCATTGAAGCCACCATAAATATATACGCCTTCTTTGAGTCGGAAATGTTTCGTCCGATCGTTGTTAAAAGCGCCTTCCAGA
Organism: uncultured Nitrospirales bacterium; assembly: GCA_964493075.1. Lineage (GTDB taxonomy): Bacteria > Hydrogenedentota > Hydrogenedentia > Hydrogenedentales > CAITNO01 > SLFT01. The sequence continues at coordinate 17,337 of CAZBNU010000054.1, read as the reverse complement.
TCATCAGTACTTGTGGGATAATAAGTTCCCGCTGCCACCCATATATCATCTCCGACATCAGCTAATTCCAGTGCTGCCTGCAGCGTTGCCTTTGCTGTTGCCCAACTCAGGCCATCATCTGCATCATCGCCATCCATTTTAACGTACCGCCGATGCCCAATCCCGGAGCCCGTTAACATGACTTCTATTTCAGATTCATACACGCTATTGGTAGTAATGTGCATGCTATCTTGATGGAAGCCTCGCCTGATAGGTTCAAAAAGAGCATTGACTGCGAGGAATTCGCCAGGTCCTAGTATATGAGGTAATGTGGGAATAGATTCAAGACGAAATTGTGATTCATGAAAGATTTTAATGTCATCGAAATAATAGATTAACGGGTCCACTGTTTCAGTATAACCGCCCAAACCGATACGGCCTGTTTCCGGGGCTTCATAGACTCTGATTGAGGCTATCCGATTCCCATTGACATAGAATGTGAATAAATTATCCTCCATGAGTATGCACACTTGCTTGGGCGTTCCATCTGCAAGGAGGTCTTCACACAAATTACTATTTCCAGGCACGACATAACCATCATATTGCTCATAGAATTCATAGTAACCAAAACCATATATAATTAAACATATACCGCTTCCGCTGGTGTCAAAAAGAAAATCATCGGATGCGCGCATAGACAATACCGTACGACTATCATCTGTGCTTTGCTGCACAGCCACCTCAAATATTGCGTCGGACCAATTTCCGTCGAGTAGCGTGCTTTGCATATAGCCAGTAAAAGATGAATCCGCTGCGCGGTATCTGCCGAAGTCCACGGTCCATTGCGAAGGCGATGTGGGCGTCCAGTTTTGTGCCAGACCATCCTCAAAGTCTTCGGTGTAATACATGCTGTCCAGAGAAACGTCTTCCACGACCAGGTCGTCTACCATGCTGGTGTTGTGGATGGCAACGACCTCTGTGCGAGATGCACCTACATACACGTCGCCGAAGGGGAGAAATCGATCGTCTGCTGGCGCGATGGAGTCGGTAACGGAGGAAGTTCCTGTAGCCGAAGCAACAAGGAGCGCCACCTCGCGGTTGACGGTAATGGCCGTATCGCCGTTGGTAAAGACAAGTGTGCCTGCATGATGTCCCAGTGGCAGGGCGTCTGCCGTTGTATTCACACTGATGATAACATCTTCGGAAAGTCCCGCGCCCAAGAAACCATTGTCCGGCGCGACCGTCAACCAGGCAGGCGCCGTTGCCGACCAGTTCAGCGGGGTTGCGCCATCGTTGGTCACCGTGTAGGTCTTGGCGGCAGGCACAAAGGGACCACCTTCATGTCCTTGTGCAAGGAATCCTGTTTCGGGAGCAACTGCCATTGGGTCCCACGCCGCAACAGCACTTAACGCCACGGTAACTTCCGGTGTAAACACATCGTTACTTTCGATGACAATGCTGTCTTCATGAAGTCCTTCGCCGAGTGGTTCAAACAGGACATCAAAGGTAAAGGCATTCCCCGGCGTCAGAGTAATGGGGAACAGAGGCAGGTTATCGAGTGTAAAGCCGTTGTCGCCGAGACTGAACAGAACACTTTCCAATTCTACACCGTCAATAACCAAATCATAGGTGGCGTCCACATTGGTGACGGTAACCTGTTCCGCATAACTCAGCGTAATCACCGTATCGCCGAAAGGCATGTCATAATCATTATCGGGCACGATGGTGTCCGTCACCGCAATTTCTCCCGGGATGGGGAGCACTGTAAGATAGATGTTGCGGGTTGTGGTTGCATACGAATCTGGAACGATGCTTAAAGTGGCAGTGTAATCACCGGGTGGCAACGATGTGGTGTTGATGTTCAGGCTTACTGCTACGGAAGTGGAGCCTGAAGGCGCGAGGGTGCCGCTTTCCGGAGAAACCGTCAACCAAGGTTCTGTAACACTCGCAGTCCAGTCAGTGGAAGATGTAAAGTAGTTGCTGACGGTATAGGTTTCGGAAACCGGAGTAAAAGGGCCGCCTTCATAACCCAGTGCATCAAGCCCGGCGGCTGGGATAACATTTAATCCGGGTTGTTCCGGATCCAGTGCCGCAATTACATATTCCGGTCCTGTATAGCCGAACTGCACCACCACAATGTCATGCTCTTCCCGGTTAGTCAGGTTGTCACCGTCAATATCCTCATCAGGGCCAGTTTCAGGCACAGGGGAAGCATCTGATGCGGAACCATCTGGATCGGGGGTGGTTCCAAGAAACTCATAAAAAGGAAGCAGCGCATCTATGGCTTCATAAGTCGTGGGGTCCCCCAGCGTGGCATATCCCGCCAAAGTCATGGATAGGGAGCCGATCAAATAGGGTGTCATAAGCGGCATCATAGCCAGCCACCCTTCGGTACTGAGCGAGGTCTGTATAAGGTTCTTGAAGTATATGAAGTTGTTCTGGATTGCTGTATGCGCATCGCCATGCAAAGGATGGGTCGGATCATTCAGCACTGCTGCAAGGATTCCCAACTCGTATTGACCGTCCAGGATGCCATTCGGGGTATGAGGCGGATCCCCCATTAAGTCCAATGGACCATTTATATCGCCATCTATACAGCGCGTGAGAGTGGCAATATCTTCAATTTCGGGTTCGACAGCACCCATTGGCTTCCACTGGCAATAGAGCGTATCCATGTAAGCGCAGAAATCATAACTGCCAACGGACGGCCACGCGGTCACCGGGCTTCCAACGGTAGTTAGCGCAAATTCCGGTAACGGCGCAAATTGTGATGCCGTGCTGGTAGCCGATGCCGGACAGTCGTCCCAGTCCGATAGTGGGTCATGGGCAGCCGCCTCGCCTATGACAACCATGAACAGAAACATAGAAATCCCAAATGCCGCCAATACTGTCTTCACGCTGAACATACGCAGTCCCTCCTGTGTCCATTGATGGCCAGTTGTAGAGCCAATCCCACAATACTACGCAATGGTATACGCCATACATGCCAACAATCAAGTAAAAACGCTTTTGGAGTTCCCTGTGTTTTTGCGTTTCACTTCTTTTCACATCAGCGATGTGCTGAAATAGCGTTCGGCACGGTCAGGCAGGATGGTGGCGATGTTGCCGGAAACGGTGGTGGTGAGTTGTCGTGCCGCCCACACGTTTGCACCGGAGGAGATGCCTACGAGCAGGCCGTGGTCTGCGCCAAGCTGGCGGGTGGTGATAATGGCGTCTTCGTCGGTAACTTCCAGAACGTCGTCAATCATGGACACATCAAGCACGGCAGGGATGAATCCGTCGCCGATGCCCTGAATCTGGTGCAAGCCCGGTTCGTGGCCGAGTAGTGCAGAAACATTTTTGGGTTCAACAGCCACCAGTTTCACGTCCGGCTTATGTTCCTTGAGGAATTTCCCCACACCTTGGAGCGTACCGCCGCTGCCTACTCCGGCCACAAAACAGGCGATATCCCCGTTCATCTGTCGCCAGAGTTCCCGCGCGGTTTCTTCGTAATGAACGCGGGGGTTGTCGGGATTCTCAAACTGCTGCGGCACAAATACGTTCGGATCGGCGGCCTGTATTTCCTTGACCTGGTCCACGGCCCCGCCGATGCTTTTTTCTGCCGGGGTCAGGGTAAGTTGCGCTCCGAGTGCGCGAATCAGGCGCTTGCGTTCCTCACTCATATTCTCCGGCATGACAATATGCACGTCATAGCCTTTCATGCGCCCCACAAGCGCGATACCGATACCGGTGTTCCCGGAGGTCGGCTCCACGATAAGCATGCCCGGCTTAAGCAGTCCTTTTGCCTCGGCCCCTTCGATCATGGACAGTGCCACACGGTCCTTGATACTGCCGCCGGGATTAAAAAATTCGGCCTTCGCAAAGAGGGGCTCTTTTTTAAGCCGTATCAGCGGTGTATTACCTATCAGGTTGAGTATGTTGTCTGTAAGCATAAGAACAGTTCCCGGGGTTGTGAACCAATAATGCCTATCCCTTTTCTTTGACCAGGTATTCATCGAGCAGGTCAGGGCCGATGTCGCCGCGACGGAATCGGTCGCCCCGCACGATACGCGCACAGAGCCCGGCGGTGGTCTTGATATTTTCCACAAATAACTCGCCAAGCGCGCCGCTGATACGTTCTATGGCTTCGTTGCGCGTTTTGCCGCGGGCAACAACTTTTGCCAGCAACGAGTCGTAATAATGGGGCACTTCATAGCCGGAGAACAGGTGTGTGTCCACCCGGATGCCTGGACCGCCGGGGATATGGCATCGGCGTATCAGTCCGGAGTTTGGCCTGAAATCGGACGAAGGGTCTTCCGCGTATACCCGCGCCTCAATCACCGCACCGTGCTGCTCCACCGCATCGTAACCCAAGGGCTCCCCTGCGGCGATACGAATTTGTTCGCGCACGAGGTCTATGCCAGTCGCCTCTTCTGTAAGAGGATGTTCCACCTGGATGCGGGCATTCATTTCGATAAAATAAAAAGTGCCGTCCGGCGCCAGCAAAAATTCCACAGTACCGGCGTTGGTGTAGTTTACCGCCGCCGCCGCAATCAGGGCAGCCTCAGTCATTTTCTTTCGCAGCGTATCATCCAGCGCAGTACTTGGGGTTTCCTCAATAAGTTTCTGGTGGCGCCGCTGGATAGTACATTCCCGTTCACCGAAACATACGCGATTGCCAGCATTGTCCCCCATAATCTGAAACTCGATGTGCCGAGCGCCCTCCACGAATTTTTCCAGGTATATGCCGCTGTTGCCAAAAGCCGCTTCCGCTTCGGACGCCGCCATGGACACCGCATGCTTCAGTGTGGCTTCGTTATGGGCAATACGCATGCCTCGTCCACCGCCTCCTGCAGAGGCTTTGACCAAAATCGGATAGCCGATTTCACGGGCAATATGCGCTGCTTCCTGCGGGTCTGCGATAACACTATCGCTCCCCGGCGCCACGGGCACGCCTGCTTCGTGTACCTTCTTCCGGCACAGCGCCTTTTCGCCGCAAAGGGCGATAGTCTCCACCGTGGGACCAATAAAGCCTATATGGCAGTCCCGGCAAATGCCAGCAAACTTGGGGCTTTCCGCCAAAAATCCATAGCCCGGGTGGATGGCTTCCACGTCTGCTACTTCTGCGGCAGCAATGATGGCAGCAGACTTCAGGTAACTTTCGGCTGCTCCGGCAGGGCCGATACAAATGGATTCATCCGCCAGTTGCGCGTGAAGAGAATCACGGTCGGCAGTGGAATATACTGCTACCGATGTAATATCCATTTCGCGGCATGCACGAATAATACGCACTGCAATTTCGCCACGATTGGCTATGAGGATTCTTTTGAACATGAGCCGCCTCGCTATGCCAACGGACGCACGGCAATAAGCGGCTGTCCATATTCGACAGGGTCGCCGTTGCGCACCAGTATGCGTTCCACAATGGCAGGCACCTTGCATACCACTTCATTCATGATCTTCATGGCTTCCACAATACATATCACCTGGTTGGCGTCCACCGTATCTCCGGTTTGCACGAAAGGCGGCACACCGGGTCCGGACGCGGCGTAGTAGGTCCCTACCATGGGCGAATCCACCGTTACCAGCCCTTCAGCCAATAATGCCTGGGTTTCCGCGTCCATGGTGGGGGCGGCAGGCGCGAGATTCTTCACATGACGCCCTTGCTGCGCGGGCAGCACATGTGTTTCTGAAACCATGGCCTTTGCCAGCCGGATGCGACGGCCATCTTCTTCCACCTCAATTTCGGACAGATCGGTGGATTCAAAGAGCCGGATCAACTCCTGTAGTTCTTCAAAATCCATCTTCATATCCTTTTCATGTTAAGCGCTGACAACGGAACACCGGGTTCCAAAACTACATGCGCTCCACATAGTCGCCCGTGCGGGTATCCACCTTCACCTTATCGCCCTCGTTCAGGAACAACGGCACCTGAATGAGCGCGCCCGTTTCAAGGGTGGCAGGCTTTTTCGCGCCGCTGCTGCGATCACCCTGCACGCCGGGGTCTGACTTCGTGATGGTCAGCACCACATGAGACGGCACTTCAATGGCAATTACAACGCCATCGTGAAACATGAGCGAAACATCGTCATTCTCTTTCATCCACAAGGCCTTATCCCCGACAAGGTCCGCATTGACGGCCAACTGCTCATAGGTGTCATGGTCCATAAAATGAAACTGTTCCCCGTCTGAGTAGAGATACTGCCAGCGCTGTTCCTCTATGCGGGCTTCGTCAAATTTTTCGCCTGACCGAAACGTTTTTTCCAGCACCCGTCCGCTTAGAAAATTCTTGAACTTGGTGCGTACAAACGCACCGCCCTTGCCGGGTTTCACATGCTGGAATTCCACAATCTCCATCAGTTCTCCGTCAAGTTTCACCACCAGTCCATTTCTAAAATCTGCTGTTGATATCATGATTAAAGTATCCGTAATTCCTTTGGTAACCGGTTAAAATTGCTGTTGCCATCGTCTGTAATCACTACAAGGTCTTCAATACGCACACCGCCAAGGCCCGGAAGATAGATGCCCGGTTCCACAGTGACGACCACACCTGTCTCCAGCACCGCGCTGGATTCAGCATTTAATCGTGGCGCTTCATGCACCTCCAAACCCACACCATGACCCGTGCCATGACCAAAGTTATCGCCATAGCCCGCGTCTGCGATGCGGGTACGCGCCGCAGCATCCACCACTCGGGCACACACACCCGCCCGCGCCGCTTGAAGGGCTTCTTCCTGGGCAACACGGGTAACTTCATATATCTCACTAAACCAATTGTCCGGTATCCTACCGAAAACGAAGGTGCGGGTCAAGTCAGAACAGTATCCGTCAAGCACACAACCACAGTCAACCAGCACAATATCCCCTTTTTGGAGGGGACGGTCGCCCGGCCTGCCGTGGGGCAGAGAACTGCGCTCGCCAAACAACACAATGCTATCAAAGGAAGCGCCCTGAGCGCCCCGTTTGCGAAATTCATACTCTAGCAGCCCTGCCATAGCACACTCGGAAACACCAGCCACAAAATGTTCAAGGGTGGCCTCCAACGCTTCTTCCGCAAGAGCGGTTGCGGCGGCAATGCGCTCAATTTCGCCCCGCTCTTTGCGCAAACGCAATTCACGACATATTCCGGGTGCCGCAATTAGTGTTCCGGTGCAGTTCTTTTTGAGGGTTTCATACCGTGCCACCGAAACCGTTTCCGGCTCGAAAGCAACACGCGCAAGATGCTTCTGCTCAATTTGCTCTGCGAGGCGTATATCAAGGTTACCAGCACATTCCACGATCTGCGCATGGGATATTTGCGCCGAAGCCTGTTCAATGTACCGGAAATCGCACAAGAAAATTACCTCCTGCGCGGTGATAAGCAACGCGGAAGTACTCCCGAAAAACCCGGTCAAATAGGCATTGTCCACAGGGTCTATACTGATAAAGGCATCGTATCCGGACCGCTTCATGGAGGATTGCAAACAGGCAATACGTTGTGTATAGTGATGCGCACTCATGTTGTTTATCATACCAAATTAAACTGCTATGTATCAACAAAGCACAACATGTTGACGTTCAAAGGCCCACGATGATACACTATGTTGTGGTTAATGAAAATGCTTGCTATAACTTCAATCTTGGAAAGGAACCTTGACAATGATTTCATTTATCGTGGATGGCACCGCATGGATTGTGGAAACTCTTATCTTCCTGCTGGTCAGCAGCTTCGAATATGCTTTCGGCTGGCTAATCTAGAAAAAATCTTTACCCACAACCAATAAGAACAAATAATTTGCATTTGTAGGCACACTATGATAATGCGACAAAGATTTAATCTGTGTGCCAAGGAGCATTATCATACTACGCCCACAGTATCGCTCCCCCTGCTTGTCGGCTCAGGGCGCGTTCGTAGTGTTCTGTTGATTATGCAGCCTGCGCAACGCTTCGGGAGGGCCATCGAGTTTTTTTAATACAGGCCGCGCCCGTTGCGGACGTTGCGGGGCGGGCGTGCCTGGTTTTGGCGCACGGACAGACGACGGTGTTACCGTAGTGGCGGACTTGGGGATGGCGGGTGTTGTCTGCAATGCGGGTGTTGACTCCGGCAATTCCCAGCTCAAGCGGTATAGGCCTGCGGCTGCCAACACAAACACCATGCCCACAGCAAAACCCAGCCATTCGTATTTATGGGCAACACACCACTCCATGACAGCATTTGCTATCTTCATAAAAAGTGTCCTCTAAGTCTTTCGTAACTCTATCCGCATTTATTTTGCAGAATGGAACAGCGCCTCTGCCGGAACCTCCTGGTAAGGAATATCGGGACCGGTATAGTATACCGTCAAAGCATCCACGCCACCCGCCTCAAAATAAGGAACGCGAATGGGATATTTTCCTTTGCGCAAAGCGACAAACCCTGTTACCGTTTCTTCCTTGTGCAGCCCATCATTATTGACAACGCGGTGATCGCCTATATACAGCCTGCTGCCATCGTTGGATGCAGTGGAAAAGGCGTACATGCCATCGCGAGGAATATCAATGTATCCCGTGAAGAGCAACGCAAATGCGTTGAAGTCGTGCGCTTCAGCTGGTTTCAGGGAGAACTGTTCCGTGATGCCGGAAGCGACGGGGTTCAGCGTGCTGAAATCGGGAAGCCGCTCCAGTGTTTCGGCATAGTATTTATAGGCCAAGCCGGGCAAGAGGTTCTGAGGCGCGTCCGGCGTTTCGATAATCCTATAGGAGCGCGGTTTGATGAACGCATAAACTTTTTCCTTATACGCGGCGAGTTCGCCGCCACTCTCGCGAATGCGGGTTAGACCGTTGCGCTCCGCTACATCAAAAAAGCGTTTAGCGCGATTCTCGAATTCGCGACTGATGCCGACGGTGAACTTCTTATGGTCGAGCACAAATGCGTTCGCCGACATGGCACGGGTGCGCTCCATGATGCTGTAATCCACGGGAAGCCGGGCAATACGAACCCGTTCCAGAATCTCCGGTTCGTCGACAACTGCCTCTTCCGCCACATCAAACAGGGCGTCGGCGCGAGCAAAAAGATCATCGGAAAAGAACGGCGCGTCCGCCCCAATCCAGATGCCCATCACCGTATTGGGGTCGCTGACGGCCTCGTGGACAAGATCAATATAGAGGCGCATGGGCGTGGCTGCTTCTCCATAAACCCCTTGCAGAAACTCGTTGATGGCAAGGTCGGTGTCGTAGCCTGGATTCCACAACAGCTTTGCACCAAGGTAACCGCTGATAAGGCTCCACTGGCCATTAGGCGTATTATACACATCCTGTTCAAAAATGCCGCGCACGTTGTTGGCAATCATGTAGCGGATGTTCGGGCCACGCACAAAAAGGTTCGGGAACGGCACGAGATAATTGGAAAAGGAGGTATTGTAATTCCAGACCCAGAGGCGGTTCGCTGTTTTCGCCCATGCTTCTATGTCATCACAAAAAGCGCGGTTTTCCTCGGTGGAACGTGCTTCAAAGGGATGGGCAAAATCGCATTCGATGCTGCACAGGCGAATAATGACATTGGGTTCCGGGCGCATGGTCTCGCAGGGTTTGCGCGTGTACTGATAGGCCAGTGTGTCCACCAGTTTGTCGGGAAATGCCGTTGCCGCAGCGCGCGCTACATGATTGACAAGATACAGCACCGGCGCCATCTGGCTGCCTTCCGCTTCGGCGAGGGCCGTACAGGTCTCGCATTCGCAAAAATTATACCAGTCGTTTTGAGATACCGAAAACACCGTGGCTTCTGGATGCGCCGCCATGCGCCGTAACACTTCTTCAGTTACCAGCGCGACAACCTCTTCATTGGTGCAGCACAGCTGTGTGCGTTCCTTCTGACGCTTTCCCTTCACAAGGGAAAAGTATTCGGGGTGTTCATCAAAGTATTTTTCCGGAGGAAGCAGGCTGTCAAAGGTATGCACGAACCCGTGGTAGGTAACCTTGCCCCCATGCCGCTCCTCAAGCCGTGCGGCACTGCTGTTCATGCGGTTGCGCGCCGCCCAGTCGCCATCGAAACATTCATAGACAAAAGGTTCGCGGTATTCCAACACGGGCTTGCGCACTTCATCAATGGGCAATACCGCCAGCACGCGCGCCTTCGGAATGACACTGACCTCAGGTGTAAACCAGCGACAGCCCAAGTGATCTTCCAAAAAACCGTACACGCCGTAGAGCGTGCCGCGGGGTTCCCCGCCAGCGATGAAGATGTGCGGATCGCGGGTACGGATAACATACCCCTCTGCACCCAGCGTTTCGTAGTCTATCAAAATATTTGCATCACGGAGGCGCTGACTCTCTCCCACCCAGATTTCGTGTGCGGCAGGGGGCGCATCGTCAGTAACCAGGGGAATGGCGGCAGCAGTCATCTCTCCAAGAAACCGCTGCAGTTCTTCCGCCGCATAGCGTGTGGAGGGCGACGCCGCAGCACTGACCACAATGGTGATGCGTGCTGCGCCCTCTTCGGCGATGACCAGAGCATCCGGTTCGAAGGTTGTCATCTCCGACAACGAAACATGGGCGCACCCAAAGGTTGCCAACGAGGCAACTGCAATAAAGCAACATAACGAAACGTTTTTCATAAAACATCCTTTCAGCGCCGTGCAGCACTACATTCACACTCCCGAGACACCTGTTTTGTATCACAGACACCCGGGTAAAAACAAAAGCCCGGAGCCGTAAGGCGCCGGGCTTGAGGGTACCGAAAACTTGTACGTTACTTTTTCGGCGGGACGATGGCATCCTTCGCTGCTTTCGCAACGACGAACTTCACAACCTTCTTCGCAGGAATCTTGATGGATTCGCCGGTGGCAGGGTTGCGGCCCATGCGAGCACTGCGCTGCACGAGCTTCAGTTTTCCCAGACCGGGAATGGTGCATCCCGACGCTGCCGATGCTTGCAGGCAGGCGAGTTCCGCGAGCTTGGTCAGCACCTTCGTCACATCTGATTTGGTAAGGCCTGTTTCTTCTGACAGTGCGGCTACCATTGCCGTCTTCGTTAACGACTTGTCCGTTGCTTTGGCTTTCTTGAGCGCCATTTTGAGGGTTCCTCCTTCTTTGGTTTGTCCCCAGACATCACACATTGTATTCACATACACAACGACACCCCATGCGCCGTTATGTTACTGCCTTGGGATCACTATCAACTATTACAAACCGCTTGGCACACAAGTGAAAGGCTACTTCCACCCGGCTCATGCGTCCTGTTATGATACTATTGAATACACATTAACGAAGGATTTGTCAAGTCTTTTTTTTGTGCTTCTTCTTTTTATGCAGCGCCAAAAGGACCAAAACCCCCTGTTTACAGGGGTTTCGTAAAATATATTATCGCAACACATTTAATTTAATACACTTAAAAATGGAATATTTGTGCAAATTTCTTTTTGAAGAAACCTGCAAAATACTGGGCAATTTAACAAATAAAGGTAAAACACCTATGTTTTTCGCGGTTATTGGCGACATCAAGAGTAACTTTTCAGGATTAGCGTGCATTCTGGAGGCCTTAAAAAATCAGGGCATTCAACGCATTTTGCATACGGGGAATATATGCCACACGCCCGAACATGCCCGTGCGTGTGTGGATTTGCTGCGCGAAAATAGCGTGCTGTGCGTGCAGGGAAAAGGCGACAAGGCCGTTGTAAAATTGAAAAAACGTAAAGACGCTAATGATCTCGCTTCGCTACAGCAGACCCATGCCGCGCTGGGCAGTGTGGCTATCGAATTTCTCAACGGGCTTCCCCGCAAACGTGCATTTGTAGAGGAAAACTTGCGCATACTGCTGTGCCATGGCGCGGTGAACAGTGCGGGCGATATACTGACTGCTGAAACGTCGGTGGATCGGTTTCGTCGTGAGCGGGAATTGGACACGGCAGACATAATCGTGTGCGGCGGTGCGCCCCATCCTTTCGCATTCCATATCGGGCAGACGCTTTTTGTTTGTCCTGGAACCATGACGGACGCCGAAGACAAACCGCGTTACACGCTCGTGGATACAGAAAGCATTCCCTGGTCGGCAGTATCAATCACGGTGTAAGGCGCAGCAGCGTTTCTTTTGCAATTCAACGGGCAAGTTTCTCGCCGAGGAGACGGGCTTTGCGTTGGATACGAGGCGACAGGTGGGGTTTCCTGCCCATGGCGGCAAGACCAATGAAAAGTACATCCGGTTTTTCCGCACCCAACAAATCAACGGACTTCTTCATCAGCGACACCATGCTGCTGAAAGGCCTTGCCAGAATGGCAGGGGCAGCGGAGGATGCAACAATTACAGCGTGCTTACTTTTCGTTTTATTGCGAAGGCGAGGTGCGGCTGCACCCCACGGCCAGTAGGCAAAACACACCAGGCGTTCAATGAACCGTTTTGTCACTGCCGTAACTGTTCCAAAGTTCATGGGCGACGCCAGAATAACAGCATCTGCCTGTTCAATGGCATCAAGCAGGCTGGCCATGTTGTCCTGCAGCACGCAGGCGCCACGTGATTCTCCTGATTCCTGAGTACAAGCACGGCAGTTGGTGCAAAAAGCAATGTCTTCCTCGATGAGATAGGTTTTGGAGGTCTGTGCACCCTGATCGCGCGCTGCTTCGAGCATAAGGTCCACTGCCGCATCCACAACACCCTCTTTTCGGTAAGTACCCACCAATGCGATTATTTTTCGAGGAGTAGTCATTGTTTTCACACCAGTTCAGGGAGCATTTCTATAAAATCGCGCCAACAGGGAAAGATGTAGTCGGCGCTGGTATTTTTAGCGAAATGGTCATTCACAGCGGTGAACAATCCGCCCTTGCCGCCTGCCTGATGCGCACCAACAATGTCCGTGGGTTCGAGGTCGCCAATATGCAGCAGTTCATGGGGGGCAACCCCCAGTTGGCGTGCCGTTTCTTCAAACATAGGAAGCTGCGGTTTCGCCACGCCCATTTCATCCGAAAAAGTAGTCGCCGTGAAGTAGGGCTTGAAGCCTTCCCTGTCCATGAGTATGCGCAGATTTCTGCCGGGGCTGAATCCGGTGTCCGAAATGATGGCGATGGGTACACATGCGGCAGCCTCACGCACGGCTTCCAAGGCATCTTCAATGGGCACTGGCGGGAAGTCCAGTATTACATCGGCAAAGATGCGCGCAAGCGAATCTGCGGTTTCCCGGTCAACCGCAACATCAAGCGCCTTACAGGTAATTTCCACCGCATCCACGGGCGTCAGCGTATGCTGGGTCAAAATGTGCTGTTGCAGGAAATAGGACATCGTGTCGCGCAGCGCATTATCAGCGTCTTTTTCGACAACACCTGTTGCCTTGATCAGGGCATTCACACGCACCTGATGGCGTTCTTCGCCTTGTGCATCACGGAACAGGGTCCCCCAGAAATCAAATGTAATTGCACGAATGGTCATATATAGTATTGTTCCTTGGTTGATTGCTTTAAAGAAAAATGTTTTCCTGAATGAGATATGCTTATACTATGTTGCACACCGTTCGTGCAAGAAAACCTGGAGTTGGTGTGTTTGTAAAAGACGCTTTTTAGCAGGAGGATACGAAAATGACGGATGCGAAGAAGAAGACTGTGCTGGTGGTGGTAGCCCATGCGGACGATATGGAATTTATGGCGGCAGGTACCATTGCGCGGTTTGTGGATGAGTTGGGCTATGACGTATATGAATATATCCTGACTGATAATTCCAAAGGTTCCTACCGGCTGAGTTCAGAGGAACTGATACGGGTCAGCGCCGAAGAGGCGCGTGCGGCAGGCGCCATACTCGGCCTTAAAGAAGTTCGTCTCGAAGGTTACGTGGACGGCGATCTGGGCGACACGCCCGTCAATGAACTGCGCGGGAAAATCATTGCCATGATCCGTGAGGTGAAGGCTGATATTGTCATGAGTTGGGACCCCTTTGCGCCTTACGAAGAGCATCCGGACCACCGGCAGGTGGCAATGGCCGCACTGGAAGCAGCCCATTTCAGCGGCAGCCCTTTGTTTTATCCTGAACACAAACATGCACCCTATCAGGCGACGGAAATGTATTGGTTCGCCAAAACCCCCATGAATGCAGAATTGTATGTGGACATTTCCGGAACTATCGAGAAAAAAATTCAGGCGCTCCTTGCCCATGAGTGCCAGATGGAATTAACCGTGGACATGCTTGCCGGCGAAGCGGAAGCGCTCGGCATAGACATGCCCATGCTGAGCAACCCTGATGCAGAGGCGCGGGCGCAACTGATCGAAATGGGTATCCGCAACTATTTTGGCGAGTTAGGTGAAAAGGCAGGGGTTGTCTTCGCAGAGCAGTTTCGCTACGAGCGCGTAGGGATGCTGGAAAAAATCCTGGGACTCCCCGCGCGCGGTTCGGATTTTGGATGAACAGGCAAGAGAAACCGAATACATGGAATTTGTCCGCTATGATCCTAGACAAACAAGTTTTATTTGATTATGGGACGGTTAAGGGTGCAAAATATGCGGATACAATTTTTCCCAGCGCTATAAGCCCCGGTTGCAGTGGGCTGTTTTTGTGCATGATATTAAATTAAGTATGGGAGGTACCTACTGTTGTTGTACGCCATCATTTCCGACATACACGCCAATATAGATGCGCTTGATGTAGTATTTAAGCGAATAGACGAGATGGGCATTGACACCACGGTCTGTCTTGGCGATGTGGTCGGTTACAACGCCATGCCCAATGCGTGCGTAGAAAAAATTGCGGAGAGGGGCATCCAGACCATTCTGGGCAACCACGACGCGGTTGCCTGCGGCATTGAGGAGCCTTGGGGCTTTAATCCCGTGGCGCTTACAGCAGCCGTATGGACCCGCGAGCAGTTAAACGATGATTCTCTGGAATGGCTGCGGGGCCTACCGGATGCCCTGAATTATGGGCCTTTTGCGGCGGCCCACGGCGCACCCAAAAATCACAACACCTACCTGTTTGCCTGGGAGGATATTCTGTCTCATGTGTACTTTATGGATGAGCAGAACTGCAATATCTGTTTTGTCGGCCACACCCATACGCCCGCAGTGTTCAGTACCGACGGCGCTTTTGCGATGGGCAAGCAACAGCGAATCAAACTGGAGCCGGAGCGGGTATATTTTATCAACCCCGGTTCCGTCGGGCAGCCTCGCGATGACGATGTTCGGGCGGCATTCGGCGTACTTGACACCGACCACATGACCTTTGAAATGGTGCGCGTCGGTTATGACGTAGAACAGGCCGCCAAACGGGTTCGTGAAGCACAGTTACCCCGTTTCCTGGCTGAGCGTCTGATGCTGGGCCGGTAACCTACAAAGGAATTTCATACAATGACCTCCCCCGTTTCCCGGGAAGCGCACATATCTCGCGTTACCAATGAAACAACCGTGGAATTAACCTTGAATCTGGACGGCGCTGGCGTGTCCAAAATACAAACCGGCCAGGGTTTTTTTGATCACATGCTGGACCATGTGGCGCGGCACGGATTGTTCGATCTGACTGTGGCTGCCCAGGGTGATTTGCACATAGACGCCCATCACACCGTTGAGGATGTAGGTATCTGTCTAGGCAAAGCTATCCTGCAGGCCGTTGGCGAACCCAAAGGACTGACCCGCTTCG
Source organism: uncultured Nitrospirales bacterium (assembly GCA_964493075.1). GTDB lineage: Bacteria > Hydrogenedentota > Hydrogenedentia > Hydrogenedentales > CAITNO01 > SLFT01. The sequence goes on along the minus strand of CAZBNU010000054.1, from coordinate 1,821 downwards.
GCCATGCTGTGGTGCCCATGGATGAAACACTGGCGGAAGCGGCCGTAGATTTTTCCGGGCGTCCCTACTTGGTGTTTAACGCCACCCTTCCCGCAGGCGAGGTAGGCGGTTTCGACGCCGAACTTGCCGAAGAATTTTTCTATGCCGTCGCCATGCAGAGCCGTATCACGCTGCACATTGAATTACGCCACGGCCGCAACCTGCATCACTGTCTTGAAGGCATGTTCAAGGCCTTCGGGCGTGCGCTTCGCGTTGCCCTGCAACGGGACCCGCGCGTTCAGGGCGTGCCCTCAACGAAAGGAATGCTGGAAACATGATAGCGATTGTTGATTATGGCATGGGCAACCTGCGAAGTGTCCAGAAGGGCCTTGAAAAGGTCGGCTATCCCGCCGAAATAACGGACGACCCCCACGTTATCGAGAAAGCGGCGGGCGTCGTACTGCCCGGTGTAGGCGCATTCAAGGACTGCTACGATGGACTCGTAACACGCGGACTGGATACTCTGGTGAAAGATGTGGCTGCCAGTGGCCGTCCCTTTTTGGGGATATGCGTCGGGCTGCAGTTGCTTTTTGATTACGGTGAAGAAGGCGTGGGTTCTCCCGGGTTGGGCATTCTTCCGGGCAAAGTAGTACGGTTTGCGGAAACCAAAGAAACAGGCCTGAAAGTGCCGCACATGGGTTGGAACCGGCTGGCGCCTGCGGAGAACACTGACATTCCCTTGTTCAAAGGTCTCAGCGCCGACCCCTTTGCTTATTTTGTACATAGTTATTATGCGGTTCCTGAAAATGATGACGTAGTACTCGCACGGTGTACTTACGGCGTTGAGTTTCCTGCCATGGTTGGGCGCGGCAATCTATTTGCCGTGCAGTTTCATCCGGAGAAGAGCCAGGCAGACGGCCTGCAGATGCTGCGCAACTTTGGTCAACTGACAGAGATGTCCGCTCAGCGCTGAGGTGTGCGGACACAAAACAACGCAAAGGGCGAAGCGAATGATTAAACGTATTCTTGTAACTACGGACGGCAGCGACAGCGCCGCCATCGGTGTTCGGTATGCAGTTGCTCTTGCCGCAAAACAGAAAGCCTCCATACTTGCCTTGTATGTAGTGGATGTGAAACTGCTCGAAGGTCCTTTCCTGCGCGATTTGTCCGCTTCTCTTGGTACAGCGCCCTACGTAAACTACCAGGGAAATATTGCAATGCTGCTTGATGAACGTGGCAAGGTGGCTTTGGATTACGCGGCAAAACTTTGTGCGACGAAGGGCGTTCCCTGTGAAACAGAACTGCATACCGGCATTGTACCCCGTGTAATTGTTGAAAAAGGTGAACTGGTGGACCTCATTGTCATGGGCCGGGGTGGTGAACACAATGATTTTCTGGAAGGACTCATCGGTTCCACCACCGAGGCGGTGGTGCGTCGCGCTTCCGCACCAGTGCTGGTCACTGGAAACGACACGCCCGGCGCAGACCGTTTTGTGCTGGCCTATGACGGTTCCACGCATGCAAAGAAGGCATTGAAGGTAGGCGTGACGATGGCAGAGCAGGGCCCCAGAAAAATGCACTTGCTCGTTGTTGGAGAGGATACGGCGGCGCGCTGGCTTGAGGGCGCGCAGGACTACCTGCAAAGCCATGAGATTGACCTTGAATGCGTCCATAAGTCCGGCGATCCGGGCGAAGTGATTACGGAGTATGCCCGCGAATGCGGGGCAGGCCTGATTGTCATGGGCGCCTATGGCCACAGCAAACTGCGCCAACTCGTGCTGGGAAGCGCCACCTCCTACGCCATCAATCATGCGCCTTGTCCGGTGCTGCTGGTTCGTTAGG
>CAZBNU010000053.1:0-21783 GCA_964493075.1 uncultured Nitrospirales bacterium | reverse complement strand
TTGTGATAACTGCACCGCATGCGCCACTTCATCCAAGATTTCCCTTCTGATATGGCAGTCAGGCGGTTATACTGTTTGCGCCAAGAGCATCCTTAATCGGGTCGCTGTCCGCTGCGCAAAAGCCGAGGTGCGAATGCCTGCGCCAACCTTCGGCATATTGGAATCTTTCACTCCATTCGCCAACTTCGCGGCTCATGTCCTCCATCGCCTGCAAATAACTGTCCAACCCCTGGCTCTCATCCAGCCACGCCTTCTGGCTTTCGTGACAGGCGAGTGCAGTACGTTTTTGTTCCAGCACATCGGTGATGTTCACATACATACCGGGGTTTACGGGTTCGCCGAAGGGGTCGCAAAGTCCATAGGGAAGCGCATGGTACAGGGTTAGATTCCCGGAAATAGGCGGCAGGTCCGGGTCAGTAACAAAATTCCGCATTCCACGAGAAAACGCCGCCGTTACAGCGAGGCGACACGTATTGCTGTGGTCTTCCATGTATTCATCAGGCGAGTGGGTGAGAATGATGTCCGGTTTCGCCTGACGTATCACTGACGCCACTTTCCGCAGCAGCGGCAACGTATACAATACTTCCAGGTCATCGGTTATGGGACAGTAAAACTGCGCCCCCAACGCTTCGGCGGCAGCCTGTGCCTCAGCAAGTCTGGTTCGTACAACAGTATCATGATCATCGGTGGCGCTTCCACAACTTCCCGAAGCCACAACAAAAACATGCGGACTATATCCTGCCTTGGCAAGCATCAACAAAGTTCCTGCCATCATAAACTCAATATCATCAGGATGCGCGCCAATTGCCAAAGCATTGAGAGACATGAAACAATTCCTATCTTGTTTGGTATATATAAGTGCATTGTCCAAATCACTGTGACAACCTTTATACCTACTATACATGAAAATACCGGCCTCCAATCAACCTTCACTTGAACAAAGCGTCAAGTGCTAATGCAAAAATAAAAAACGATTTATTACGCCATAACATTAGCGCTATAGCGTACAATACTTTCCCTTTAGTTAATGTTAAGGGAGTATTTTTTGATTTCAGGCACGATTTTTGTTACTATAGCGCGAAAATATGCCACAGGTGAAGTGTGTCCAAACAACGCCGACGGTTTTAACCCGCAAAAACCGTACGTTTTATCGTTTCAAAACCAATCAGTAAGGAGTACAGTAGATGGCTGTAGCCCCCCGTGAGGAACGTGTGTCCTTGGGTACTATCCCTGACATGCTGGAATTGCCCGATCTCATTGAAATTCAGACCAAATCGTTTGCTGATTTTCTGCAATGGGAGACCCCGCCGGATGAACGCAAACCTCAGGGTTTGCAACAGGTATTTCAGGAACTCTTTCCCATAGAGTCGCCAAACGGAATGACTCGGTTGGAATACGTTAACTATTCCCTTGCACCGCCCAAATACACGATCCAGGAGTGCCAGGATCGGGCGATGACCTATGCAGCTTCCCTGAAAGCACTGTTGCGTCTCGTTCGTCTGGAAGAAGTGGGCAACAGTGGCGAACGCCGTGAAAAGATGATGGTGGAGCAGGAAGTATTTCTAGGTGAACTGCCCATAATGACCCCTACGGGCACCTTCATCATAAACGGCGCGGAACGTGTCGTGGTCAGCCAGATGCACAAGTCCCCAGGCGTTTCCTTCGAGCGCAAACAGCACCAGAACGGCAAGACGCTGCTCAATGCCCGCATCATTCCTTATCGCGGCGCGTGGCTCGAATTTGAATATGATTTGAACGATCACCTCTGGGTGATGGTGGACCGTCGCAGCAAACTGCTGGCCACCGTATTCTTGAAAGCCTTCGGTATCATTGAGCCCGAAGAAATCATCAAACTCTTTTATACTTTCGAAACCGTTACGTTGGGTAGAACGCGCATCAAAGTAGATGATCGTGTTGTAGAACCCGAAGCGTTGACGGGGCGATATGTTGCCGAGGATATTATAGATTCCGAAACGGGAGAAGTGCTTGCAGATGCGGGCGAAGAACTCGATGTTAACAAGATAAATCGCATTATGGCCGCCCATGTAAATGCCTTCCTTATCATTTCCGAACAGGAAGTTGTAAGTGATCCCTCTATTTTGTACACCCTGCATCAGGACGAGTGCAATACAGAAGAAGATGCTTTGCGCGAATTTTACTCGCGAAGCCGTCCAGGCGATCCTGCCACACCGGCCACCTGCCGCACTTTTTTCCAGCGCATGTTTTCTGACCCTTCCCGCTACGATTTTGCCGCCGTAGGCCGATACAAAATCAACCGAAAATTAGGGTTGCAGATTGACCAGAACAACAAAACCCTCACTGTAGAAGATGTGGTCAGCACCATGCAATACCTTTCCAAGTTACGTAATGGGGAAGGGGTGCTTGATGACATTGACCATCTTGGCAATCGGCGTGTACGATCCATAGGCGAGTTGCTCTCCAATCAGGTGCGCATGGGACTCGTTCGCATGGAACGCACCGTTCGCGAACGAATGAACTACCAGGATGAAGAAAATCTAACACCACAAAATCTTGTGAACCCCAAGCCTGTCAATGCTGTAATCAAAGACTTCTTTGGCCGCAGCCAACTATCTCACTTCATGGACCAGATTAATCCGCTGGCGGAGTTGACCCACAAGCGCCGTTTGAGCGCGCTGGGACCCGGTGGTCTCAGCCGCGAACGGGCCGGGTTTGAAGTGCGAGATGTACACCCTACTCATTACGGACGTATCTGCCCCATTGAAACGCCTGAAGGCCCCAACATCGGTCTTATGGCATCTCTGGCAACCTTCGCACGCATCAACGATTTCGGATTTCTTGAAACCCCCTATCGCAAGGTTGAAAATGGCCGCGTGATGAATGACCAGATTGAAATGTTATCCGCCTATGACGAAGACAATTACACCATTGCACAGGCAAACGCACCAATCGATGAAAAAGGTCGGTTCGTGCGCAATCTCGTGTTTTGCCGCCGTCAAGACGATTTCCCGAGGGTGCCGCCAACAGAAGTGGATTACATGGACATTTCCACCAAACAGCTGGTAAGTGTTGCAGCCGCCCTGATTCCATTTTTGGAGCATGACGATGCCAACCGCGCTCTGATGGGTTCCAACATGCAACGTCAGGCTGTTCCGCTGCTGCGTACAGAGGCGCCCCTTGTAGGAACCGGCTTGGAACATGTTACCGCCCAGAATTCAGGCACCGTCGCCAGGGCATTACGCGATGGCGATGTTGAATATGCCGACAGCGAAATTATCCGTATCCGCGCCAAGGTAAAGAAAGGCGACAATCCTTTCCGTGCCGAAGAAGATGTGTACCCGCTCAAGAAATATTCGCGGTCCAATCAAAACACCTGCATCAACCAGCGGCCCATCGTGCGCAAAGGCGATAAAGTGCACGCTGGCGATATTATTGCCGATGGTCCTGCCGTGGACAATGGTGAACTGGCCCTTGGCCGCAACATTCTGGTCGGTTTCATGCCCTGGGATGGATACAACTTCGAAGACGCCATTGTACTGAGTGAAGAACTCATCATTAACGACGTGTTCACATCAATCCACATTGATGTCCATGAAATGGAATCACGGGATACCAAACTCGGCCCCGAAGATATCACACGCGACATACCGAATGTGAGTGAAGACGCCCTACGCAATCTTGATGATACCGGCATCGTAAAAGTAGGCGCAAAAGTGACCCCAGGAGACATTCTGGTCGGCAAGGTCACGCCGAAAGGTGAAACAGAACTCGCGCCTGAGGAAAAACTATTACGCGCTATTTTCGGCGACAAAGCCGAAGACGTTCGCGATGCTTCCCTATATGTCAAGCCTGGTTCTGCAGGTGTTGTGGTGGATGTGAAAGTGTGCAGCCGCCGCGATAAAGGTCTTGACGCGCAGACCAAGAAAGCCGTTAAAAAAGAAGTGGAGGCCATTGAGCGACAGTACGAACAACGCATTCAGGGGATACGCCAGACCTTTGAGGAACTTGTCCGTGACGATACTGTCGGCTTGAAGATTATTGAGGACGTGTACGACTTCAAGTCCGATGAACTTGTCTTTGAAAAAGGCAAGAAAATCCGCGCCAAGCAGTTGAATACCGTGGAGTATTCCATGCTTGCACGTCTCAAGATAGAAGAAAAAAAAGTGCAGCAAAAAGTCTCTCGCTTGGTCAACCTGGCAGCAATGGAAGAAGCCAAACTCATCGCCGTTCGCGATGCGCAAATCGAGAGACTGAAAAAGGGTGACGACCTATCGCCTGGCGTCAACAAATCAGTCAAGGTATATGTGGCCACCAAACGCCGCATGTCCGTTGGCGATAAAATGGCCGGACGACACGGAAACAAGGGTGTTGTCGCACGTATTGTTCCGGTTGAAGATATGCCCTTCCTGCCCGACGGCACCCCACTGCAGATTGTGCTCAATCCCCTTGGCGTTCCTTCACGCATGAATGTAGGCCAGATTCTCGAGACCCAACTTGGCTGGGCGCTCAAAACACTTGGCATGCGCGTTTCATCGCCTGTCTTTAATGGCGCCACGGAAGATAAAATCCAGGATATGATGCGTCAGGCGGGTTTGCCGCCCAACGGCAAGGTACGCCTCCGCGATGGACGCACCGGACTGGAACTGTATCAGGAAACCACGGTTGGTCAGATTTACATATTAAAACTGAACCATCTGGTAGACGACAAGATTCACGCACGCGCCATTGGCCCCTATTCCCTTGTGACCCAGCAGCCGCTCGGCGGAAAAGCACAGTTTGGCGGCCAGCGTTTCGGCGAAATGGAAGTGTGGGCATTACAGGCATACGGTGCAGCATACACCCTTCAGGAATTGCTGACCATTAAGTCAGACGATATTCAGGGACGCACCAAATCCTATGAAGCAATTGTAAAGGGCGATCACGAGGTTGATCCGGGAACACCGGAATCGTTCAATGTGCTCGTTCGCGAAATGCAAAGCCTGTGTCTTGATGTGATCAAATTAGTAAAAGCTGAATCGGCTTCTGATGCCGATGACGATACAACGGAGGACTAAACCTTGGCCAAATATACCCCCACAACCGGCGATTTCTTCAATGCCATTCAAATACGGCTTGCATCGCCTGAGGAAATTATGAAATGGTCCAAGGGCGAAGTCAAAAAGCCCGAAACGATCAATTACCGAACGTTCAAGCCGGAAAAAGACGGCCTGTTCTGTGAACGCATTTTCGGTCCTGTAAAAGACTGGGAATGCGGCTGCGGCAAATACAAAAAAGTGAAGCACAGAGGCATCACATGCGACCGTTGCGGTGTGGAAATCACTGAATCAAAAGTACGACGGGAACGGATGGGATGCATCAAACTCGCGGTACCGGTCACGCATATTTGGTTTTTTAAGAATACTCCCAGCGTGATTGGCAACCTTCTGGACCTTTCGATTCGGGCACTTGAACGCATCATCTATTTTGAGAATTTCATTGTAGTAGACCCGGGCGATACGGACCTCGAAAAGAAAGCCATTCTCACTGAGGATGAATACCAGGAGCAACGTGCTAAATACGGCGCAGACCGCTTTACTGCGCTGATGGGTGCCGAAGCCGTAAAAATCCTGCTTGATGAAATAGACCTTGATGCGCTCAGCGCTGAATTGCACACACAGTTTGCCACAGCCACATCACAGCAGGTGCGTACAAAGTCGCTGAAACGTCTCAAAATTGTAGAGTCCCTGCGCAAGTCCGGAAATAATCCCACATGGATGGTTCTTAATGTAATTCCTGTTATACCGCCGGATTTACGGCCGCTGGTACCACTTGATGGCGGACGCTATGCCACCAGTGATTTAAATGACCTCTATCGGAGAGTAATTAACAGAAATAATCGCCTGCGCCGCCTTCTCGAACTGCGTGCACCGGAAGTAATCCTCCGCAATGAAAAACGCATGTTGCAGGAAGCCGTTGACGCGCTTTTTGATAACGGACGTCATGGTCGTACTGTCCTCGGAAGCAGCGGTAATCGCCCCCTCAAATCTCTCAGCGATATGTTGAAAGGAAAACAGGGACGTTTCCGCCAGAACCTGCTGGGCAAGCGCGTGGACTATTCCGGGCGTTCCGTTATTGTAGTGGGTCCGGAACTCAAACTACACCAGTGTGGTCTGCCAAAACGGATGGCGCTGGAATTATTTGAGCCTTTCATCATCCATCTCTTAAAGGAACGCGGACACGCAACCACCATTAAGGCTGCCAAACGAAATATCGCCCAAGGCAAAGAAGAAGTATGGGACATTCTGGAGGATGTCATCCGGGATCACCCTGTAATGCTTAACCGCGCCCCCACACTGCACCGACTGGGAATTCAAGCGTTTCAGCCTGTTCTAATTGAAGGCAACGCGATACGTCTGCACCCGCTGGTATGCCGCGCCTTTAACGCTGATTTTGATGGCGACCAGATGGCCGTGCATGTGCCGCTGTTCCCGGCCGCTCAACTTGAAGCGCATCTTCTCATGATGTCCTCTTCCAATGTATTCGCCCCTTCAAATGGATTGCCCATCGTTACGCCAAGTCAGGACATTGTACTTGGCATCGGCTGGATGAGCAAGCTGCGCAAAGGCGTAAAAGGAGAATGGCAGGAAGCATGGTCCGGAAAACGTGGCGAAATATTGAAACCTGGTCGGGTATTCGCCACTCCCGAAGAGGTAACACTCGCACACAACGCTGGCGTTGTTGCCATTCATGCACACATCAAACTGCGTTTCGACGGTGAAATTATTGACACCACAGTAGGCCGTGTCTTGCTCGCCGAAGAACTGGCGCCAGAAGTGAACATATTGGATGTTAACCAACAGCATGATCAGACTACTCTGGGGAATGTTATCGCAGCATGTTACACACGCTGGGGCCACCACAAAACAGTAAAATTACTTGATAAGATGAAACGAGTCGGCTTCAAGTATGCAACCCTCTCTGGCATCAGCATCGCTCTTGAAGATATGGTGATTCCCGCTGAAAAGAAGGGGCTGATAGCGGAAGCTGAAGCCAAAGTACAAAAAGTTGACGACATGTATCGCAACGGCTTGATCACCGAAGGTGAACGGCGTCACATCATCGTGGACCAGTGGACCACCACAAGTGATCTGGTTACCGAGGCAATGGTAAAAAGCATGGTCGCAAACGAACAAGGCTTTACCGGTATTCACCTTATGTACGAATCCAAAGCTCGTGGAAGCAAGTCTCAGATTCGTCAGCTCGCCGGGATGCGCGGATTGCTTGCAAAACCGTCCGGCGACATTATCGAATCGCCCATTACGTCTAATTTCCGCGAAGGTCTCACCGTTGTGGAATACTTCATCTCTTCCCATGGTGCACGAAAGGGCCTTGCGGACACAGCCTTGAAAACAGCGGATGCAGGGTACCTGACACGCCGTCTGGTGGATGTTTCACAGGATGTAACCATAGAGGAAGATGATTGCGGCACCATGGACGGCATCTGGATGGAGCCTCTTGTTGAAGGCGCAGAGGTTATCGCTCCCCTCAATGAGCGTATCGTGGGACGTTATGTTCTCGACGACCTCTACATCCCGGGAGAAGAAGGCCCTGTGGTTGAAGCAGACTGCGAAATTACAGAGGAAATTGCCCGTAAAATTGAAGATGCGGGTCTTCCGGGTGTTACTGTGCGGTCTGTGTTGACCTGTCAGTCCAAGAAAGGCATCTGCGCACGCTGTTACGGGCGTAACCTTGCCACAGGTAAACTCGTGGAAATGGGCGAGGCCGTGGGCATTATCGCTGCACAGTCAATTGGTGAACCGGGAACACAGCTTACCATGCGCACGTTCCACATCGGCGGCGCAGCAAGCCGGCAGGTGGAAAGCCCCGATATTAAATCCAATGAAGCAGGAACCGTTGAATTTCGAAATGTACGAACCGCGAAGAACCGGGAAGGCCTTATTGTCGCAGTAAATCGCGGTGGTGAAATCGGCATCATGAATGAAGACGGCAAAGAACTGCAGCGTGTTGCATTAGCGCCGGGCTGTCATCTTCGCTGTGATGATGGAAAGACCGTTGAAAAAGGCCAGATTCTCTTTCATCGCGATCCATACAATGTGAATATTGTGGCAGAAAAATCCGGCACAATTCGCCTCGAAGGCATGGTGCAGGGTGTGACCGTTCGCAAGGAAAAGAATTCTGAAACAGGACAGGAAGAAATCGTGGTTACCGAGCACAAGCACGATCTCCATCCACAAATAACTATTCTCGGCGACAATGGCGATGTCCTTGCTTTTACAACCATATCCGCTGATACCCATGTACTCGTCACAGACGGAGATAAGGTGCTGGCAGGTGATTTACTCGCCAAGACCCCGCGACAGTTCCAAAAGAATAAGGATATTACAGGTGGTTTGCCCCGAGTGGCAGAACTCTTTGAAGCACGGCAGCCCAAGCAGCCTGCCATCATCAGTCATATTGATGGCATTGTGGAACTTGAAAGTACCACCAAGGGCAATCGGAAACTAAAAGTTACGCCACCTGTGGGTAAGGAGCAGGTTTATTCTATTCCTCCTGGAAAACACCTTAATTTCCATACTGGCGACCGCATTTATGCCGGGCAACGCATCACGGACGGTTCTGTCATTCTACAGGATATCCTCGAAGTACAGGGTGAAGATGCCTTGCGTCGGTATTTGCTGGATGAAGTGCAGCAGGTATATCGCTTGCAGGGTGTGCGCACCAATGACAAGCACATTGAAATTATTATCCGGCAAATGCTGCGCAAAGTGCGCATCAAAGCAGACCCAGGTGATACACCTTTCCTGGCCCATGAAGAAGTCGAAAAGATTCGCTTCACAGAGGTAAACGAAGAAACCCAGCGTGGCGACGGACGTCCAGCAGAAGCGGAGCCTGTGCTGCAGGGTATTACGAAAGCCGCATTAAGCACTGATAGCTTTGTGGCCGCTGCTTCCTTCCAGCAGACCACACGCGTATTAACAGATGCGGCCATTGGCGGAAAAATTGATTACCTTGAAGGGCTTAAAGAAAATGTGATTATCGGTCATCTCATACCTGCAGGTACTGGTAGTCCGCATTATCAAAGTTCCAGACCAAGACTGCCACAGGACGATCTTGAAGAGCATCTTGAAATAGGCGGTTCTGAAGAAGAACAAGAAATAGAAATACTTGAAGAAGATCAGGGATAACCCGTTGTGATAGATGTCATAACCGGGTGAAGCATCCTGTTCTAAAATACGAGTGATGAAGGACAATCATGAAACAACACATACGTTTAAATGTTTTGTGCAAAATATTGTTCTTGATGTGGCTTTTGGTCCCTGCAGCGTTTGCTTCAGGCGGGTTCGTTGATGGCGTAGTAGCCACAGTTGGCCGAGAACCTATCCTGCACAGTGACGTAACGCAGGAAATGTTGCCCATGCTCCAATCCTTTAAGGTGGATGGGGCATCACCAGAAGAGCAGGAACGTCTGTTCAAAGAGATGTTTGAAAAGGCGCTTGAACAAGTCATTGAATATCATATTCTGTACCTTGAGGCGCTGGCATTCGAAATTGATATTCCCGCCGACAATGTTGAAAAACGCATGAACGAAGTCAAGAAGCAGTATGGCTCCAACGAAGCTTTTCAGCAAGCGTTGGCAGAATCCGGACATACCATCGGCGACTTTAGGGAACGCCTGCGGCGTCAAATGATGGCGTTGAGCGTCAGCAGAAGTAAGCGAAATGATTTTAACAAGGAAGTCGTCGTATCGGAATCCGATATTGCAGACTACTATCAGGACAACCTGGATACGTTTCAGTACCCAGCGCAATACAGGGTTCGACGCATCTTCATGCAGGCGTCCAAGGATGCCGAAGAACGGGCATCTGTGAAAGATACACTCACACAACTGCGAGAGAAACTGAACGCAGGCGAAGATTTTGCTGAGGCCGCTAAAGCACTTTCTGCAGGTCCTGAAGCCGCCGAAGGAGGGATGATGGGCTGGGTAAGTCATGAAGATTTGGTGGAACCCCTCAGCACAGCACTTACTTCTATGACAGTTGGCGAAATCAGTCCTGTACTGGAAACAGAATATGGATGGCACCTTCTAAAACTGGAAGAATTAAAAGAAGCCGGTTCGTTGTCCCTGGAGGAAGCACGCAGCGAAATTGAACCAATTATACGTCAACAACAAGGCGAGAAAAGATACCGTCAGTGGATGGATTCCCTGCGTCGTCGCAATAATGTCCGGGTGCTCTTATGAGCACTATTAGTAACCATCCTGCATTTGGTGCGTTGATGTGAACCATGAGACCGCGCCCAAAGAGCGAACAGTATGTTGATGCGCAGTTTGAGGATGAGTTTCTGGGTGCTTTACGACCATCTGGGCAAGTTGCTGTTGGTGAACCTTCTAAGCGCCTCAGTTGTATTAGCGCCTATATGGTATGCAGTAAGTGTTTTCGAGGGCGGCAGCTTTAGACGGACTCTTTTCATCAGTATCCCGATGGTTTTAGCAACACTGATTCTTATAGTCCCCCTGCTGCAGGTAGGGTTAATATGGATGATAAAGGAAATCATTGAAAAGCATGACGGCAGCGTTAAAACGTTCTTCGCAGGCATACGGATTTACGGTTTACGTGCTGTCGCAGCAAACGTCTTTTATGTATTTTGTGCCCTCATTATTTTGAGTAGTATCTGGTTTTATGGTGGTATAACAGCACAAGTTTCGCCTCTACTCAGTTATTCTCTGGGTGCTCTGGCATTATGGTTGTTGTTTTTTATTATGGCCTCAGCAGTATTGACGCTACCGGCCTTGGTGAATAAAAATTGCGGCACAGCAGACTCAATAAAAATCGCCGCGGTGTTGGTTATTGATAACCCGCTCCTAATCACAGGTATTATGGCGCATATTGCTCTGGTGCTGGCATTCTGTGTGGCGCCGCCCGTTCTTCTTTTATTGTCGTTCGCGCCGGTTGCAGCAATGCAGGCAAGCTCCTATGAAATGCTGTCCCGTAAATATGCCGCAATTCAGGCATATCAGGAAAAAACGGGTAAGTGCGACAAGAAGATCACTATTGATTTTGGCGATGAAAATGATGAATACTTATGCCGTGGGTTTCGTGACTTGCTTTTTCCCTGGAAGGAGTAATAGCATGTGCCTGCGGGTGTGGTGCGGGCGGCGAAAGGCGTTGCTCGAATGAAAACAATATAAAGAAAAAAGGAATTAGAAGAAATGACGAGAATCACCAGTATTATTGGACGTGAGATTCTGGATTCACGCGGAAATCCAACCATCGAGGTGGATGTTTACCTCAGTTCAGGTGTCATGGGACGCGCCGCCGTTCCTTCAGGCGCATCAACAGGAGAAAACGAAGCGGTAGAATTGCGCGATGGAGACAAGAAACGCTATCTCGGCAAGGGTGTCCTCAAGGCAGTAAAAAATGTCAACGACGTGCTTGCACCGGAACTCATCGGTCTGGATGCGCTGGACCAACGCGAACTGGACAGCACCATGATCGCTATGGATGGCACCAAGACCAAAGCCAAACTCGGCGCCAATGCTTTGCTGGGTATTTCTCTTGCCAGTGCCAAGGCAGCCGCTCAAGTGCTGGAACTCCCCTTGTACCGCTATATCGGTGGGGTAAACGCCCATACATTGCCGGTGCCCATGATGAATATACTCAATGGCGGCTCTCATGCGGATAACAATGTTGACGTACAGGAATTCATGGTCATGCCTGCTGGCGCTCCTTCTTTTCGTGAAGCATTGCGCATGGGTGCGGAAGTCTTTCATGCCCTGAAAAAAGTCTTGAAAGATGCAGGCCTGAATACTGCTGTCGGTGACGAAGGTGGTTTTGCCCCCAATCTCAAATCCAATGTGGAAGCTATCGAAGTCATTCTTAAAGCCATTAAGAATGCAGGCTACAAAGCGGGTAAAGATATTTTTATTGCGCTCGATCCTGCCTCCAGCGAGTTCTGTGAGAAAGGGAAATACGTTCTCGCCGCCGAAAACAAGAAAAATTCTGCGGATGAAATGGTGGCATACTGGGCTGAATGGGCCACAAAATACCCCATCATTTCCATTGAAGACGGTCTCAGCGAAAATGACTGGAAAGGCTGGAAAAAACTTACGGATTCATTGGGCGACAAAGTACAACTTGTTGGTGACGACCTCTTTGTCACTAATGTTGAATATCTCAGCCGTGGCATTAAGGAAGGGGTTGCAAATAGTATTCTTGTCAAAGTAAACCAGATCGGAACACTTACCGAAACACTGGATACCTGTCAGATGGCACATCGAGCAGGCTATACCACAGTAATTTCACATCGAAGTGGTGAAACTGAAGACGCAACCATCGCAGATATCGCTGTTGCCGTCAACGCTGGCCAGATTAAAACCGGTTCCGCTTCAAGAAGTGACCGTATCGCCAAGTACAATCAGTTGCTGCGCATAGAAGAAGAACTGGGAGACCAGGGCTGGTTCCCGGGGCTTGCCGCTTTTTCAAATATTAAACTGAAGTAACGTTACAGGATGACGCGGAGGAAGCACAGTAGTTTCCTCCGCGTTATAAATTATGCACAAAGAAATTCTCATATATCTGTTGGGGGCCGTGCTGGTGGGTTCCGTTGCCTACGGTTACTACCATCAACGCAATATCCAAACGAGATATATCGAATTTCGTGAAAATGAAAAACAGATAGACGCCGTAAGACGGGATATCGAAGCGCTAAAAGAGCGGGTAGACCAAGTTAAAGATCGGGTCGAGAATATGAAAACAGATCCCGTTGAAATTGAGGCAACAATTCGACGTATCAGGCGACTCACACGCGATGGTGAAGTCATTTTTCATGTTGAAGATGCCCCTGCTGCGGGAGTGCCACAGGTGCCTGTGCCTTCGGACGCCCCTGTTGCAACTGCGGAATAAACTGCATTTCTGAAAAAAGTCTTGCCGGAAATACAGGATTGTCCCAAAGAATACGCAAGATACTAAGAAAGGTGTTCGCGGCTTGTCTGTTCCATTTGCATGTTTCTCAACAGGGCCCCATACGATGACTTCGTAAACCGATTTTTTTCAGCTTTCAAGCGTTTTTTTATGGTATCCTTATATAGCATCACGTTGTGAGTGAATTTTTTGATGTTGATTAAACCTTAGTATCCGATAGATTGTTGTATATGACAGAACAGAGCCATAGGAATCTGCGCGTATATTGTCTGTGTGGACAGAAGATGCAGATCACTTCTGACATGTATGGTCGTCCTGCCAAATGTGTTGCCTGTCATCAAAAGTGGTTTATTCCTGAAAAACACGAGGTTTCAGAAGAAACGCAAACCCTTAATCTCAAGGACCATCCCGAATTATTGCGTTTGCCGGGGCAATTTTCCCGTGCCCTGCCAGAAAACAGTGAAAGCCCCAATCTGGTTCAGCGATACTTTAAGACCACCCCCCAACCTATCACCGACATTAACCTTGAGGGGTGTTTCAAGAAAAAAACGCTTCATGCCGACGCATCCAGTGAGGGTTCGGGCGGAAAGGAACCAGAATCCGATAAAAAACAGGATGTTCGTGCCCTACATCTGGTACTTCGCAAGACAAGCAAGATACCAATGGAGTCCTTTGAACCACTTCGGCTCCTATTTAGCTACAAGGACGAGTTGAACAAAAGACGCAATGCCTTGGGTGCCGATGATGATGCGCCCTCAAAAGACTTACTGGATTCATGGGAGAGCGCTTTAGAGCGCACCCACAACAGAATTATGACCTGTCTGGAACACGAACAACGCGCCGTTGCAAAGCAGATTGCCCAGATTGAAGAAGAAATCGTTCGCTTGAATGTCGCATTGCGTGTTGGAGACTGTTCACTTGCTACATTCCTATCTCAGACCGATGGCCTGAGATGCAGCAGGGAAATCCTTGTAAGGCAAAATTACAACCTGCTGTCCTGGCAGGAATTGAAAGACCCTTTTATGGCTGGCGGCCTCGTAACTACTGCTCTGGAGTCTTTCAATGAGGATAGTTTCGAAATCTTCGTACCAGAGCCACATGTTTCAAATACAAATACACCATTGTATGTTTCTTATGGCGAAGAATTGCGGAATATGCTTGAAATGAGGGCCGCCTTGGAACGCAGGCATACCGAATGGCGGCGAATGGTGGCAGAACATGATTATTCGGATGGTGCCGTTCATGAAGGTCTGGCGGAAACCGAAGCGGCCTTATCGCGTAATATGGCCGCTATCCGCTTCTGTCAGCAGCGTATGGAACAAATTATCCTCGATTGTGACAATGACCTGAAAGCCCTCGCAAAATTTAAGGACGATATTTATGACCGCGCCGCCAAGAAACAGTTGCGTGATAATACGCTTGAGGAAGTGCTTCCTGCAATTGTAAAAGCCGAAACCGATATCGTAAGAATGAGAAGCTTGGCACGGCAAGCCTTGACTGCAAATTCACCTGTTGAAGTGCCGAAAGCTTCTACCACGATGATACTACGTTTACAGGGCGCTATCAGCGAAAATATATTTAATTTGGATTCCACGCTACTGTTCGTCGCTGCAACCTGCATTATCCTCGGCCTGCTGATGTTCACTGAATCAGCGCCCTCCAGTACCGATTGGCTGGCAGTGCTCGCCACATGTGCTGCTGTAGGGCTCGCTGTTTTTGGTGTTATATTGGAGCAAAGACTTCGGGCTCCTGTAGTAATAGCCCTGTGGTTGCTGTTGCTCGCCCTGCTACTGTTATTCATGTACCAAAGAACGGCCATGGACAAATATCTTGTCCTGCTGACGGATGAAGGAACCATCGCGTTGCCCATCATCAACCTGCGTGCTTGGCTTGTGGTCATCGGCGCCGCGTTTGCAGGTTCAGGAGCAGGCCTTGCCTGCGCACACCATTACTTTAAGCGAATGTCCTATCCTGTAAATACAATTATAGCGGTAATATGCTGCACTTTATTGAGCGGTATTGCTGTGGCTGCTACCCACACATTTGCACCAAGGATAACTGCCCTGGTTATAGAATCGGAGGATGTATCAGATAGATTGTCAGCACGCACTACGATCAGTGATTCTGCTTTTGCTCCATCCCCATTGACGAGTCGCATAAACGCAACTCCAAACGAGAGCCTGCCCGGTGACCTTTTGAACAACACCCCTGAAACAGATGAAGGAGAAGTCGCGGAAAGTGCTATTCCCGAAAATGCGATAACCTTGTTAATGCAGGGGGTTATTCATGGGGATGGGGTGGAACCCCTGTTCAGGGCAAGCATAAGATATCCCGATGGGCGCAGCGATAATGTATCCCTCAAACTTGGCGACGTCATACTGGGAGACTGGACCGCGAAAGAGTACAACCCCTATACCAAGAAACTGACCATTTCCAACGGCGAGCGCATGCTCATTCTTGAGGCGGGCTTGCAGGTGGCAATCGGCACACAATCCAGTGAAACCTCTTAAATGGCATTGCTGGCGCATAAAACGAATGCCCCGAATTTTCTCAATATCATGCCTTACCGGCGGAAGAAAAAATATGAGTCAACTGTTACCATTACAATCGCGTTAGTTATGTATCAGTTTATT
Organism: uncultured Nitrospirales bacterium; assembly: GCA_964493075.1. Classification (GTDB taxonomy): domain Bacteria; phylum Hydrogenedentota; class Hydrogenedentia; order Hydrogenedentales; family CAITNO01; genus SLFT01. The sequence goes on along the minus strand of CAZBNU010000053.1, from coordinate 6,251 downwards.
TATTAAAATCAATCCAATTAGTTGTTTCATTATTATTATGACAAAACAATCAAAATTTCATATAGTAGCACGTATACTTGAGCTATGCATTGGCATCTATTTCGTCGTAGGGGCATTGCCAAAAGGCTTGGATATAGATAAATTTGCGGTTCAAATTGCTGCATATCACGTCATCAATACGCCGAATATGCTCTTGCTGACAGCATTGTTTACCTTGTTTGTAGAGGTAGGCCTGGGCATCGCGATGATAGCGGGCTTGCGTCTTAAGGGGCTTACCATACTTATCATGCAGGCCATGTTGGTTTTTTTTGCTGTCCTCATTATTTATGCCTGGCGCGTGTATGGACTTGAAGATTGCGGATGCTTCCCGTTTATAAAAATGTCGCCGCAGATGTCACTGATAAAGAATGCCGTTTTAATCTCTTCCGGTCTATTCATACTCTGGGTGACCTTTAGGGTTCCTGTCACTCGTGCCAATACGGAGGAAGCAAACAAAAGAAGCAGGGGAGTGGGGGCGGCACTGCTGATACCCTGTCTAAAGATTCTGGTCGCAGTAGTTCTGGCATCAGCAGCAACCGCCTATGCCTATCAAGACATAGACTGGCAATCCTTTGTTATAGATGATACCGAGGAAAACAACATTTCCTATGCGCAATTTGAATTGTTTCTGCCCGAAGGCTATTTTAACCTGGGAGAAGGCATCTATCTTGTAGCAGTAATGAGTATGTCCTGTGACGAGTGCATGGCAAATGTGCCTGATCTCAACGCTTTATGGGGTATGGCGGGTGTACCACCCATCGTGGCGCTGTGCTATGAGGACTTCCCGGGGGATATGGAACTATTCCGCGGCAATACACAGCCGGTATTTCCCATGCATTCCCTTGAAAACCGCGCAATGTTATATTATTCGCTTATCGGCGACGATTCCTTCAGATTAAGCCTTATTCAGGACGGAAAACTAAAGGACTTCTGGGACGGCCATGTGCCCGAATATCAGGAGATTATGGAAGCAATCGAAGCCCTGAATAATGACGAATCTCAGTAAATTACGGCTTTTCTGGAAAAAGGAAAGTCATTCTGCTATTATGAGTGAAAATTACGACTGAAGCGTGTAAAACAAAGTGTTTTCAAAGCACGAATTTCTTGTCTCTGACGGTGAAGAACGTGGTAATTCTACGTACATTGAAATAATCGGAAAGGTCGGAAGCACGTGTCAACTGCTATATCAACGCAAAATCTGACTAAGATTTATGAGGGCGCATTACGCGGTCAGGATGTGCATGCCCTCAAAGAACTTTCCCTCGATGTGAACGAAGGGGAAATATTCGGGTACCTCGGGCCTAACGGTTCCGGGAAAACAACGACCATCAAGATGCTGCTGGGACTTATTTTTCCGACAACGGGAACCATCGAAATTTTTGGAAGTCGCGCCATCAGCTCCGCAGCCGTGAAAATGAACATCGGCTATCTTCCTGAAGGCGCCTATTATCCTGACTTCCTGCGTGGTGAAGAAATACTGTCCTACTACGGTAAGCTCTATGGACTGCGTGGCGCTGACCTGAAGAGAAGAATAGACGTTACCCTGGACATGGTGGGTATGGAACACGCTCGTAAGCGGCTCCTGCGTGGCTATTCCAAAGGGATGCGGCAGCGTATAGGTCTTGCCCAAGCGCTTATCAGCGACCCGAAACTGCTGATTCTCGACGAACCCACCACGGGGCTTGATCCTATTGCCCGAAAAGAAATCCGCGATATCCTGTTGCGGCTACGCGTTGAAGGAAAAACGCTCCTCATTTCAAGCCATGAACTGTTGGAAGTGGAATTGATCAGCAACCGTGTCGGCATTCTCTACAATGGCGTATTGCAGACCATTGGCGCCCTTGAAGACTTGCTTGTTAAACGGGACATGACCGTTGACGTTGACGGCATCACCGATGCACTAGCCGCAGAACTTCAAACCGCTGGTATTGCCATGGAAGACCGCACCGGAAGCCGCGCAAAACTGCGGGTGGGAGATACGGCTACTATTTTCGATGTCGTTGAATTATGCAAAAACAAATCGCTTCAAATTAATAACGTAGCACCACGCAGGGAAACGCTTGAAGAGTTGTTTGTCCGTGTCATCGGCGCTGCTGAATCAGCCCGGAGTTAATATCATGAATGCTGTCATTTCCTTTCTCAGAGGCCCCTACTACATTGCGCTGTACACGTATCGCGAAGGCATCCGCAGAAAGCTGCTCATCGGATTTCTGGTGCTGAGCCTGCTGGTCATTTTTGGTTCCAGTTTCATATCCTCTTTTCTCGACCCCTCCGCAGAAACGGATATTGACCTGAAACTCATCAAGGATATCTGCGTCGCCGCCATTTCAATCTTTGGCGTGCTCATTGCCGTGTACATTTCGGCATCAGTGGTGCCCAATGAGATTGAAAACAAGGTGATCTACACGGTTCTGTCAAAGCCTGTCGGACGAATGCAGTATCTGCTTGGAAAATTCATGGGTGCACAACTTATCATCATCGTCAATCTGGCGTTGATGGGCGGGTTGTTTTTTATGGCGCTCTACCTGCGACAAGGCATTATGCCCACGTTGCTGCTGTGGAGTATTCTACTCACCTACTTCGAGTTCCTCATCGTATCCTCCTTCACCTTCGCAATCTCCTGTGCTGCCACCACTTCGCTCGTACCGATTCTGGGCGGCCTGTTCATTTATATCACCGGCAACCTGACTGAATACCTGAAGGACGTGGAAAACCGGGCAGGGCAGACAGCTGAATTTCTGGATGTGATGATAGGCAAAATTGCCTCTTATCTCTACGCTATTTTGCCGAACCTGCAGAATTTCAGTTTGAAGACCCAGATTGTAAACGGCCAACCCAATGATCCGCCCGTAGACGTGATTATCTCGGCATTGTTGCTGTATGGATTTATTTACGGACTGGCAGGTTTCCTTTGCGCTTACGTAATCTTCTGGCGCAAGGAGGTATGATAGTGGAGTTTTTGAAGCGAAACCCAAAGCCGGTAGTAATACTGCTTATTATCCTTGTGCTTACCGCTGGCACACTTAATAATCTTTGGTTGCGGCATCTCAGAGAATCTGAATCCTACTACCGATGGCTGCTGGCGGCAGCAGTAAATGAACGTCTTTTTCAGGACCAGGAAGAAGGCGATCAGGACGGCGCACTTTTTAGTAAAAGTGATGAAGCCGCAAGAAATTCCGGCATTTTTCCCGTGTATCCCGAATCCGACGACGATGCTGAAAGTGAAAGCCTGCTGGGGCGTGCAGCCAAGGATTACCAGGAGGATTGGCGGATATGGGATTTTGCACGCAGCAGGCATGCAACAGACTTGCGCGACGAGTTTCTGGGACTTGCAAAGGACCGTAAACTCCGATTCGCACAGGATATTCAGTATGCCGAAGCACAGGCGGGCGGCGTGAATATCTTCAACCTCTTTTTCGGATTCCGCAAAGTAGCCGCAAATCTCATCTGGCTTGAAGTAGACCGCTACTGGCATCAGGGAAACATGTACCGCATGATTACACTCATGCGCACCTGTGTAGCCCTGGATCCGCATTTTATTGAAGCCTATCTTATCGGCTCCTGGCACCTGGGGTATAACGCCACGGCCAGTATGCCCGACACCCCGTGGCCGCGACGCGAATGGGACGCACGCTATCAGGTCTGCCTGGGTGAAAAGGAACGTTTTTACTATTACGCCATAGATTTCCTGAAAGACGGCATCCGACGTAATCCACGCAATTACAAGCTTTACTTTGACCTTGGGTTCGCACTCTATAAGCAGAAACTAGAGGACTATCCCAATGCCGTGAAGTATCTTACAGAGGCCATAAACCTGCCCCACGACAGATGGGTGCCGCGCCAGTTGTTCCAATGTCAGGAACTCAACGGACAGTATGAAGAAGCGTTGGCAGGGTGGAAGGACTACATGGAACGCTATCCCGGCAGCATGACAGCCGTCGAAGTGGCGCCCCGTTTTATCATGCGCAACGAGGGACTACTCTACGAAAGCCGCGCCAAAGAGTTACGGGCACAGGCAAAACAGGCTGCAAACGCCGAAGAAGCCGCACTACTGCGCCAACAGGCCGATGAATACTGGGCAAAGGCACGACAAACCTGGGATGAACTGGCCGACCCCTTCGGTGAAGGCCGAAAAATGCTCATGGAAGCCCTTGACATGCGCGAAGAGGGACGGTATCTCGAAGCCATCGCTGTTTTGGACAAGGCGCGATGGGATACCGCCGCGCTATGGCTGGAGTTTTCAGAACTCATTATCGAAATCAAGCAGGAAGCCGACATCCCTCTGTCCGTTTCAGAAAAGAAATCTGTCATGCGCGACAGCGAAGTCGGCATATGCCCCGGCATGCCCAAGGAAGAACAGGAACGACGAATGCGCGTTCGTGAAACATACGAAGCAGGCATATAGATACATTAGAGCAACTTCTTGTATAAAACAAAAATACCCCTGTCCAATATGCCGTATGCGGTAAAACTATTCCTGAGTGTTAGAAATATGGCCAATACCACCGTGATGGCGGTACCGGAAAAGATGGCCAGCATAATGGCTATCTGGTATTTGATGGCAGTCATGGGGTTGGCACCGCCGAGAATCACGCCGGTCATCATGCCAGGCAGGGACACCAGCCCTATAGTCGCCATGGTCGCGATGGTGGGGCGCAGTGCAGCCTCAAGCGCTTCACGCATGAAAGGCAACACGGCCTCGTGCAGGGTCGCCCCTGCGGCGAGTGACGTGAGATACACTTTCTCCTGCTTGTGGATGGCTTCGTAGAAACCGCGAATACCAACAATGTCGGCACGGAGACAGTTGCCAAGGATCATGCCAGCAATGGGGATCACGTACCGTGCGTCCAGAATCGGTTCCGGTCGAATGATAACCAGCACGAACAGCAGCAGGGGGACAAGCACCCCGGCAAGCAGAGCGATGGCCAGGGGCACGACAAAACGCCGCACCCGCAGGCCGCAGCTGCGGACAATGGAGGCGTCCGCCACCAGCACCATCACCGCAATCCACAGGAAATTGATCCAAGGGGAATTCCAGTTAAACACTACCTGTAGATAAAATCCCACAAACAGCAACTGCAGGGTCATGCGCACCACACTGATAACCGTTTCCCGGAATAACTTCACGCCGTACCACATAAAAATGGCCAGCGGAAACAGGATCAAGGCGTATCCGGCAATCAATTGTCCATACGTAATATCTGAGGCGTTCATGACGCTTCTCCCGGTAGGGTTACCACCGTCTCCGAAAGGGAGAAATCGCGGATATCATGGGATATAGAGAGTATGGTCAAATCGGTGCGTTCACACAGATAATTACGAACCGCCTCCTTCGATACGCCGTCCAACGCCGAGGCTGCTTCGTCCAACAGCAGAATCGGTCGCTGAAGCAGCAGCGCAGCCACCAGTGCCGCCCGCTGTTTTTCTCCACCGGAAAGAAGCGGTATGTCCTTGTCCAAAAGTGAGGCGGGCAACCTGAACATACTGAAAAGACGCAGGGCTTCTTCCTCGTCATACGAAAGGTCGCCATTGATGCGATAGCCAAAGGGACGCATCAGGGCGGCACGTACCGTGCCAGCGCCCAATTCCGGTTCCTGTGCCACATAGGCCATCTTGCCGCGCAACTGCCAGATAGAGGAAGCAGTCAGTTCCCGATCCAATATCCTGATGATGCCCTTCGTCACCGGTGTAAATCCCATGATGCAGCGCAACAAGGTGGACTTCCCACCTCCGGACGGTCCGGCAATCGTAATTTTTTCGCCGCACGGCACTGCCAAAGAAAAACCATCAAAAAGAGGTGCGCCCTGAAAGTGAACAGATAGATTTTCTATTAAGACTGCATTTTTCATAAAGACAAATATTTCAGAATGATTTCAGACAGACTGCCAGTATCATGAGTCAGCAGGTTGTGCGTCCTTATCAGTTGCCAATGTTTGAGCGTGCTTTCGGGGTTTCGGACGACAGGACGGCAAGGACACCTCGTTCTCTTCATAAAACTTGCGCAAATGTTCAAAGTCCGCTTGAATATCCCCGGTCGTGTAAAAAATATCCCCGCTGCCGGTGCGCTTGGTCTTATAATTGATGAACCACGGCCAGATAGGGATTCCCGCCTCATGAGCAATGTAATAGAACCCCGTAGTCCAATAGTCCACTTCTTTTCGGGTGCCTTCCGGGGTGATGACGAGATACATGCGCTCGCTCTGATTCAGCGC
>CAZBNU010000052.1:0-22058 GCA_964493075.1 uncultured Nitrospirales bacterium | reverse complement strand
ATTTGCGTGATGCCGATGCCGAACACCTGCTTCGTGAGGATGTGATTCACCCGCTTTTCCAGATTCGGAATCTCGTTCTCCAGCCCCTTGGTGAGGCGGCTGGTGATCTCACGCAGGAAGATGCCGGATTTCGTGCAGGGGTCGAGGAACTTCACCGTCTTGTCCGCCCAGATGTCGGCGCCATTGTTGTTGGCGGCCCAGGCCTCGGCCAGCGTGTCCAGCATTCGATTCGCGAACTCCGGCGGCGTGAAGACCTCGTCATTGGATAGGTTCGCGATGCAGGTCAGCACGTCCGGGTTGCGCCCGCGCAATGTGAAGATGGCCTGTTCAATCATACGATGACCTCCGGCGCAAGGGCGGCCAGGTCACGGATTGTCAATGGCGGATAATCATCTTTGGCCGGAGTGAATATCTTCTCCTTGCCCGACCATGCAAAGAGTGGCTCTGACGACATGGTGAGATTGTCTAGGCGGAAGTCACGCCGCTTGAACTTACCCTTGCCGAGGTATCCCCACTCGGCGAAGGTGATCGCGTGGTCGTCGTGGGTTCGCATCTTCAGTGCGTCGCCGTGGACGAGGTTTTGCGACAGCACGTAGAACGCGGCGCGATAGAGGTCGTCCGACGGAGCAAGTTTCAAGTACTCCGCAAAGATCGCCAGCAAGTTGTCGCGGCACTCGGCGATGTTGTCGGCCAGCAGTTCGATGCCGTAAATGCACATGACGGCGAGCATCGCGTAGTGCTGCTGCTCGAAATCGTACTTGCCGTATTTCAACTCTACGGCGGCCAGTTTGCGTCGGAGCACCTGCACGAGGAAGTTGCCATCCCCACACGCCGGTTCCAGGAAGCGCGAATCAATGCGCTCAGTCTCGCCCTTCACCAGGTCGAGCATAGCCTCCACCATCCACGCGGGGGTGAACACCTCCCCGTGGTCGGCGACTCTTTTTTTTGACTTTACCAGGCTCATACTCGGTTACGATTTCTGGAGTTCCGGGGACAGTAAATAGCTAGGAGTTCGCGGGTCATCACCTTGATGTCGTCAAAGAGGAACTGCGAACCGTTTGCGCCCAGATTCTCCACCGTAAACTGAATACGGTCGGTGGAGCTGGTCACATCCGTCGTTGTATCCACAATCTTCGTCATCGCCTGCCCTCGTTCTCCGGCATACACCACTACTGCATCGTCGTCCAACTGCACATACACATCATACCACACATCGGGGTCATCGCCAACATAAACGTCAACGGAGCGGTGGCATTCCTGCCACCGACGGCGTATTCGTAGACGGGACTGGTGGCGGTCTCGCCGGGGAAACTGGAGGTGACCTGCCGCAGCCGGTCGCCATAGCATCAAAGGTGGGTTCCGCTCCGCTTCACCCAGCCTACATTGCACCATTATTACGTTCATGGCTTGTAAACAATGCAAGAACCCCCGGCGCTGTTGGAAACACCGGGGGCCGCGTCGGGAAGCATCAGAGGTGGGTTCCGCTCCGCTTCACCCAGCCTACAATGAACTATAAATAGGAATGATTCTTATTCACTGCTAAAATGCAAGAACCCCCGGCGCTGTTGGAAACGCCGGGGGCCGCGTCGGGAAGCGCGCGTCCTTTGCAGGCCGCGCTAGAAACAAAGTTCGGTCTCTATGAACAGGTAGTCATAGTCGTCGTCTTCATCACCGCCAAGGGCTGCGAGACCGTTCAGCACGAAGTTGTTGCGTTCAAGGCCGTCGTCGCCAAAGAAGTGGGCGTAGCCGGCACGGAAGACCAGGTCTTCGCTGTAGTGGTAGTCGGCATAGAGGCCAACCTCAAGTCCGAGGGAATCGTCGGCACTGTCACGCCAGAACCACCATCCCATGTCGGGGGCTGTCTCGTCGGCCTCGAAGTAGGCGGCGACAAGGAGCAGTTCGAGCGCTTCTGTGGGGGTAACGCCTACACCGAGGGCGTAATAGAGCAGGTTGGATTCGTCGGTATTGGCCCAGAATTCCGTGTATTCCCAGTTGGAGAACAGACGGTTGAAGGGCAGGTCGCGGTCATTGCTCCAGGCGCTGGTGTCGTCGTCGCCGCCTTCAAACCAGGCGAAGCGTCCGAAGACACGGGGCTGCCATGCCATGTCGAAGGTATAGCCGAGTTCCGCATTCACGGCGAAGGCGTCGTAGTCAATGTCGGCTTCACCAAAGCCAGCGGGGCATGCGGAGGGACGTCCGTCAACTTCGCCCAGTTGGTAGGCTGCTTCCAGTTCGAAATCGAATGCGCCAATGGTTCCTGCTCCGCGAAGGCCAAAGGTATGGATGTCCACATCATCGCCCAGGGCGACGCCGTCATCACGGAGGAACATCCAGTAAGCGTCGAGGGTAACTTCTTCAATGCCGAGGTAGCTGAAGTAGAGGGCATAGAAGTCGGTGTCGTCATCGCCGAAATCGCCGAGGGTTTCCACCAGCTTCGCGGCGACGGCATCCACGGTAAAGGTATCTACGGCATAGGTCAGCCGCAGCGCATCAAAGGACAGGCCGGTGAACAGGGCGGCGGCGTTGTTCACGCCCACCAGCCATTCACTGCCGAAACTGAGTTCCTGACGGCCAACCCGCATGGACAGGGGGGTGCCCCACATGTTGGCGGCTTCAATATAGCCCTGATAGAGGTCTACATCGTTGCCACCGCCGCCGCGAAAATCGGCGCCGGTCAGATAGAGGGAACGAAAATCTTCGCCCCAGTTGTCGTAGTAGTCAAGTTCGATAAAGGCGGACACATCACTGGTGAAGTCCGCTTTCACGCTGAGGCGGGTGCGCTGTTCGATCCAGCTCGTGTCGCCCAGGCTGTCCATGTCGTAGTAACTGCCGCGGATGCGTATTGATCCGCCTACTTCCACATTCTGTAATTCTGCATAGCCAACACCGGCGACCAGTACCAGCGCCAGCATAGCAACCATAGTCTTGCTGCTCATACAATATTCTCCTTGTTTTTTTGACCTCTTCCTTATTATGGGGGGTATCGCGTTCAGACCGCATGCGCGACGTTTGATATTGTCAGACCTCCTTTCCTATCGTTAAAAGTACATGCAGTAGAGCGGCTTCTTTATGACGACCATTTTGTTTTTAGTGAGCAATCTTCTTGCCAAAAGCGAGAATCTATGAATTATAGTCGTCTTCAAAGGAATTTCTGTAGTATTACGCCTGGCGCCCTGTGGAAAGTCCTACCGTTTGGAATGAAACAGGCAGAGTATCTACTGTTGGGTAATTTTTTGTGAGTTTGTTATGTGCCATAAGGGACATAAGGGACGGAAGGGACATAAGGGACACAGAAATACCCCAGGTCACGAGAAATTCATCCCAGAGGGATGACCAAGAAAGCAATCTATAGATGCAAACGCAGGCTACAGAAAAAGCTCGGCATTTCGCCATTCGGATAACCAGTTACGGATTTTATGGGTTCACGATATGGAATGCCTTACAGCCGTTTTGAACGACTTGCGCGCCGAGTTCGTGGCGGTACATTCCCCGCAATTCTGCAATAAATTCCAACGTATGAAGCACATGGGCGGGTTCACACCGTTTTCCCCGATGGCTTTGGGGGGCGAGATAGGGCGCATCCGTCTCGACGAGCAAGCGGTCCAGCGGCACTACCTGTGCGGCATCTCGCAGTGTTTCCGCCTTGGGATAGGTGACGTTGCCGGCGAAGGAGATGTAGCAGCCCAGTTCCAGACATTGTGCGGCGAAGTTTGCATCGCCACCAAAACAGTGCATGATGCAGGATTTCAGCTGTCCCGCGTAGGGCTTCAGGATCGCAAGGGTATCTGCCTCAGCAGCACGGCAGTGAATGACGACCGGCATGTCCAGTTCCACGGCGAGGGCAATCTGCCGTTCAAAAGCAGGCTGTTGCAGGGCGCGTGGACAAAATTCATTGAAATAATCCAGCCCCATCTCGCCGATGCCCACTGTATGCGGGTGCGCGGCCAATTTCCGGAGTTCCCCTTCGGTCTGGTCGTTCAGCTGGGCGGCATTGTAAGGATGGAATCCGACGACCGCATAGACCTTCTCACCGGCGAGTTCACAGGCGGCGCGGCTGCTTTCCAGGTCGTCCCCTACCACCACGATCCATTGGAGGCATTCCCGGGCATGCTGCAACACCTCTCCCCTATCTTGATCAAACTTTTCCGACTGCAGATGACAATGGGTGTCCACACAGGGCATCACGAGGCATTTCCCTTGCCGCGTTTCTTTTTGCGTTTTTTGCGCTTGCCCTTGGGCGCCTGGGCAGATTCGGCGGCATCCTCCTGCGGCGCAGGTTCCGGCGCTGCCACCACTATTTTCTTCTGCCGTGCAGGCCTACGGTTGTCATCGTCCATCGTCGCAAGTTCTTTTTCATTGTAGGGAGCATCCGCCTGGGGCGCTGGTCTTGCCTGCCCCATCTCCCCCTTTTCATAGACTTCATTTTCGTAATTAAGACAGCACAGGAGCCTGCCACACTGTCCGCTTATTTTTCCGGGATTTAACGACAGATTCTGGCACTTGGCCATACGCATGGAAATGGGCACAAATTCATCGAGCCAGCTGGTGCAACACAGGACACGCCCGCAACATCCCAACCCCCCGATGACCTTTGACCGGTCGCGCACCTGAATATGGCGCAACTCGATGCGGCTGTGCAGTTCCCTTGCGAGGTCACGCACCAGTTCCCGGAAATCCACCCTGTTTTCTGCGGTGAAGAAAAAGGTGATTTTGTGGCGGTCGAAGGTGAACTCGGTATCCACCAGATTCATGGGAAGGGCGCGCTTGTCAATGTGCTCCTGGCACACCTTCTGCGCCTTGCGTTCTTCCTGTTCGAGTACCTGAAAAGAGTCGGCATCCGCCTTGGTAGCCTTGCGGATGACGCGCATGGATATTTTGTCTGCGATTTGCTGGGAACAGGGTTCCGGCGGCAATATGCAGGTCCCCCATTCCATTCCCTGATCGCTTTCAACAATGCAGGTGTCGTCGCGATCGAGGGCCATGTCTTCACAAAGAAACGAGAGAACCCTGCGCGGCTTTCTCAATCGTATTCGGGCTATATTCATTTAGAGGCGCTCCATACTATACGTTAGTTTTTTACCGCCACATCCCTTTCAGGCTGCAAAGGTGAAGAATAAATCGCGAAAGACGCGGGCCGGCTTCAAGTTGCGTTCAATATACTTCCACGCATCCACAATGGCTGCAATTTTCGCTGTATGTTTTTGGGCATCCACGTCCAATTTAAATTTACTTAAATAGTCCCGGTTATAAATAAGTTGCGTATCCTGGGACAGTCCGTAAACCAGTTCATCGCGGTACCAGGCATCGAAGAGCACGAGGTACTCAAACAGTTCAGCGCGCACCAGCCCAGCCACCAGCGCTTCCAGCGCTTCCTTTTCGGCCTCGGCATCGCCATCAGGATCGGTCTTGGCTTCCTGCTTTGCTTCAGTCTTTACCCCCTGCTCAATGGCCTTTTCGGCTTTCTGGATATGGGCGGCAAATTCTTCGCTTACCAGAAGCGGGTCTTCGCCAATAGCAAGGCGATGCACAATATCGAGCACAATGGTACGACGTTCCTTATTGACGAGGTCCCGCGCCCGGGAAACACTGCCCCGGGAAAGGGCCGCAATCGCGTAGGCATGTTCTTCGTCAAACTTGTATTCCTGTTGCACCATTTCTGCAACCGTGGTGAGACGAAGCGAACCAAAGCGTATGGTCTGACAGCGGGATCGGATGGTCGGCAGCAGGCGGCGCGGCCATTCCGTCAGCAGAATAAACATGGTCTGGCTTGGCGGCTCCTCCAGTGTTTTCAGAAAATGATTTTGCGCCGTCTCGTTCATACGTTCCGCATCTTCAATGATGAAAAGGCGTTTGCCGCCTTCCACGGGCCGGTACATGGACGTTTCTATCACCGTTTCAATCTGTTCCACCTTGATAATGCGGGTTTTGCTTACTGGCTTTACCACCGTAATATCGGCATGGTTCCCGTGCATGGCCTTGCGGCAGGCAAGACAGGTATCACAGGCGTCATCTTTACGCTCAAGACAGTTCACCGCCTTGGCAAATTCAAAAGCCGCCATGCGCTTGCCCACGCCGTAAGGCCCGCAGAAAAGCAGTCCGCTGGGCACGCGCTGCTGTCGCACAATACCCTGCAGCAGATGTATGGCTACTTTCTGATCTTTTACCTGTCCAAAACTCATGACGCTATTGGGTACCCTTACGTTTACACATTTTCCGGAGATGCGGTATTCTGTCAACATGGCTTCGCAGGTCCTGTTGCACCTCGTCTATGGCGCCAACAGCATCCACCACAGAGATTCTTCCGGCGTCCCGCTGTGCCAGGGCCAGAAACTCGTCGCGAATACGGCGGTGAAACTCCAATGTTTCCGCCATCATGCGATCATCACTACCACGGGCACGGGCGCGCCGCAAGCCCTCTTCGGCAGCCATGTCAAGGATGAAGGTGCGATCAGGCCATGCAGCGCCAGCCGCAAGCCGGTTCAACAGTTCAATAAAATCGTCGGAGAGTTGCCGTCCTGCGCCCTGGTATGCCGACGTTGAATCGGCGTAGCGGTCACACAATACAATCTCCCCACGGGCAAGTGCCGGCAGGATAACGCGGTTGACGTGCTGTGCGCGGGCTGCCTCGTACAGCAACAATTCCGTGAGAGACGCCACCGGTTCTTCGTTGTTTTCCATCAGCAACCCACGTATCCGCTCCGCCAGAGGGGTGCCGCCCGGTTCACGGGTGACCACGACGGGATAGCCTTTCTCCCGCAGATATTCGGCGAGCAATTTGATTTGTGTGGATTTTCCACAACCCTCAATGCCCTCGATAGTGATAAACAAACCGTTCATGATTCCAGTATCCTGCGCCGTGCCGCGACGGCCGCTTCGAAAAAAGCCTGCAGCCCGGCGGCATCATTCTTCTCCAACAAGGATTCCACCGTGGCGATGTGCCGTTTCATTTCCTTTAGAGAATAACATAATGCGGTGCGATTCTCCATGCAGATATCCCGCCACAATTCGGGACGGGACGCGGCAATCCGGGTGACATCGCGAAAACCGTTGCCCACGAAATCCTGCGTGGCCTCGGCATCCGCCGCAATCTGGGCCACTGCCGCCGCAAATACATGGGGAGCATGACTGGTGTGGGCGAGTAGGGCATCGTGGGCCGCAGCGTTCACGGACACCACCCGCGCTTCCACTGCCTGCCACAGGGCACACACCCGCTCCCGTACCTGCGCATCAATAGTGTTGTCTTCCTCAACCAGGCAAACCGTCCCTGCAAATAAATCGGGATGTGCATGGGCTGCGCCATAGTTTTCGCCGCCAGCCATGGGATGACACCCCACAAAGCGACGGGGCGCGGGATATGTGGTGCGGGCGTGATCGCAAATGGCCTGTTTGGTGCTGGCCACATCAAAGAAGATTGCGTGGGCAGGCGCACTTGCAATGGCAGCATCCAACAGGGAAACCACCGCCGCCGCAGGAGTTGCGATACAGACCGCGTCAGCCTGGGAAACCCCCGCTTCCACGTCAAGCACCGCTTCATCTATGGCGCCCCGCTCCAGGGCAACTTCGAGGGAGGCTTCACTACGTCCCACCCCCACAATATGCTTGACCCTTGTGCGCTTCTTCAACGCCAGCCCGAATGAAGCACCCAAAAGGCCAACGCCGATAATAGTTACCTGTTCAACGCCTTTGGTCATGGCCTTTCTCTGGCAGCGGCAACGGCCTGCGCCACCGTAAACTGACCCACGTACAGGGCGCGGCCAATAATAATTTCGTCTACACCGGCCCCGGACAAGGCGCGGGAGTTGTGAATATCGTCCAGTACGGATACGCCGCCCGAGATGGTAACGGGAATCTGCACCGCCCGTGCGAGCGCGCCCGTGGTCGCAATATTGGGTCCCGCAAGCATGCCGTCACTGAGGATGTCCGTATAAATAATGCGGGAAGCGCCTGCCTGCTCCACGGTTCGCGCAAAGTCGATGGCGTCGCATTCGGTGTCTTCAAGCCAGCCACTAAGCGAAACACATCCATTACGGGCATCAATGCCCACCACGATGCGTCCCGGCCAGCGAGCGCATGCTTCTGAAAGGAGTTCTGGTTCGCGATAGGCCGCCGTGCCAAGGATGACCCGTTCTGCGCCTGCATCAATGACCGTGGCAATGGCGTCCAAGGTGCGGATACCGCCGCCAACCTCGTAGCGAATCCCGCTTTCCGCGAGTTGCTGCAACTGGGGCAGGACACAACAGTGACCGCTCTTTGCGCCGTCCAGGTCCACAATATGGATGATGGATTGCTGGAACTCCGCTTCGGGCAGGGATTTTTTCAGCGCCCGCCACCATAACCGCGCCTGCGCGACAGGGTCTTCGGCAAAAATCGTTTCTTGTGCATAGTTGCCCTGCACCAGATTGACACAAAGACCGCCGCGAATATCAACAGCGGGAACAATGCGCATGGTTACGCTGCCGCCAATGTCGTTCTCGCGATTTCCACCAGACGCGCAAAGGCATCGGCGTTATTCACCGCGAGTTCGGCAAGCACCTTGCGGTCGAGGCCGATTTCCGCCTTGCGCAGGCCTTCCATGAACCGGTTATAGGTGAGTCCGTTGGCGCGGGCACCCGCATTGATGCGCGCAATCCAGAGGCGACGGAAGTCGCGCTTGCGTGCTTTGCGGTCACGATACGCATACTGGCCGCTGTGTTCAACGGCCTGCTGGGCGGTCTTAATGAGACGATGGCGACTTCCGCGATAACCGGAAGCGAGTTTTATGGTTTTCTTGCGTCTGTTTTTAGACGCTGGATTATTTGTAGCGCGTGGCATATCAGTATTCCTTATTCAATACGCTGTAATTCAACGTTTTTGCGGTTTCGTAGTTCCTAAAACGGCCTAACTGTAGGGCAGCATTTTCTTGACGCGGCCCATGTCTTCCGCTGCGACAAGCGTTGCCGTCCGAAGATTGCGAAGCCGTTTGGGCGTTTTAACTGCCTTCAAATGACGTGCATAGGCTTTCTGCCGCTTGAAAGAACCATTTTTCGTGCGGGTGAACCGCTTTGCGGCGCCACGATGGGTTTTAATTTTG
The DNA here is from genome assembly GCA_964493075.1 of uncultured Nitrospirales bacterium. Lineage (GTDB taxonomy): Bacteria > Hydrogenedentota > Hydrogenedentia > Hydrogenedentales > CAITNO01 > SLFT01. Next base: position 12,988 of record CAZBNU010000052.1, on the reverse strand, counting down.
GGCATAAATCAGATTCTCCTGTAGTGAACATGACGACAGAAAAGAAGCAGATATCATTAAACTTCTTCCGTGTCGTCGCTTAAAGACAAAACGCTATACTGTGCGCGTTTCTCAGGCAAACGCGCAGGACCAGCAGTGGAATAGCCAAGACTCTTATTGCTGTTTTGCAGGCGTCAGCATCAGCGACATATTACGGCCTTCCAACTTGGCAAGACTTGCCGTGTTTTCGCCCGTACACAAATCCGCTGTCGCCTCAATCACCCGTCCGATAATCTCGCGGCCAAACTCAGGATGGGCCATTTCACGGCCACGGAACATGATGGTAATCCGCACCTTATTCCCTTCCTGTAAAAACGCACGCACATGATTGGTCTTCGTCTCAAAATCATGCTTGTCAATTTTCGGACGGTACTTAATCTCTTTGACCGCTATTGCCGTCTGATGCTTGCGGGATTCCCGGGCACGACGCTTCTGTTCGTAACGGTACTTCCCGTAGTCCATAATCCGGCACACCGGCGGGGTCGCCTGAGGCGCCACCTCCACCAGATCAAAGCCGCGGCCTTCAGCCTCGCGGAGCGCGTCGCGCGGACTCATAATCCCTAACTGTACGCCTTCTTCATCAATCACGCGCACCTGACGTACACGAATCTGGTCGTTTATCCGTACCAGATCATCCTTCTTATCCTTGGCGATGGGTGAATTCTCCTGTTGGCCGCCATTCGGCCGAATTTGAAACACAATCGCAACCCGCAACACGGGTCGCCACAACAACGCAACCGAAACCATCGGCTGCGACAACAAACAAAAAACGCGACGAAAGACACCTGCCTTTCGTCGCGAACAAAGTCACTTTGCGCCAGAATTCACCACCGGCGCAATGGCATTATTGCGATAACCAGGCAGGCAGGCAAACAGCCGCCGCAAGGTGAGGAACAAGGTTCCTGCTTACATTCGAAATGCGGAAACCACACTTCACATGGGGAAAGTATAGCAAACGCATCCAACACATTTCAATTTTCCTATCACCCAAATCGTAAATCGAAATCCGTATCGTTCTGAATTGCCTATCTTCTTTGGTTTCAATACTTTATCCTGGTGTATTATTCGTTTTTACTTAACTTTTCAAGCAGGCGTTCTTTATTTTTAATCGTTGACTCAACCTCCATCTTAGTTACCTTTTCATTGCTCTTTCCAAATTGAGCAATTACGTTTTCATAGACTTGGATAGCCTCATCATACCTCTCTAATTCCTCCAGTAGTTCGCCTTTATGGCGAGACTGTGGAACAACCAGAGACTTCATTGCCGGATGGTTCTCGTTCCTAAGGCGGGCAATAGATTCATCGCAAACCGTAATGGCCTCTTCATATTTCTGCAACCGACGAAGGTTATGTGCTTTGCTGGTAAGTGCCCCGGCAACGGCTGCTCTGACTCCAAGTTTTTTGCTTTTCCCAAAACGCATAACAACTTCATCGCATAGCGCAATGGCTTCTTCATGTTTCTTTTGCATTCCGAGAGAACCAGCTTTACAAGATAACGCCGTTGCAAGAAGATCATCAAGCGTATTACCTGAATCGGCATTCATGATGACTTCATCGCATTTCTTGATTATCTCTTCATGCTTCCTTGCCGTTAAGAGTGGAACATATTCCTTTTGAAAATCCTTTGCCTCCTCGCTTATTTCATTTTCGGGTGTTGAGGCATATACGATTACGCCAATAGACACTGCCAATACACTGGCAACTGGTGCAATAATGAGATACGCTTTCCTGTTCATCTTCACTTCATCTTCCTGTTTATTGTATAAGATTAAAGGTAATTTTACTTTTGCCTCCCGTTAGAGTACCTTTCCCGCCTGTTTATTTTGTGCCTTACAACAATCAATACAATCACCAAACCCACCACAAGAAAGACTATCACTACCAGCAAAGATTTGAGCGAAGAAGACGTGGACGATTCAGCAATAAGGTCCACAGTTCCCGTCTTGGCCTCCTGCGCGTTACCCAATTCTGTGATGGCGCACAGGTCGCCGCGAAGGAAGGCATAGAGGGTGCCGTTGGCGATGGCGGGACAGGTTTCGGTGCCGCCTCGGCTTTGGGAGAGGATCGTTTTTTCCTTGCCTGTGGCGAAAATGAGGAAGGCTTTTTCGGTGTTCAGATAGATTTTGCCGTCGGCGACGATGGGGCTGGCCCAAGTTTCGGATTCTGTGTCGTGTTGCCAGTATAGTTCGCCGGTGTCGGCATCGAGGCAGTAGAGGCGTCCCTGGAGATCGGCGGCATAGACGAGGGTGCCGGCGATGGCGACGGTTGAAATGGAACGTCCGATTTCCTCGAAGCGCCAGAAGAGGCCGGTGTCGGTGATGTCGCCCTGACCGGTGGCGTCTATGCAGGTGAGTGCGCCGCGACCAAAGCCGTGCAGGGGGTCGCGTCCCGTGGCGACGTAGACCCGGTTGTTATAAAACACGGGTGTGGTAAGAATCTCGCTGAGGCCGATGTAGCTGCCGTCGTTGGCGTTAAACTTGTCGAGACTGGCATGGAATTCAATGGGCGTTTCCCGGGCGGCGTTCAGTTCCGCAATGCTTTTGTTCAGTTCCGCACGCCGTTCATAGTCGCGATAGTCACCCCAGCCATATTCGATGGGCGTGCCGTCCGGCATCTGTTTGTAGTGGGGCGGATTGCAGTCGAATTTCCAGACCGTCCGCAGTTTCCCTGTGATGTTGCTTTCCCCGTTGAACGCCTCGAAGGCATAGCAAAAGCCGTCCGACCCGCCGAGGAAGATGAGGTCCCGGTCGCCGACCTGTCCCACCGACGGAGACGCCCATTGTGCATGGAACAGGTTCTGGCTGATCTCCGTATCGTCCACGGCCAGCAGCGCACCGGTGTATTTATCCACAGCAATAAAGGCAGGCGCGTTGGGGTTAACGGCATTTATTGGGTCGTCTATTTTTTCAAACATGCCGATACCGTTGGAGGTGCTGGTATAGACCACGTCACCATGGACGAGCACGGAACAGCTGCCTACGTCATGGGGCGCTACATTCAGTTCCTTGGGGATGTCATAGCGCCAGAGGATGTCCGCATCAGTGTCCTGTAAGACGATGGGCGTGTTGTCCGGACCCACCATGTATTGGGCTTCGTCCTGAAAGGTGCCGTCGTTACCGTCGCGCAACCCATTGACATCCAGGCATAACAGGTCGTCGCTGTTGGTGATGACATAGACGCGGTCGCCGTCAACGGTAGGCGACGAGCATATCCCGCACCATTGCTCCCGCATGAAGGTGTCAGGCGGCAGGTCCCAGTTGCGTTCCGGACAAGCGAGCGCCCAGAGCCGTTCGCCTGTGGCCTCGTCCAGACAGAGCAGCACGCCGCCAGTCATGCCGCGAAAGCGCTCGTCATCGCGGAGGGCGGGCATGTTGGTGCCTACAAAGACCCTGCCTTCGGCTATTGTGGGACACCCAAAAGCCACGCCACCCAGACGGGTCGTCCACTTGATGTTGCGGTTCTTGCTTCGATCGAAGTATTCCGGTAATCCCATTTCGTTTGCGATGTTGACGTTATAGGGCCCGGTCCAGTGGGGCCAGTCCTCGGACATGGCCGGACAAATGGGGAGCAGCAGAAACGCGACAAGCAGGAAGCGTTTCAATAGCGTATGTGCCTGTAACCCTTGCTGAGTCATGTAATGATTATAGTCGTTCTCCTTTGTATGGGGCAACGTGTGTTTATTAACCACAAAGAACACAAGAAACACAAAGATTACTTTCCGCTCTCGTTCCCACGCTGTGCGTGGGAACACATAATGGAATATTATGCCTGATTGAATCCTATCGGCGATTTTTGGAGTCTATGATTCGCGTAGTGTTTTTACGCCTGCATTTTTTGACTGGTATTGATTCGGGGATTATAATAGAAGAAATCCAACAACCAAGGAGAAAAGGATATGTCAAAGATTACGCGTCGTCAATTTATCGCCTCTTCCGCTGCTTTTGCAGGGAGTTCCCTGTTGCTGTGCGGTTCTAAAGCCTCGGCACGGGTGATTGGCGCCAACGACCGGTTGCGCATTGCCGTTGCCGGGCTTAACGGTCGCGGCCAGGCCCACATTGGCGGCTGGCTGGAACAGCCCAATGTTGAACTCGCTTATGTCATTGAGCCCGATTCGCGGGTGCTGGCGCGGTCGCTGAAAGTACTTGAAAAGAAACTGGAAGGGAAGATGGTGCCCAAGGGTGTAGCGGATATTCGCGAAGCTCTGGACGACAAGGAACTTGACGCCATCTCCATTGCAACGCCCAATCACTGGCATTCGCTGATGACCATCTGGGGTGCGCAGGCTGGCAAGCATGTGTATGTTGAGAAGCCGATGAGTCACGACATTGCTGAAGGCCGGATTGCTGTGGAAGCGCAGAAGAAATATGGCGTGGTTGTCCAGCATGGCACACAAAGCCGCAGCGATGCGCACATTGCGGGGCTTCATGAGCTGATACATGCAGGGAAATTCGGGAAACTGAAAATTGCTTACGGGTATTGTTGCAAACCCCGTGGCGGCATTAATTTCAGGGATGTGGAAGATCCGCCGGAACATCTTGATTGGAACCTGTGGCGCGGCCCGGCGAAAATCGATCAGTATCACAAGAATCTGGTTCATTATAATTGGCACTGGTTCTGGAAATCCGGCAACGGCGATCTGAACAACCAGGGCACGCACCAGTTGGATGTGGCGCAATGGGCCATTGAGAAAGACCAGGTACATCCGGTACGTGCCATGGCCATTGGCGGACGGTTCCAGTGGGATGACCAGGGTGAAACGCCGAATACCATGTTTGGCATTGCCGAATACCCCAATGGGCAGCAAGTGTTTTTCAATGTGCGCAATGTCAACTACGACGGCTATGAACATCAGGTTGAAGACGAATACTACTTTGAAGATGGCGGCAAGATCATCCGCGACCTGTATTATGCTGCTGGAAGTGATGTGGGCGAGCCCATTGATATTCCTTCGGGCAAGGTGACCCCGGGCGGCTGCTGGGAGTCGTTTATTACCGCGTGTCGCGCTGGTGACCCGGCCCTGTCCAATGCGCCTGCCGAAGTGGCGCACCCCAGCTGCGTGGTTGGTCACCTGATGAATAATTCCTACCGCTTGGGCAAGAAAATGCCCTTCAATGTGAAATCCGGCCAGTTCGGCGACAACAAAGACGCTTATGAGCATTTCGAGAAACTTCACGATATCATGAGCAAGGGCGTTGGTGTTCCGGAAGACGGCAACGAATATACCGTCGGTCCGTGGCTGACCTTCGATCCGGAGACCGAGAAGTTTGTTGGCGAACATGCTGAAGAAGCCAATGTGTTAGTGAAAGATGAGAACCGGGACGGCTTCCAAGTGCCTACTCTTGCGGAAGTCTAATCCCCGGGACGTACCACAACGGTTTTTGATTGTTAATGGACAATGGCTGTCGAGATTTCGGCAGCCATTGTTTTGTCTGTATGCCGGGACTATACTGTAGGGTGGGTGAAGCGTAGTAACCCACCACAAGAACGAATTTATCAGAAATGGTGGGTTTCGCTACGCTTCACCCACCCTACAGCTGCGTTTGGAGTTACTGCCTGCCGATTGTTATCATTTGACTGCAATGTCGCAATCGCTTTAATAACGCATTGAATCGCAAACATCGGAAAAATGGATTATGCCACCAACACCTGTAGACAGAAACGCCGCGCTTGAATACGCCAAACAACACCCTAACGTGTCTGTATTGATCGTAGGCGGAGGCATCAATGGCGCGGGTCTGTTCCGTGAATTGGCGCTGCAGGGCGTTGATGCGCTGCTGGTGGACAAGTCGGATTTCTGTGCCGGGGCAAGCGCCGCCTCGTCCCGTATGATCCACGGTGGACTGCGCTACCTTGAGTTTGGTGAATTCCGTCTGGTGCGCGAATCGCTGGCGGAACGCAATCGCCTGTTGCAAAATGCGCCGCATTATGTGCGTCCCCTTCCCACGGTGATACCGGTACTCTTCTGGTTTTCCGGCATCGGCGCGGTGATACGGCGTTTCTTCGGTTTGCGCGGGCAACGCCCCGCTCATCGCGGTGCGCTGATGGTCAAACTTGGATTGCTGTTCTATGATCTGTTTACTGGAAAGAGCCGGCACATGCCGCGCCACACGTTTATGTCGCGGCAGAAGGCCCATGACCTGTGCCCCATCCTGCCGCCCGTCATTAAGTGCGCCGCAGAATACCACGACGCCTGGGTGAGTTATCCTGAGCGGCTCTGTCTCGAACTCATTCAGGAAGGGAGTGCCGCCTGCCAAAATGCGCATGCCCTGAACTATGTGTCTTTGAAGGGAATGGACAAAGACGAAGTCCTGTTGCATGACAGCATTTCTGGAGAAGACTTCGTGGTGTCTCCCAGGGTGCTGGTGAACGCCACAGGCGCATGGATTGACTTCACGAACACGGGCATAGGGCTTTCCACAACACTGATTGGCGGCACGAAGGGCGCTCATCTCGTGCTTGATAATCAGGAGTTGTTCGATGCCCTCGGCGGCAAGATGGTGTATTACGAAAACAACGACGGGCGCGTGGCAGTGGCGCTGCCCTGGCTGGGAAAAAGCCTTATTGGTTCCACGGATATTCCCGTCGGTAATCCTGACGAGGTGGAATGTGAGGACAGCGAAATCGCGTATATGTTTGAAGCGCTCCGCGAAATCTTTCCCAACCTGAACGTGGACCGCAGCCAGATATTGAGCTGCTTCTCCGGGGTGCGTCCCCTGCCGAAAAGCGATGCCTCGGCAACGGTGGAAGTCAGCCGCGATCACAGTTCACCGGTCATCGAACCCACTGCGGAAATGCCCTTTCCCGTGTATTCCCTCGTAGGCGGGAAATGGACCACCTTCCGCGGTTTCGCGGAGAGTGTCGCGGACAAAATACTGCCACGTCTGGATGCTGTCCGCAAGGTTTCCACAAAAAACATGTCCATTGGCGGTGGACGTAATTTTCCCAAAACGGAATCTGAGAAACGCACCTGGGTTGATCGTCTGCAAAAAGAGACCGGCCTGCCTGCGGATCGGCTTGCCGTGCTGCTTGAGCGTTATGGAACCCATGCTGAAGATGTCGCGGAATTTCTGACCGAGGAAGAAGATGCGCTCCTCACACATCATCCCGGCTATACCCGCCGAGAGATTCAGTATATTGTTGAGAACGAGGCAGTATGCCATCTTGAGGATATTGTGTTGCGGCGCACCGCCATGGCGTTGCTCGGCGAAGTAAACAAGCCGCTGCTGGCGGAGCTTGCAAAACTGGCAGGTGAAAAATTAAATTGGACTGTAACGGTGTGCCAGGAAGAAGTCGAAAAAGCTGCGGCATTTTTGTGTAAACATCATCGTATTCATATCGCGTAAAACTAACATAAGGGTAAACCGATGGAAATGACTGCTGCCGAACGGGTGCTATGTGTGCTGCGCCGGGAGGAACCGGACCGGGTGCCCCATTTTGAATGGCTTATTGATTCGCGGGTGCGTGAGGCCATTTGTCCGGGCTGCAAGGACCACAATGAGTTCGCCGTGCGCATGGACCACGACGCCGTACTGGTGGGGCCGGATTACGAAAAGACGCAAGTGGGTCCGAACCGCTGGCGCAGCGAATGGGGCTATGTGACCCAGGCGGGCGCGGAAGAACACGGTATCGAAGTGGAATCGCCCATTCAGACTCCAGCGGATTTCGACCGCTATGTGCCGCCGCCTATTGATGCGCCGGGACGGTTCCGATCCATTGAGGCCGCCGTGAAGGAATTCAAGGGCGTGAAGGCCATTGGCGTCCACCTGAATGATGTGTTTTCCATACCCCGCTACCTGATGGGCATGGAAGGGTTGCTCTTCGCCACGGCAGCCGAACCGGAACTGGTGAGCGCGCTGGTGGACATGTCCGTGGAGGTGAACATTGAACTGGCAAAACGTGCGGCAGCGCTCGGTGCTGATTTCATCTGGACGGGCGACGACTACGCCCACAACAGCGGGCCGCTTATGTCGCCTGCCACCTTCCGGGAATTGTTCTATCCGCCGCTGTGCCGCGTCATGACGGGATTCAAGGATGCAGGTCTGCCCGTTATCAAACACACGGACGGGAACCTGTGGTCCATCATTGACATGATCATTGATTCCGGTATTACCTGTCTCGATCCCATTGATCCCCAGGCAGGCATGGACCTCGCGGAAGTCAAGGAAAAATACAGTGACCGAGTCGCCCTAAAGGGTAATGTGGATTGTGCCCAGCTGTTGAGTTTCGGGACGCAGGAGGAAGTCTTGGCCGCGACGAAGGAAGCGCTGCGCATCGGCGCGCCGGGCGGCGGCTTTGTCCTCTCCTCAAGCAACTCAATCCACTCTGCGGTGAAACCGGAGAACTACGCGGTGATGATGGAAACGTGGAAGGAATACGGTACGTATCCGATAAGACTATAGTGCTTTATCGAATCAAAACTACGATCTAAAACAAGAGTGTGCTCTGTAGGCGTACTATGATAGTGCGCCTGGGTTTAGCCTGTATGCTTGGCGCACTATAATAGTACGCCTACAAACCCACTATCTGAGTTGCGGGCAACACCCTTATTGGATAACAAGTTGTCGCTATCGAAATTGATACCGATACCGAAAGCGACACAGAAGGAGAAAATACGATGGAATACCTCATGGGTGTAGACCTGGGCTCAACCAGTCTGAAGGCGATTATTTATGATCTGGATGGCAACGCCGTCGCCAGTGGCAGCCGGCCCACGGAACGTTTTTCTCCTCCCGAACATCCGGAGTGGGTGGAATGGAAGCCGGAACAGATTTGGGGCGGTTCTGCAGCGGCCATACAGGATGCCATCGCGCAGATTGACAGTCCCAAAGACATCAAAGGCGTGGCCGTAACCGGCATGGGCATGGATGGCCTGCCCCTGGACGAGGAGGGCAACTGGCTCTACCCCTTCATCAGCTGGCTTTGTCCGCGAACCATTCCGCAACAGGAATGGTGGAAGAAAAACATCGGTGAGGAAAAGGTGTTCTCCATCGGCGGGAATGTGCTGTGGGGGTTCAGTACCGCGCTACGCCTGCTGTGGATGCGCGAGCATCATCCCGACATCATGAAACGGACGCACAAGTGGGTGCTCATTGAAGACTTTGTCAATTACATGCTCTGCGGTAAACTGGCGACCGATTATTCCATGGCGTCATGCACCCTGCTCTTTGATCAGCGCACCCGCGACTGGTCGGATGAACTGCTGCAGGCGGCCGAGATAGACAGGCGACTGATGTGCGACGCCTTCCCGAGCGGCACCCTCTTGGGCGAGGTTCACGATGCAGCCGCCAAAGCCACGGGGCTTGCGCCGGGCACCCCTGTTGCGCTGGGCGGCCATGATTACCTGTGCGGCGCACTGCCGGTGGGCGCGTTCAACCCCGGCGCAGTGCTGGACATCACGGGCACCTGGGAGGTGGTCATGACCACGCTGACGGAACCGGTGCTTACCCCGGAAATCCAGCGTGCGGGCATGACGGTGGAATGTCACGTTGCCCGTGACATGCATGCCGCCTGGGGCGGCGGGGTCGCCTCGGATATGCTCGAATGGTACCGCAAAGAATACGGCCAGCCTGCAGCAGCCAAAGCCAGGGAACTGGGCGGCAGCGACTGGGATTACCTCATGGCGGAAGCGGCAGCAGCGCCCATCGGATCGCACGGCGCATTCTTCCTGCCTCACATGTCCGGGTCGGGCTGTCCGGTGGTAGACCCGGAATCAAAAGGCGCCTTCATCGGCCTCGGCAACCAGGTCACGCGAGGCGATATGCTGCGCGCCGTTATCGAAGGGCTTGACTACCAGTTCCTCGAAACAGTGAACGCCATGGAATCCGGGCTGGGCATTACCATGGACCGGTTTATTGCCGTGGGCGGCAGCACGCGCAACGCCTTCTGGATGCAGAACAAGGCGGATGTGGTGGGACGTCCCATCGAAATCCCCGCAGTCGAAGAGGCGACCCCTCTCGGCGCAGCCATCCTTGCCGGGATCGGCGTCGGCTTGTATGCCAACGAACAGAAAGCCTGTGAACGCACCTACAAGCCCGGTGAAATCCTGGAACCAAATCCCAAACGCAACGCAGAATACCAAAAACACTTTGAAGTCTTTCGTCAGATTTATCCTGCATTGAAAGACTTGCATCATCAGATTGGTTGTGGATAATTTTGGGCTGTGCTATAATTCTTCTGTCAATCACAGGAGTGTAAAAAATGACGTACAAAGGACATGTCCAAAACGGGGCGATTGTGCTGGATGAACCTGTCAATCTGCCCGAGGGTGCTATAGTAAGTTTCGAGATAGCGATGATTGAAGATGCCGGGGACGATCAGCAAGTCCCGACATTGGTAGAACGACTGGCATCTGTTATCGGAAAAGCGGAAGGACTTTCCGCCGACTGGTCGGAAAATCATGATGCCTACTTGCGGAAGGCTCACGGACAATGAAGGTGGCCTTCGCGGACACATCGTTTTATCAAGCGTTATTGAATCCCAAAGATAACTGGCACGATAGTGCGAAACAAGTGTCCACTGTGTACCGTGGGAAAGTAGTGACCTCGGAATATGTGCTGTGTGAGTTGGGTGCGTTGATGTCACACGGACATCTTCGCCAGATATTCATGGAACTAGTAAAGGGCTTGGAATCAGCGCCTCGCGTGGAAATTATCCACAGTTCACATCGTTATTTCGAAGCGGGACTTGCACTCTTTGTAGAGCGGCCCGACAAGGAATGGTCGTTGACGGATTGCATTTCCTTTGCTCTTATGCGAGAAATAGGCATCGCCGACGCATTGACCTGCGACCGGCATTTTGAGCAGGCAGGTTTTCGGGCAATGTTGAGCCAATAAGAAATACCTTACAGGAGTATATGTGATCGCTCGACATGCAAAAATAGCATTATCGCTTATGATTATGGGAGGTATTTTAATCTTATCACCATTTTGGCTAATCGGTGGTATTATTAGCTTCTCTGGTATTGTTTTGCTCTTAATTGAATACGCGAAAGAAAAGAGTAGCCAGCAAGACGATAGTGAAGTATAGAAACACAACATCCCCCTTGATTTACCACATTAGATAGGGATTGCAGATTGAAGCCTGAATTCCCAGGGCGTTCACTGCTGCCTGGGTGGCAGTGCCGATGCAGACCACTTCTTTTGTGAAGGCGTCTTTTCCGTAAGCATTCCAGTAGGCGTTCACGCCGGAGGGACTGACGAAGTAGATTGTATCGTGGTCAGGGAGCGGCCTGCCTAAAAGCGGATGGGGAATAAGATGGTGTGTGACAAGCGATCTCGCCGGGATGTCTGACTGTCTGAGGGCGACCTCAAGGCCATGTCCTTCGACGCCTGCTTTTACAAGCAGCACGTTTCCCGTTGTTTTGCCGTCCAACGCGGCGGGAACTTCACGGACGGCATCGTTGCAGCAGACAAGGTCCGGCCTGATTCCCTGTTCCACCAACTCCAGCGCGGTGCTTTGTCCTGCAGCAATGACCTGCGTTCCGCCCAAGAGCCGCGCATCCATCGCCGCGTTCCGGATGGCCTGGAAAAACAGGGTTACCCCCAGTTTCCCGGTGAAGATTATTGTAGTAAAGCGATTTTGCTTTAACTCGCAAAAAACGTCGGCATACGCGGCCTGAACCGATTCGGGGATCAGCACGGTTAACGCCGGCCAGTGCTGTAGCTGCCCAAGCCCCAGAAATCCTGACGGGTCAAGTCCTGTAAATAAGATGCGCTTACGCTCTACGCCACTTTTTGATAGTGCCGCTTTGCCAAGCAGAATGACTGCTGGCGGGCTGATGTCTGCTGCTGCGGCCGCTTCTGCAATGTGGGAAAGTGTGCTACTGACATGGCGCTCAAAAGGCAGGGAGGCGCGCTCGATAATCGCAACCGGAGTGTCCGGTGGCCAGCCGTTATTAATCAGGCGGGCAACCACGGCATCAAGGGACTTGACGCCCATCAGCAGCGCCAGTGAATCCGTAACCGGATAGTCCTCGTTGGGGATGCCGCCGACACACACTGCGCTGGATACGGTGAACGAACGGGAATCTCCCCGGTCCGTAAGCATCAACCCCGCACCGGCGGGCGCCGCAGTACAAGAACTGATACCGGGAACCACTACCCACGGGATTCCATGTTCATTCAGGGCGGCGATTTCCTCGCTGGCGCGTCCAAAAATCAAGGGGTCGCCATTCTTCAGCCGGGCAACCACAAGCCCCTTGCCTGCCTCCTCGCAGAGAATCCGGTTGATTTCCTGTTGACGCATCGCATGCGCATCATCTCCCCGCCAGATTACTTTTTTACTCGCCGTTGGAACACCAATTTGCTCAAGAAAGGAACGGGGCAGCAAATTATCGCACAGGATAACATCGGCCCTGCGAAGCACTCGGATACCGCGCAGGGAAATCAGATCAGGAGCGCCAGGGCCTGCCCCCACCAGATAGACGATGCCAGTCATGGCTAAATTCCTTCAAGCAGATATTGTTTTCAGGATAATTACGTTGTCGATCCTATTGGTTTTCTATTAGCAAATGTCTAGCAAATCTAGCAATCTATGGTTATTGTGCGCTCAAAACGACTGTCATTCCCGCGAGAGCGGGAATCCAGTGTCATAACCACAGCGTATCAGTCACCTTCTGGATTCCCGCTTTCGCGGGAATGACGGATTTTCGCTGTTATTGAGGCACATTACGAGATATGCTAGACAGTTACATCTATTATATCCCACTGCCGTTGTTGTGGATGCCGCATTCTTTCGATTGCTCTTTGCCCAGGTAATTGAACCAGCGCCAGCGGCCTGCGCGTTTTTCCTCATGGGCCAGGTTGGGTGTGGAGCATATCTCGCAGCCAATGGTCGTGTACCCCTTATCGTACAAGGCGTTTTTGGGCACCTCGTGTTCTTCAATATAGACATCCAGCGCTTCCTCTTGCCAGTCAACAATAGGGCACAACCGGATGATAGGACGGTCATC
>CAZBNU010000051.1:0-22244 GCA_964493075.1 uncultured Nitrospirales bacterium | reverse complement strand
TCCGGTTTTGAATCGAAGTTGCGTCGTGCCCTGGGCGGGTGACCGGCGACAGGGAGCAGGCAGCAGACACTTTTCACAAGAACAAGAATCTCAGGATACCCATTTTGGATGGGAACTATGGGAACTATGGGACATAATGCCTCAGAAGCAAATACATCTCATCATTCCCATAACTCCCATCATTCTCATGACCCTGAAACACAGATAGCAAAAACTTATGACATCCTCTTTCATTGAACATATCAAGCAAAAGACATTGTGCTTTGACGGTGCTACCGGCACCATGACGCAGCGGCTTGGTCTGGACGATTCCCATTACGGCGGGCCGGACTTCAAGATGCTGGTGGATATGCTGTGCTTTTCCACGCCGGAAGCCGTGCGCGATATTCACCTTGCCTTTTATCGTGCAGGCGCGGATGTTGTGGAAACCAATACCTTCGGCGCTTCGCCGCTGCGGCTGGGCGAGTACGATTTCTCAAACATTGACACGGCGGCGTTCGCAGCGCTGCCCGACGGCATTGAACTACACACCGCCGCCGTCACGGATTTCGCGTACCATCTTAATTATCGTGCGGCAACACTGGCGCGGGAGGCGCAGAACCAGTATCGCAAGGAGAAGGGATATGACGGGCGGCCTCTGTATATTGCCGGTTCCATCGGCCCGTCGAACTATGTAATCTCCGCCACCAGCGCCAACCTGCGCCACGCCGATTTCGACCGCATCAGCGAGAATTTTTACAGGCAATGCCTGGGCCTCATTGACGGCGGGGTGGACGTGCTGTTGTTCGAAACACAGCAGGATATTCTGGAACTCAAAGCGGGTGTATTCGGGGCGCGTCGCGCCATGCGGGAGCGCAATGTGACCCTGCCGATAATGGCGCATGTGACGGTGGACCCCTTCGGGCGCATGCAGTTGTTTAATACGGACATCCACGCGGCGCTGGTGACGGTAAAGGGGATCGGCGTTGACGTGTTCGGCATCAACTGTTCCATCGGCCCGGATTTGATGGGAAAGACCGTGGAGAAGATGTGCCGCTTTTCATCGCTGCCGGTGTCGGTAGCGCCCAATGCGGGATTGCCCATCTCTGAAAATGGAAAGACGGTGTTCCGTTTTGACCCCGAACTGTTTGCGTCCTATATGCGGCAGTTTGTGGAGGAGAAGGGGGTGAGCGTGGTGGGCGGCTGCTGCGGTACCACGCCGGAACACATCGCCGCCATGAAAGAGATGCTCCAAAGCTGTGACCGGAAAAAGCGGATTCCGGAACCGGGCTGTTATGTTTCCGGACCGCAGACGGCAGTGAAACTGGACAGCAGCAAGGGGCTCATCCGCGTGGGCGAACGCCTCAACATTCGCGGTTCCAAAAAGGTGCGCGACGCTGTGGAGAACGACACGGGCATCAATCATGACGTGCTGGAGGACGTGGTGCGCGAGCAGGTGCAAGGGCTTGGTTGCGAAATCATAGATGTGTGCATGGACTCCAACATGGTGCGCACCACAGACACACTCTGTGAGGTGATACATCGGCAGACGGCGGACTTTTCAGGCGCCATGTCGCTGGACTCCTTTCAGGCGGATGCGCTGGCGGCGGCCATCAAGGTGTATCCGGGGCGGCCCATTCTGAACTCTATTTCCTTCGAGGAAACCGCGCCGGGACGGCTCAAGATGGATGAGGTGATTGAAGCGACGAATGACCATGATCCCATGTATGTGGCGTTATGCACGGGGCCGAAAGGGCCGGCGGCAACCGCGCCGGAAAAACTGGAACTGGCAACGCAGATCATCGAACGCGCCCGGCAGCAGTATGGCGTAACGCCGGATCGGCTGCTGGTGGATGTGAATGTGTTCCCTATCGGTTCCGAAAACGACCCCAACATGAACTTTGCGTTGGAGACGTTGGAAGGCATCCGCCTTGTGAAGGAAAACTATCCGGAGGCGTTCACCATACTTGGTGTGGGCAACCTTACGAACGGCCTCGCTTCCAAACCCTACATGCGGATGGTGCTGACATCGGTATTTCTAAGCGAAGGGCGCAAACGCGGGCTGGACGCCGCCATCATCAATCCAAACCACTATATCTTCGTGGAGGACCTGGACCCCGACCACTACAATCTCGGGCTGCGCGTCATCCTGCAGCGGGATATGGACGCCTTTGACGCGCTGGAGAAGATTGCCGAAGAAAAACGGGGGGATGTCAAAAAGAAAACCGCCGGCTATGATCATCTCGACGGGGATACCGCCATCACGGAGAAGATCAAGGACGGGTACAAGGAACGCACGCCGGGCACGCTGGAATTTCACGGGCATCGCTATGCCTACGAGGATGCTATTGTACTTCAGGCGGCACAGGCGCTCGAACGGTGGAAGCCTCTTGATTTTGTCAATGAACGGCTTATGGCCGCCATGAAAGAACTGGGCGACGGGTTTGCCCGGGGCGAGGTGTCGCTGCCGCATCTGCTGCGTTCCGCCGATGTCATGCGTCAGGTGATGGGATTCATTGAAAAATACCTGGCGAATCATAGTGATGCCGGGGCCGACGATGCCGTAAAGCATAAAGGCGTGGTGGTGCTTGGCACGGTATACCAGGATGTGCATTCCATCGGCAAGGACCTGGCCTGCACCCTGCTGGAAAACTACGGCTATAAGGTGATTGATCTTGGCGTCATGACGCCCTTGCAGAAATTTCTGGATGCGGCTGCGGAGCATAAGGCGAATGCCATTGGCATGTCCGCGCTGCTGGTGCAGACTTCCAATCACATGATTACAGTGGCGAAGATGATGGAGGAACAGGGGATTAACCTGCCTTTAATTATTGGCGGCGCGCCCATTAGCGACCGCCATGCTGCGTCGGTGGCGCTGGCCGGGCATGAGGAGGTTGAACACATGCGGGGCGATGTGTTCTATTGCCGCACTGCCATGGACGGCGTGAACGTGATGAATCAGATCATGGGGAATACCGACCTGCCCGCCTACTATGAGGACAACCGCCGCAAACTTGTGCGCAAGCATGAACAGGCGCAACGCCGTCTGGAGAAGGAATCCCATCTTTTTGCCACGCTGCCGCGCCGCAGCGTACCGCCGAATCCGTTGCTGCAAAAGGATATTCCCCTGTTCCGAAATCGTGTGGTCACCTGCTCCCTTCAGGAACTCGAACCCCATATTGATCGGCATACCCTGTTTGCATTGAACTGGCGTTTTGGCGGCCCTGCGGGTAGGGAACGGTATGGGCACAACGATGAAGAAATGGAAAATCTTCTTCAAGAGTGGATCGCCAAGGCAGGCGACAAGGGATGGATCAAGCCGCAGGGCGTTTTTGGGTTGTTCCCCTGTTACAGCGAAGGCGAGCAGGTAATTCTTCTGAATCCGGAGGATGGGCAGACTGAAATTGCGCGTCTGGATTTTGCGTCCGTACTGGGAGCAGGCAACGAGGATATTGTTTCTGCCGCGCAGTATTTTAGTGCCCGAGATGCGGGTGCGCGGGATATTATTGGCCTGCAACTGACCACTGCCGGGGCACAGGTAGAGGATGTGGTGGAAGCGTTCAAGCGCAAGGACGATTATGAATCCGCCCTGTTCCTGCAGGGCTTGTCGGATCGCATAGCCGAGGACATGGCGGAGCGCATTCACGGTATGATGCGGGAACTGGTCGGCGTGGATGCCCAATGTGGGCAACGCTGGTCGCCCGGTTATCCGGGAATGAAAGATATCATGCATAATGTAACCATACACACCGCCCTGCAGGCGGAAGAACTGGTCGGGGTCAGTGTTACCGAAGCCGGCGAGTTCCGTCCCACGGGAACGACGGCGGCGGCAGTGTCGTTTCACCCAGATGCCAGATATACCTAATCATCGCAGAAGCAAAAACAGGAGAATGTAGAACATGAAAGCAGTTGCAATCAATGGCAGCGCGCGCGCTGCGGGAAACACGGAAATATTGTTGGAAAAATGTCTGGCGGTATTTGTTGGCAAAGGCATCTCCGGAGAACTCATTCGTCTTTCAGAAAAGGAAGTCAGTCCCTGCAAGGCGTGTGGCGCCTGTTTCAAAAGTAAGGACAACACCTGCATCATGCAGGACGATGACTTTCAGGAGATTTACGATCGCATGCGCGATGCGGATATTATTCTGTTGGGTTCGCCGGTCTACTTTGGTTCTGCAACAGCAAACCTGACTGCGTTGATGGACCGGGCTGGCTATGTGGGGCGCGCCAACGGCAACGTATTCTCGCGGAAACTTGGCGGGCCGGTAGTGGTGGCGCGTCGTGCCGGTCAAAACTTCACCCTTGCCCAACTGCTCTTCTGGTTCATGATCATGGATATGGTGGTGCCGGGCAGCAGTTACTGGAACATTGGTATCGGTCGTGACCCGGGAGAGGTCAAGGAGGATACCGAGGCGCTGGACACCATCACTCACTTTGCGGAAAACCTCGCGTGGCTCGCGAAAAAAGTGAATGCTTGATGATAATTTAATACGCCGCCACAGCCCGGAAGAAGGTGTAGGAAAAACTGCCGTTGTTGCTTTGGGACAGGTTGATGAGGTCGTTGATGCCTTGATGCCAGGTTTCGGAGGGAATCATCTTTCTTGCGAGCACATCCGCTTCGATGCCCTTGAGCATACCCACAATGGTTTTGTCGGCAAATCCTGTCATCATGTGCGGAAGGCTGGGATCGCAGTAGACCGGCAGGGGCGTTATGTTGACCGTGGTTGCGTCGCTGTCCCGTAAAAGTTCATACAGGCGCCGCCCGATATGGCCGTCACCGCTGGTCTGCAGCTGCAACTGCTGGAGGCAGCGCCATGCGGCAACAGCGGCTTCGGTTTCCGGATGGAAGAATGCCGAGCCGTGGTCGCCTTCGATAGCGGTGATGGTGCCGCCCGGTTTCAGCAGTGTCTTCAGCCGAAGCAACACTTCACCCGGATCGGGGAGATGCTCAAGCACGAAACAGATGAAGATGTGATCGAAAGAAGCGCTGCTGAAGGGAAGATGATGCAGGTCTGCCCGGACAAATGCAACAGGACGATTCCCCACAGCCTGTTGCGCCCGCAACAGGGAATCGCGGGCAATATCCACGGACACTAGACGGATGTCCGGCGAGTTGTGCAGCAGATGGCGGGTTTGCGCGCCGACACCGCAGCCTGCTTCCAGTACCAGCGCACCTTCAGGGTACACAATTCCCCTGTGCAGCAGGTGTTGCAGCGTATCCGCTGAACCTGTCAGCCGGTCCAGTTCTTCGGCGGCGTAGCCATGAACATAGGGCATTGTGCTTTACCGGAGTTGTTGTATCAGAGGTCTAACTGTTCTTTGATAAAGGCTTCAAGCCCTGTCAGGGTGTACTGCCCGACAACGGCAAATTTCTCTTCATCCCATACAGCGTCGCCGGTAAGAATCAAGCCGAAATCCTCCTTGAGCAGGTCTTTCAACTGGGGCATGCCAACGCTGGAAATAAGAAAATGAAGCCCTGCGCCACTGTCCGGATCGGCGTCTATGTTCAGGCTGATTTCCGCCGTGTCTTTGTCAATCATATTGGCTGCTATACGCGCCACGTTGATGCTCTTTATGACGCCGAGGGCCATGCTTGCCGCCTGTTCCTTGCGCACTTCTTCCCAGGGCGTGCCAGCGGCGGCAGCGCCAGCGGCGGCGAGGGCGAGTATGTCGCCGTTCATATTGTCTATCACCAGTTCAAGTTGGTTGTTCCCCTGGATGGTTGCTGCGGGCTGGGACGAACGCATCGGCCAGATTTCCAGCAACTCCGTCTCCACTGCGGCGGGAATCGCCAGGTCGCCAGATGCCACCAAACTACCGCGACCCTGTAGTTCCAATCCCGCGCTGCGCCATGCAATCTGACGGATGCGGTCGAAAGGATTATCTTCATTTACCATCAGGGATATGAACGGGCCACCCCGTTTTTCATTTGCAAAAATTGTGATACCCACGGTGCGTGCCGCCATGTCAGCCCGCGCCAGAACGGCAATTTCACGTGGCAGGATATGTCCCATAATCTCCTGTAACTCAAAACCGTGCGTGTCTACTTCAATATCTTCAGGGATGTATTCCACAAGATAAGGCGTTAACAACTCGGGCTTGATGACCATGCGTATGCGTGTGTTATCAGTCGCCAGGGTTTCGTGGGAAATTTCCGGCGCTAACCGAATACCAAACTGCTTATCAAAGACATTGAACGCAACTACCGCTCCCACAATAGTCAGTATAAAGAGCACCGCCAGAACAATCAGAACAATAATACAGCCTTTTTTCATGGTACATTTCCCTTATATGCAACCCCGTTGAAGATTGCACGTGTTTTACTGAATAAATCGCAATAGCCGTCATCCGATGTATTTCGGACTGAGACACTCGATGTTATGAGGGAAGTATACTGCAACAGTGCATTTCATTCCAAGAAGCAGTTTAGGGTCCCGGGTTTAGGGTCTCGGGTTTAGGGTGCTGTCTTTGTTGGTCTGTATTTGTCCGTGTCGGTCCAGTTAATACCAGCCAAATAGATTTATGATATGATCAACCTACAGCCAAAAATGCAGTTTGTGCCGTATACCCGAAGAATAAAAAGGAAATATCATGCTTCCCGATAACAAAACAAAACTGGTATGCACCATTGGTCCCGCTTCCGAGTCTGTGGAGGTGATGCGCGAACTGCTGCGCGCGGGCATGAATATCGCCCGCCTCAATTTTTCCCACGGTGAATTTTCGTGGCACAAAACGATCATTGACCGGCTGCGCGAGGCCGCCAGCGAAGAGGGCCGCAGTGTAACCATCATGGCGGATCTGCCTGGGCCGAAAATCCGTGTCGGCCAGATTGCGGACGAACCGGTGAAACTCAGGAACAATGATGAGATTATTCTTACCACAGATGACATCGTGGGTACTGCGAAGCGGGTGTCTGTAAGCCTGCCTACCCTGCCCAAAGCGGTGAAAGTGGGGGACCGTCTCTTCCTGAACGACGGGAATATCCATCTGGAAGTGGTGCGCGTTGAGAATAATGACGTGACCTGTAAAATATTGGTGGGTGGTGAACTGCGCTCCCGCAAGGGGCTGAACCTGCCCGGCATTGATCTGGGTATCAGCGCCTTCACCGACCACGATCATGCTTGCATGAAGTTCGCCCTTGAAAGCGGTGTGGACGCTATAAGCCAGTCCTTTGTGGCAAACGCCGCCGATATGCAAATCGTGCGCGAAGCCGCGAAAGCCTTGGGATATCATCCCTTCATCATCGCCAAGATAGAACGCTCCCAGGCGTTGCAGCATGTGGACGAAATTCTGGCGGCGACGGACGGCGTCATGATTGCCCGTGGCGATCTCGGCGTCGAGATTCCGTTGCAGACCATCGCCGTGGTGCAGAAACAACTGACCAGCCAGGCGAACCTGCTGGGAAAACCCGTTATCACCGCCACGCAGATGCTGGAGTCCATGGTGACCCGGTCCCGTCCCACCCGCGCCGAAGTGACTGACGTTGCCAATGCCATCCTTGACGGCACCGACTGCGTCATGCTCTCCGAAGAATCCGCTATGGGCAATTATCCCGTGCGTGCCGCGGCCATGCTCGCCAGCATTGCATCGTCCACCGAGCCGCACCGCGAGTGGAGCATTCCTCTGGAAAGCGAAGCCACAAGAGAACATAAGGACGGCGACATCAACCTCGCCGATTTCATTTCACACAACGTGCAACAGGCCGTGAAATACCTCCACCCCACGACGGTGATCGTGCCTACCGCATCCGGCTACACGGCGCGTATGATTTCCCGGTTCAAACCGCCCGTATGGATTGCCGCCGTAAGCACCAAACTCGAGGTATGCCGCGGCCTCGAATTTTCCTATGGCGTGCGCCCCATCAATGAAGCGGTGAAACACCCCGACTGGGATGACTTCTCCCGACGCTGGGCGGCAGAACAAGACCTTCCCGCGGGACTCGTCATCCTGCTCCAGGGCCCCTCCGCCGAACACCCCGAGGTGAACCCCAGCCTCGAAGTGATTACTATGGTGACGGCAGCGGAGTGATTGCTTATGGGACGTATGGGACATATGGGACTTATGTAACGAGAATTCATCGTATGCCGAAAAAAAATATAGGTCCCATGAGTCCCATAAGTCCCATCTCCCGAGTTTACTTTTTCTTCGGCGCGCCGGACAGGTAATGCAAATCACCGTTAATCATGGCGTATACCACCGTGCCGTCTTCGGATACCGCTGCTTCTATGTGGCTCGCACCTTCGAAGGTGTAACATCGAATCTTGACGCCTTTCTCCAAGTCCCAGAGGGTACCCGTGTCGAAGCCTTCCCAGTTGTAGGCGAGCGCATACGCGCCGTTGCCGCTCAGGGTGATGGTGTTTCTGATAAAGCCGCCATCACCGCGTTTTTCAGGGAGTCCAGAGTCAATGGTGCGGATCAACCGTCCTGTTTCGGTGTCCCAGACACGGATCAGCATGTTCTCGGCGATGGTAACAACTTGCGCACCATCTTTGGCAAATTTGGTTCTTATCTGTGGTATGTTTTTCCCCAAGTCTGTGTATTGTCCTATGAAATCGCGTATCTTGCTTTCTGTTCGTTGAAGGAGATTTGGGTCTCCTGAACCGGATACGGCGAAACGAGGGAACCGCTTGGTTTCCTTAAATGTGGTGACATGTTTGCCTGTAGCGGTATCGAACACATCTGCCTGACCACGTACTGATATCAACAAATATTTGCTATCAGGAGAAAAACAAATGGAATTTGGCCAAAACTGTTCTACGCCCGGAACAAGCACTATTTTTTCAGTGAATCCATCTCCAGTATCAATTATCTTCAGTGTGCCGGAACTATGCAAAGCGAGGAAACGGTTGCTACGGGAAAAGACGGCTTTGTTGCTGTGGCTGTAACTATCATTGCTACATTGCGCCACTACTTGTTGGGATTCAACTTCGATGATATGTATCGCGGCTTTATCGGATAATGTTTTTCGTATTTCGTCACGACTTTCTTCTGTCATTCCCCAGGTTTTAACGACAGATGGTCCTCTTGCTTCAATGACAAGATAACGTCCGTCGGGTGAGAGTGCCAGCGGAACTCCTTGTACTTTAAACAGTGGTGTGTCGGAATTCTTTTTCAGCAGGCATGTCGTTTCGGTCATGATAGACTTTTCCATGACATGCATACGCACCGCCCCCAAGGTCATATCGGCGTTGGCGCATTGCAGGACGCCCGGCCAGACCGCTACTTTTTCCATTCCCTCGAGTCGGTATACGCAAGTGCTGTTGCTGGTTCTGGATCCTTTCGGCACCCATAGATAGGGAGGATAAAGCTTATTGGAGTTCCTATGCCCGGGAACAAAGATTTTACCGTCAATCAGTTTTCGAGGAGGGGCGTCGTGGTCGAAAGGAAGGAGAAAAAAGTTCTGATCACCGTCTATTGTGGTGAACCAGAAACGACCATCAGGGTCTTCAAATATCTCCATCGTCCACCAGACTTCATGGGATTCCGGAATAGGAACGGAAACAAAATTGCCATTTACAGCGTCCAGACGATGTAACAAGCGGCTATCCTTATCTTTCCAGAAATAGAAATCATGATTGATTAATTTTCGGATGTGCCCGTAGCTTGTACTGGATATTGCGGCATCAAATTCTTTTGCAATTTCTCCTGTTTCAAGGTTGTAGGTGCGCAGTACATGTTCCGGTTCACGGTTGTGTAGCCAGTCGCTTACCAGTACTTCATTGTTGGATATGCCGTTGACATGTACTTGCCCCGGTGATTCGATAACAAACCGTTTTTTTGGCGTAGGGTCGCCTGGTTCCCAGGAAAAGACTTCCATTGATGTTGGGGGATCATTCCATGAGTCTTCCTTGAGGCCATAAAATATCTTTTCCTCGGCTGATAAATCTACAGGAATGAATCGCATACCGGAAGGCATTTTGTATTCTTTTCTTGATTCCATATCATAAAGCGACGCCCCATTCTCCTCATAACGCCAGATCCAATTTGTCTGGTACTCAAAACGCAAGGCGCGAATGGACCGCCATTTCCCTGCATATTCCTTCCATACTTCGTGGCCGGTTTCCTTGTCAAGTACCGCAAATCCCTCCTCATGATAAACTACGACATAGTCTTTGCCGATAGTCGCGCTATATCCATGTCCTGCCTGAAGAAGCGGTTTCCACCAGCGCCTCTTGCCTGTGTCCGATTCATACACGTGCAAGGTGTTTGATGATGCGAATAGCACAAGGTTACGCTGGAAATCCACATCAAGCTGGTATGGTAATGACTCAAACACCTTCGGTATGAACACCTCATCCGCTGCAAAAGCCGTTGTACACGCGATAGCCACCACAAGCGCTATCAGGCACCACCATCCTCTGAACCTGTTATCCATACGCTTCCCTTTCGTAATACATGGGTCATCTCTTTGCTGTCTGTCATTAACTATAACAATGATTCTTTCTTCTCCGACGCGCCGGACAGAAAATGCAGGTCGCCATCTATCAGGGCATACACCCTTGTGCCGTCTTCTGATAATGCTGCGCTCATCCTCTGAGTACCCTGGAAGGTATAACACCGAATCTTGGTGCCTTTTTCTAAGTCCCAAAGTGTTCCCGCATCGAGTCCTCTTTTATTGTAGGTGAGGGCATAAGCGCCGTCGCCACTCAATTTGACGATGTTTCCGATAGAACCATCTGCATTGCGTGTTTCGGGCAGTTTGGGATCAATGGTGCGTATCAACCGTCCGGTTTCAGTATCCCAAACACGAATCAGTCTGTTCTCTGCAACAGTCACAACTTGCGCGCCATTTTTAGAAAATTTTGCGTTTATCGCCGGTATTCGTTTTTCTTTTAGCCGGTCTGTGTATAGCCCCGCAAAGTCGCGTACCGTGTTTTCTACAGTTTTCAGGAAACCGGGGTTGCTGGACTTCCATTCATAGTCGGGAACAACCTGCGCCGTCTCTTTGAATGAACGGATATGTCTTCCGGTAGCGACATCGAACACAATCGCTTGCGAACGTTCTGATGTCAATAGTCGCTTGCTGTCCGGGGAGAAAGAAATTGAATTTGCATAAATTGTCCTTTTGTCCGGCACAAAGAGGATGTTTTCTGCAAATCCTGCTTCTATATCCAATATTTTTAAGATGCCGGAATGACACAATGCAAGGTAACGACCATCTTCTGAAAAGACGGGGGAAAATGCTGAATGGATTGAATCAAAACTAATAACAGGCTTTTTTGTTGTTACATCAATAACATGGGCTGTCCCTGTACTTGGGGAATAAGTGGAACCCTTATTTTGCTTAATCACCAGATAGCGGCCATCCGGAGAAACTGCCAGGGGAGAACCTTTTACCTTGAGTAGTGGCTCTTCTTTTTCGCGGTTGTACAGGTAGGCCTTTTCTACCCTTACATGCCCATCTTCTTCATACTGTACCAATGCACCGTATTGTATATCTTTGCTTATTCTTAAATATTGTGCATTGCCCGGCCATTCAGCGAGCAATTGCATATTATCCAGTCGAAAAATTCCTGCTATGTTTTCCTCCGCATAAAGATGTGTAAACAGATACGGGGGATGTAACATACTGAGATAGGAAGGCAAAAAACGGCTTCCATCCAGTAGTTTTCTCGGAGTGGCATCATGATTAAAGGGCAACAGGAAAAGGTTGAAATCCTTATCCCAGGCAAGAAACCACCAGTTTCCTACCGTATCGGTTTTTATGTTACGGCGAAGTAGTGTGAAGCCTTCCGGAAAAGCCATAGCGCAAGTGTTTCCGGTAAAGATATCCATCTTGTGAAGCTGACGCGGCTCCTTATCATCAAGCCAGAACAAACATCCCTCATCTCTTGATGGTTGTAAATTGTTCGTTGAAATTGCAGCAACAAGGTCCGGGTCAAATTCATGGATAATTGCCCCTGTCGAGCCGTCATAGGTGCGCAGGATACGTTCCGGGGTGCGGATGGGGATGTAATCGCTGATTAGGAATTCGTTCCCTGATACGCCCCAAACTAATGCCTCTCCCGGTGATTCCAGTGAGAACCGTTTCTCCGGTTGCAGGTCGCCGGGTTTCCAGAACAGTACGTCATGAGTCGCAGACGATGCGCTTTTTACCCTCCTGATTTCATAGAGCGTTTTTCCATCAGGCATCATCCCCCCTCTGAAATTATCCCCAAAGGGAATCTGGTAACCCTTCTGGGTATCCATGTTATAGAGTATTGTTCCATTTTGACATTTCATCTGAAGCCAGTTGGAATCGTTATAAAAATAGCCGTGTTCAATGTGTTTTCCGTTGTCCATCTCTTTCTGCCACAATTCATTGCCTGTGGCCATATCCAATGCAACAAGTTGTTCTCCCCCGTACATGGCTACATAATCTTTGCTGAAAATGGCGGCAAAGTGTTTTCCTTCGTAGGTGCTGGGCTTCCACCACCGTCTCTTCCCCGTATCGAGATCATAAACATGAATCTTGCTTCCCGTTGCGAACGCCAGGACGTTTTGTTGCATATCCATGTGAACAAAATCTGGAAGTTTTTCCAAGACCGTGTGGACAGGAATTATTTCTTCTTGAGCACAAATTGGTACACACGCAGCAGCCGCCACAAGTGCCATCAGACAAGACAATCCTCTGAACCTGTTATCCATACGCTTCCCTTTCGTAATACATTTTTTCTATGAAGTGTTTTCGTATGTTGTTCACGCTTTAGCGTGTCGGGTTTGTCCATCAGTCTCAAGAGCACGCTAAAGCGTGAACAACATACGAAGATTTATTATAGCGTAACGGCCATTGTCTATGAATCGGTTAATATTCATAACCAATAGTCTCTCACCGTCATTGCGAGGCACGAAGCAATCTCTTTTACCAGGCAGCCATCGTGTAGCATCAGATTGCTTCGTGCCTCGCAATGACGGACTTCTCATACTTGGATAAAGCCTTTCTTCAGCCAATCGCCGCTAACAGCGGTCTAGGCTCGCAATGACGGTGGCAGTAGATTTGGCGCGTTACTGTTTCTTCTCCGGTGCGCCGGACAGGAAGTACAGGTCATAGTTGATGAGGGCGTACACCCGGTCGCCGGTTTCGGAGATGGCGGCTTCAACCTGATTGGCGCCCTGAAAACTGTAACACCGCACTTTGAGGTTGTTTTCGAGGTCCCATAGGGTGCCGGAGTCGAATCCGCTCTGGTTATAGGTCAGTGCATAGGCGCCGTCTTTGCTTAGAAGGATGCTGTTGTTTATGCGTCCGTATTGGTCCCTTTCTTCGGGGAGTTGTGGATCAAGGGTGCGCACTATCGTCCCTGTCTTGGCATCCCAGAAACGGATGAGCATGTTTTGGGCTACGGTGATGATTCGGTCTTCATCGTTGCTGAACTGTGCATAGAGGTACGGTTTGTTTTTGAATCGGTCGGTATACCGTCCGATAAACTCCTTGGCTTTTGATTCCATTTTACGGAGTATATTGGAGCGAGAACTCGCCGCATATTGGCTTTTGAACCGCGCCTTTTCGGTGAGGGTCAACAGGTGCTTCCCGTTGGCGACATCGAAGAGGAAGGCCTCGCCATATCCGGATGCCAGCAGTCGCTGTCCGTCTTTGGAGAATTCCATGTTGCCCACCGAGATGCCCTTTCGGCCTGGAACGAACAGGGGAATTTCCCGGAACTCCTGCAGGGTATCCAACACCTTCAACTCGTCGTGTGTGTGGAGTGCCAGATATCGGCTGTCTTCAGAGAATGCGGTACGTGCGTGAGCATATTTCACGTCATACCGGGCCACTACTTTTTGGGTCTGCACCTCAATAACATGTACGGCATTCTTTTCCGGATGGTCTTTTCGGTAGGCCTCATAGTCTTTATAACTTTTGCCGGGGCTGTAGGAAAAATAGCCGTCATATTCAACTACCACAACGTAGTGTCCATCTGGCGAGATGATGCTGGGCATTCCTTTCACAGTAAACAGCGGAGTTTCCTGAGTGCTGCTGTACACATAAGTACGGTCAACTCGTATAAGGTCGTTTCGATCGGGAAATGTGGTCATGCCGTAGTTCAAATTTGTACTGAGTAGTCCTGTGGTGTTGTATAGATAGCCTTGCCACTGGAACAATTTTTGCATGTCCTGCAGCCGGTAAATATCCACCAGATAATCATCGCCCAAAAAATGGCGGCCTAACAGATAGGGGTATGACAACGTGCAGTAACTCGCCGGAAGAAAACGGCTTCCGTCCACCAGTTTTCGTGGCGCGCCATCGTGGTTAAAGGGAAGCAGGCAGATGTTTTGTGCTTCGTCCGTTGCGATATACCACCAGTTGCCCACATTGTCGGGGAGAGTGGTCGTTGCGCCGCTGGAAAAGAATCTGAACCCATCAGGAATGGTTACAACGGTGGATTCGCTGCTGGCGGCGTCCAGTTTGTACAAGTGCTTCTCTGCTTCATCCAGCCAGAAAAAACAGTCTCCTGTTTGCGCCGCCCAGCAAGAGTACGGCGACATGGTATCTGCCAGTGCCGATGGAAATTCACGCACCATTTCGCCGGTGTTGGCATCGTAGGTGCGAAGAATATGTTCCGGGTTTCTCTTATAGAGGAAATCACTGACCAGGAATACATTGCCCGCTATGCCGCGTATCAACAGTGCCCCAGAGGAGTCCAGGGTGAACCGTTTTGTTGGCTGTCGTGCGCCGGGTTGCCAGAATAGCGCATCAAAACTGGAGGGCGGCGAGTCTTCTATTTTGCTTTTATAGGTATACAAGGTGATGCCGTCGGGCATCAGGCCGGAAAATCTTGCATACCTTTCAAAGGGAACGCGATAGCCTTGTCTTGTGTCCAGATTGTAGAGCACCTGACTACCCTCGCAGCGCATCCGGAGCAAGTTGGAATTGGGTTCAAACCAGGCGTACTCGATATGCTGCCAGTCGCTCATCTCCTCCCGCCACAGTTCGTTTCCGGTGACTTTATCCAGCACCGTGTAGGCATCTTCCTTGAAGAGGGCAACGTAGTCTTTTCCGATTGCGGCGTTGTAATGTTCCGCTCTGTGGTTGCTGGGTTTCCACCAAAGTTGCTGTCCTGTTTCCAGGTCGTAGACGTATACCTTGTTGCCCGTGGCAAAGGCGAGCATATTCTGCTTCAGGTCCACATGTATCGTGCTGGGAAACTGTTCAATGATGGTGGGAACGGGGATGGCATCTTCGGCGCGGGATAAAAGGGCGAGACCTGCGCAGAGCAGTGTGATCGCAATAATCCGCCAATGTTTTTGTGTGCTGAAAGTCATAGTCCCTCCTGGGTTGGTTTGGCGGCTACTGTGGGGGATTGGACGGATCGGACGGATTGGACATATCGGGTGAATTGGTTTGTTCGGGCTGGTTTGGCATTTCCTGTTCTGCAGCAGCGGTTTCAGCCAGTGCTTTCAGGAAGGTCTGTGTTTTCTCGCCGTCCCAGGCGGCAAACCCGGAATGGCGGAAGGCGATGCGTCCATCGGGAGCAAGCATGAAGGTGGTCGGGAATCCGCTTGGTGTAAATTCCGCTGGCAGGTCTGTCCGGGAAATGGTGTAGATCGGGAAGGTGTATTCCTGTGTTTCTGCCCATTTTTTTACCACTTCGGGGTCTTCTGGGGACAGAAAAATAAATGCCAGGTTTGGCGTATCCTTCACAGCATCGTACAGTTTCTGGATGTTCGGGAACTCGTAAATGCAGTAGCCACACCAAGTCGCCCAGAAATTCAGGAACACAGCCTTGCCCTTGAATTCCGTCATGGGAACTGTGTTGCCATTAATATCATTTATGCTCCAGTCATGGGGGTCGAAAGTCGTCAGCGGCAAATCGGGATATTTCAGGCTTTCGTCAGAAGGGGGTGTGGGTTGCTGCTTCCCCTGAGATAGATTGGAAATGGTCTCAATCCAATTTGTGGATATAACGCTTGACCAGGGCACTCCAAAACCCAACAATACGGCCAGTGCTACCGTTGTTTGTGCGGCATACCAGTTACTCATAAAAGGCAGGCTGCGCCACCATATAAGCCGCTGTCCATCCCTGGAGGTTCGTCGCAGTATATAAAAAAAACTAAAAAGTGCAGTGGGTCCCAGGATAAGCGTGAACAGCATCAGATTTTCTGTGCCATAGGCAATAGGCCCCAGACGTACCCCCCGAAAATATCCCGAACCCCTACCAAAGAGAATTAGTACAGTCCAGTAAACAGGTAGCACGATCGCAATAGTTACGGTCAGAAAAGCATGGAAACAAGTAAATAAACGACGCATAACCTCACTCCTCCTTGTTCTTTGTGGCATTGTACAAAACCCGCCAATACACCGCCACGCTGTGGGCGAGCCTCAGTATTAGATAGCACATCTCCAAAAAACGCACTATTGTTCATGTCTGTTTATAGTAAATGAATAACGGCATGAAAGCAAACTACGGTAGCGGCATCATCTGTCGTAAACGGTGGTTTTCGCTGCTGTTCACCCACCCTTACTCTGGGACGGTTACATTTTTTTTGACACCTTCCGCGTCTGTTTGTTACAATAGCTGTCCTGTGTATTAGCGTGTATTTTGTTTATGTTTCCCCAAGGAACTAAAATTAAATGTTTATTGAAAACCCCAACCGGCGTTGCTTTTTTGGATGCGCCGTATATTATTGCAGAGGGGAGGTTGTATTCGCGTGACGAAAGTTCGTGTCAAGTCTGACGAGCCTTTTGAAAAGGCATTGCGTCGCTTCAAGAAGAAGTGCAATAAAGAAGGACTCATGCAGCGGCTTAAAGAGGTGCAGCATTTTGAGAAGCCCTCTGATCAGCGTCGCCGCCGACTGGCGAAGGCAGTTGCCCGTGCCATATTGGAAGAAATGTAGTTCCATTTTCTTACTCCCCTGATTAAAAAAAAGACAACGCAGCAGATGAAAAATCTGTTGCGTTTTTTGTTGTCCAGTTGAGTGTTAACGGCTTTGCGTTGTGTTTAAAAATACCAGGTAAGTTCTGTTTGAATGTAATCGTCTTTGCGCACGGTTGTGAAGAGATCGTCGGCGGGGATATTCGCAAAGAGGGTTGCTTCAAGACTGATTTTCCAGTTTTCCCCCAGTCGCCGTGATGCTTCCACACCCCAGGCTGTTGCACCTGTGCCAGCATCCACAATAGCGCCGGTGGTGATGCTGGTTCCTCGCACATCATTGAAATTGATGCGGGCGCCGCAGAAGATATCGTTCTGCAGGGGATTCAAGGTCTTGCTGCCTCGACTATCCCACATGTATTCCAGAATTCCCGTAACGTCCAACGCGCTCTTAAAGACGGAAAAGAAGGTGTATTCCACACCACCGGTTGCGGCGGTAAAGGTACGATTCTGACCACTGCGGTGGATGGCCTCCAGTTTGAGCGTCCAGTCGCCCAAAATATATTGCAGGTCAAGACCCGTCTGTTCTATCTGGTCATAATAGGGAATTAGCCGTGCATTCGGGATTTTGGAGAGCAGTCCGATAATCGGCGAGTTGATCCGCGTACCAGTGAGATTTATCCATTGTGATTCCGGGGAAACGGTAATGCCGTATGCCTCTACCAGGAATCGTGGGTCCCGGCTGGTACCGGAAAAATGGGACAAGCCAAGATCAAGGTTGCCAAAGTAATGGGAGTACCGTACCGCGAAATCAGGATGCCATTCTTCCGCACCTGATTCGTATTCTGCATCACCGCAGGTAATAGATATGGGCGCCCTGAAACGTCCATGCCTTCCTGTGAACGTGCCTTCTCTGAAGTAAGGCATGGCGTAAAAATCAAGGGTGCCCCAGTTCTGTATCCAGGAGAAATTTACCATCGGCTGGCCAAGTTTTGCGCTGGTGAGCAATCCTTCCGCCATGTCGGTCTGGTTAATGATATCCACCAGATGCTGTGATTCAGTGACGCCCCAGAATACCTTGCAAATTCCCAGACGCAATTCCCAGTCGACAGCGCTTTTATGCCAGTATAGTTCCCGGATGTCTGCATGGGTGCGGTGGCTGTCGTGCTGGTCTAAACGCAGGAAAGGTGAGAATACGAGATATTCACTTCGGTCAGGCCACTCGTGGTGGTACTCGCCCTGGAAGGAAAGGGAGAGGTTATGACCGTGTTGCTCTGGATACAGCGGGGCGACTGGAAAGAGTCGGGTTTCTGCTGTGATGTTGCCCTTGAAATCTCCTGCTGTTGCATCGGAAAGGGAGAACAGCAGCGGCATGGCTGCAAGCAAGATAACGGTAAGTGAATGCCTTTTCATGAATGCCCTCTGCAGGTTAATGGGGAATATCAGCGGGCGTTACGCAGGGCATTAGGCTCAAATTCACGCGCCGTAAAATTATTATTGAACTTGGTGTTCTTCCATTCGAGCAAAGTGCTGCGTCCCGTTTGATGGTTAAGCATTTCCATGGTAGTGGGCCGCCAGAATTTTTCGTCGTGTTGCTCGTAACCGGTGGCGGTAAGCGTCTTCAGGAGTTCGCCGCGTCGGTCATAATAATCCACCTTGTGGACGCGCAGGTGTTCCGTATCCAGCCATGCCACCTGCTTGGTGTAGCCGGAACCCTTATCGGTTGGATAACGCTCAAGAATATGGCATACCATGTCATTGAGGGTTTCGTCCCCCATATACTTATAGGTAAATTTTTCCACCCGTTGGGAGCTCATATCTTCAAAGGAAAACTCACTGCCCATGAATGGGCCGGAGCGTCCTCCGCCGGAAATCCGTTTTTCGCGTTTGATTTCCGGCAGGTAAAGCCATTGTGAGTCGTCCTTATCGGTAAAGGAGTGGGTAAGTAAGGCCGTGCCGCGTACGTCTGCGGGGGTGTCAAAAATGACCATGGCCCGTGTTTCGGTCTCAGAAATCTCCAGCGTGCGAATTCTAAGTTCTCGTTTGGCTTCCTGTCCCGATCCAAGGCGCAACACCATGGACAGTTCGGAATCGCTGTCGCCATATCCCGTATCCCGCTGAAAGGCATCTTTGGCAATCTGTAGTCCCCGTTCTTCGGGAGACAAATCATCACCGAAAACCACGCCTGTCAACAGGCAAATCAGAATTGAAAAAACTGCAAGGTTACGCCTCAACAGCAATAACTTTCTCTTCATGTTGTACTTCCTTGAGAGTTGCATGTTCACTTTCGTGCTGGCAGTCCGTATAAATCAGGATCGACGGCAGCAACATAAAGTCACCGACGAGGGCCGCAATGATGATAAAACTGGTAAGCATTCCCATGTTATCAGAGTACATCATTGGCGAAATTGTCATGATGGAGAAACCTGCCACAAGAATGAACGAGGTTACCCACATGGCCTTGCCGACGGATGAGAAGGCATATCGAACGCCATCTTCCGGTGAGAGGCCGTATTCGCGTCGTGCCCGCAGGTATTTTGACATAAAGTGTACAGTGTCGTCCACTACGATACCCACGCTCATGGCGATAATGGTGGTCATGCTAAAGTTCATTTCTTTTCCCAGCAATCCCCAGATGCCGAAGCCCACCGCAAGAGGCATAAGATTCGGGACAAGACTGATAAGGCCATAGCGGAAACTGCGAAGGGCAATCATCAGCGCAATGGATACCAATAACAGCGCAAGGGGCGCACTGTACATCATGGATTCCATCATGGTGCGTGCTACTTCAGCCATCATCACAGCAGGTCCCAGTGTGGGGGAAAACATGTACTCCGGCAGATTCTGCTGCTCCCACGATTCAATCTTTGATATAAGCCGCGACATTTCTTCGGATCGCAGGTTGCTGGTGGTCACCACCATCCGCGAAGCAGATTTGTCTATGTTCACCTCTGTGTTAAGCGCAATGCCCGCAGGCAGCGACATTTCGTACAACAGCAGGTATTGGGCTGCCATTTCCCGTGATTCCGGGATTTTATACATGGCGGGGTCATCACCGTGCATGGCGCGATTAAGCCTTTTCATCGTGCTGGCGATGCTACTTACATGCACGACACCCTCCTGATCCCGCAGCCATTCCGAGAAGTTGTCCAGATGAGCGAGATATTCCGGTTCGTTCATGCCGCCGCTTTCTTTTGCCGGAACATTGAAAATCAATTGGTAAATACCGGTCAGGTTGTCCATTGCATATTCCGTATCCTGCCGGATTGGAAATCCCTTTTCAAACCATTCCACAAACTGATTGTTTATCCGGATAGACGAGATATTCATGGCAATCAGAAGGGTAATAACTGTCAGGCTGATGCATATAACACCCTTGTTAGCGATGACAAACTCGCCCAGGTATTCCATCGGGGTACGAACTTTCTCTTTGGCGGACATCTGCGGAACCCGGAACGGAAGCATTGAAACAATAACGGGCAGGAAGAATATGGACAGCCAGAAAGAGAACAATACGCCCACGGCGGTGAATATGCCCAGATCGTGTAGTGGCGGCACCGGTGTTACGATCATGCAAAGAAAACCGATAGCGGTAGTCAGGCTGGTGATGAACACGGGCACCATGTTGATGCGAATGCTTTCTACAATGGCGTTCATCTTTTCCTCACCTTTGCGCATGATAGCCTGAATGCTGACCAGAATATGAATGCAGTTTGCTACTGCGAGGGTCATTACAATCAGGGGAAGCATGGCGAGGGGACCAGCAGTTTCATAGTTCAGCCAGGAAAGAATGCCCAGCGCAGAGAAGGCGGAAAATACGACCACCACCACAGTTGCCAGCATGAGGGTCATTGATTTCAGCAAAAATGCCATGGTTACTACGATGATGAGCAACATAATCGGAACGAGGTAGGATACGTCAAACAGCGCGACCACCAAAAATGCGTTGTTCAGCGGTATTATTCCGGTGAGTTTGAGAGAGACAGCGGGAAAGCGTTCGGCAGTTTCCGCCATGAGTTTTTCCGCCGCTTCGGTGATGCCTATGGAGGCGCGTGGCAGCTCCTTTGGTATGTTAATGGTAACATTTACGCCGGTCACCGGGCTGCCCTCTTTGACCAGCCGGTTTTGCAGCAGGGGCTCGGCATAGGCAATTTCACGTGCTTTGGCAAGATCAGCATCGCTCATGGTTGATGGCGATTCTACCAATGCGCTCACCATCAGATCGTCTTCTTCCGACCAGGCATGTTGATAGGTCGTGAGGGAGTCAACGCGGGTGGCGTGGGGTAGTTTCCATGCTTCCTCGCTGAGGTATTCAATGGCTTCCAGAACCTGCCGGTCGAAAACATTGCCGTTGTTGGCCGTTACAACGAAAAATACGGTGTCGTCCTTGGAGTACATCTCCTGGGTATCTTCATAAGCCTTCATGCGAGGATCATCATGATCGAAAAAAGCCCCATAGTCGTTGTTCAGCACAAAGTTATGAAGCCCCGCTGCGCATAGCGCCACAACCATGAGCGTAATGCCAATAGCAAGTATGCGGTGTGACAGAAGCCATTTTGCGTATTGCACGGTGATCGCATCAAGTTTACGACTCATTTCATAGATTCCTGTTATCTTGAATCAACTTTTTGCATTCCAATAAAAAACACACCCACTGCAAGATACATCATATGGATGCATCTCTCTGTGTCAAGTACAATACAATGATGTTTGGAAAATGTTACAGTATATATGCGCACAGAATATAAATTATGATAGATATAAAAGTATTAGTATGATTCGTTTCCTTATAGGAAATGCTATATTGAGGCATGATATACTCCTTACCCATGGGCACTATGTTAGTGTGTCTACAACTGCACAACTGGGTTGTGGGAATTATGCACGTTATAACGCAAGGTTTTATTTATGGCTTGTGGCGATCATATCATGGTAAAGCGCTGGCATGGCTTGTATTATCACCATGGCATTGATATGGGTGATGCGACGGTAATACATCTTGCCGGGGAGCCGTTGCGTCGCAAAGATGCGCGGGTTTGTCGTACCACCATGACAGAATTTCTCCAAGGCGGCGAGAAAGTTCTTGTTGAATATGGTGATGGCATTGACCTGTTGCCTCAGTGTGAAACTGCAAAAAATGCGGAGGCATGTTTGGAACAGGATGGCTATAGTTTGTTATATAAAAATTGCGAACACTTTGCAACGTATTGCAAAACAGGAAGGCCGGAAAGCGAACAGGTCAAGTCATATTTGCGAATAGGCGCGACGATTGTGCTTGTTGGCGTAACAACTATAGGAGTCGCAGTCGCTTCCAAAGTTCTTGGAAAGGGCAATCGGAAAACGGGCGTTTAAAACTGGTGATTATTTGAAAAATAGAGGAAGTAATTATGATTGAAAGACTTAGTCGTGAGGAGAAACAGGCGCTATTGGAATTGATGGCCTGTCTTGCACGGGTTGACGGACGGATTCGGGATATTGAAC
>CAZBNU010000050.1:0-22655 GCA_964493075.1 uncultured Nitrospirales bacterium | reverse complement strand
CAATTATCCATTGTCAATTAATTCCATCCCCGTCATTCCGGTTTTGGCGGCTCCCTTGCTATAGCCAAAGACCGGAATCCAGTACCACCTGTTTTTTTCTGTGTTCTATGCGTTCTATGTGGTTAAATACTCCTGAGCCTCCGCGCCTTGGCGTCCTTGCGTTAAAACTTATCAGCGTGAATCAGCGGACAACCCGGCTTGTGCAACGCTACGTGTTGCTGTGGTATTCTATTGTTTTACGCGCAAATACAATCCTTTCTCTGGAGTCTTACTTACACATGCGAATTCTTATTACAGGCGGTGGCGGTTACCTGGGCAATTGGGTGACGGCTGCGGCACTTGACGCGGGGCATAGTGTCCGTGTTTTCGACCGGTTTTGTTTTCTGCCGGAAGATATGCAGCCGGAAGCGTTGTTTGATTATCCTCATGACGCGGCGGCGTTGGAACTTGTTCACGGGGATATCCGGCGATTGCAGGAAGTGGATGGGCTTTTTACCGGTATTGACGCGGTGATTCATCTTGCCGGGTTGTCGAACGATCCGACGTGCGTGCTGGATGAGGATATGACTTATGACGTGAATGTGGAAAGCACGCGGGAACTGGCGAAACATGCCATCCAGGCAGGCGTGAAGCGTTTTGTGTTCGCGTCCACCTGCGCGGTATATGGCCAGGGCGTATTTCAGATTCTGGACGAGGAAAGTCCGGCAAATCCGGTGTCGGTGTTTTCCAGGAGCAAACTTGAAGCGGAACAGTCGCTGCTGTCCATGGTCTCCCCCACCTTTGAACCCGTCATTGCCCGGCTGGGCACGCTGTTCGGGTGTTCCCGGCGGATGCGTTTTGACCTGGCCATCAATCAGATGACAGCCACGGCGGTGCGCCAAAAGCGTATTATGGTGCGCGGCGGCGGCAACCAGTGGCGTCCCTTTATCCATGTTCGTGACGCGGCGAAAGCCTTGCTTGCCTTTGCGGATGCGCCTGTGTCCAATGTTGCAGGTGAAATTTTCAATGTGGGTGATGACGCCAAAAATATCAGCATTCTTGACCTTGCCAATAAGGTGGCGGCACAGGTGGGCGATGTGACGGTGGAGGTGGCGAAAGACGACGATGACCTCCGCAATTATCATGTAAGTTTTTCCAAGATTGCCGACCGCTTGGGATTTTCCTGTGCGTATGATGTCCAAACAGGAGTTACGGAAGTACAGCAATTGCTTGCCGATACTACCCTCAATCCTTTTGCGGAGGCCTATTTTAATGTAGACCGCATGAAGCGGCTGCGCGCCCTGCCTGTGGATGAAGGCGGCGAACCGGTCGCGACGCGGTTCATCCCCTTGAGCCGTCCAGGACTGGGCGAGGAAGAAGAACGGGCCGTTATCGAGGTGTTGCGCACCGGCTGGCTGACTTCGGGTCCGCAGGTGAAAACCTTCGAGCAGTTGTTTGCCGAAACCGTTGCCGCGCCCCATGCCATCGGCGTATGTTCCTGCACGGCGGCGCTGCACCTTTGCCTGGTGGCCCTGGGCGTCGGCCCCGGCGACGAGGTCATCACCTCCCCCATCACCTGGGCGTCCACGGGCAACACCATCCTCAACATGGGCGCGGTTGTCCGTTTTGTGGATGTGGAACCCCACACGTTGAACATGAATCCCGACCTGCTGGAGGCGGCCATCACGCCGCGTACGAAGGTTATTATGCCCGTGCATATAGCCGGACACCCCTGCAACATGGACGCCATCCGCGCCATTGCCGCAAAGCATAACATCCCCGTGGTTGAAGACGCCGCCCATGCCTTTGGCGCTTCCTATAAAGGCGTGCCCGTCGGCGGCGATGGACTGGCCTGCTTCAGTTTCTACGCCATTAAAAACATCACCACCATGGAAGGCGGCATGGTGACGGTGCCTGACGCGGACACAGCCGACCGATTGCGGTTGCTTGCGGCAAATGGCATGACGATCAATGCCTGGGACCGTTATGGACGGAGCGCTGTCTCAGCCCCTGCCGAAGTGGTGGTGCCCGGCTATAAATATGCGCTGGGCAATGTGAACGCCGCCATGGGCATTGCTCAGATGAAAAAGTTCCGCATGTTCAAGGCGGCACGCGCCCGTATGGCCAACATGTACCGTGCCGTATTGTCGGATATAGACGAAATTGATCTGCTGCCCGTGTCAAAAGATGTAGAACATGCTTGGCATTTGTTTATAATAAGGCTGAAACTGGATAAACTAGGTAGAACGCGCAACGAGATTGCCCATGAACTACGCCGTGAAAATATCGGCACCGGCGTCCATTTCTACGGGCTGCATCTGCACCGATATTATCAGGAAACCCTGGGAATGCAGCCGGAGGAGTATCCCGTGGCGACACAGGCATCCAACGATATCCTATCGCTGCCGTTGCACCCGCAGTTGAGCGACAAGCATGTGAGCGAAGTTGTTGCTGCGCTGAAGAAGGTATTAGCACGGAAATACTGAATGGGAGTTATGAGACCTATAGGATTTATGGGATAAACAATCTGTAGGATAGCGTAACGCTTATTTCCTATACATCCCATAATTCGCATAAGTCCCATGAATCCGTTGTTATTCATTCGATCAGACTTTAATCAAGGAGCACCATGAGATTCATCATACTTTTTACTGTCCTGTTGCTGACAGTCGGCATCACCGCTGATGCCCTGGAAGCGGGAGCGGCAAAGATTGACATTACGGCCCCTGTGGGCACGCCGCTCAGCGGGTATGGCGCCCGTATGGGGCGGGACTCCACCGCCGTACACGATCCCATCTGGGCGCGCGCATTATATCTGGACGACGGCGAAACGCGCCTTTTTCTGGTGAGTGTGGACATGATCGGCATTATGCCTGAACTGCGCGCCCGTGTCCTGGAACTGGCAACAGAGATTGTGCCGCCGGAAAACATTATCCTCACGGCAACCCATACCCACAGTTCCCAGGGCGCCACCACCCGAAATATACTCATCCGCTTTGTTTCAGGCCGCTACATGCCCGAGGTACTGGAGCATACCGCCCGGGGCATTGTGGACGCCATGCGCAATGCCTACGAAAAACGAAAACGGGCGGCGTTGGGATATTCTGCAGGAAAACAGGAAGGCTTGTCCGTCAACCGTCGTTATTCCGATGGCCCCGTGGACAACCAGGTTGGCGTCATCAGCGTCGAAGACGCCGACGGCAATCCCATCTCTATTATTACCAACTTTGCCGCCCATCCCACTTCTATCGGCGGTGAAGACCTCTTTTCCTTTTCCGCCGACTACCCAGGCTTTTATTATCTTGAGATGGAAGAACTGTTGGGCCCCGAATGTGTTCCAATTTTTCTGAACGGTGCCCAGGGCAACCAGACCATTGGGAATCCCGAAAATAAATCCGGATGGGAACGCACCGAGTCTGTCGGACGGCTGCTGGCGCGTCGCGCCCATGAGATTGCCAACACCATTGCGTTCAGCGAGGTGCAATTACGCCTTACCCACACGAATGCACGTCTTCCACTGACCTTGCTCAACAGCGTGCTACCAGAGCAGGTTTTTCTACAGGCCCTGGAAATCAACGATCTGCTGGTCAATTTCTTTCCGGGCGAGGCCTGTGTTGAACTGGCGTTGGAAATGCGAAAACGCGCCCTGGCAAGGGGCTATGCCGCCCACTTTTCTGTTGGCCTGACCAACAACCACCTTATGTACTTTGCCCCCCGTCATCTATATCCCGATCCAACCTACGAGTCGTGTTCCACCTTTTTCGGGCCGGGCACAGCGGACTGGTTTTATGCGCAGTTTGAAGCCATGATGCAGCGTACTGCCCCTGAAGCAGATGTGGAAGAAACCGTTGAAACCGTACCTGCCATAAATCTGCAGGATATTGACGGTGGCGGCATTCTTGATCTCACCGGTTCACCTTATGAAATCGGAAAGCAACGGGGTGAACTCTTCGGCGCAGATATTCAGAGTCGTTACAAAGAGCGCGTGCTCGCCCCCATTGAATCGGGAGCATGGCAGCCCAAAAGTGGTATGTTCAGTTATGTGCCCTCGTTCATTAACGCCACGTCCCTGGCATTGCCGGTGCTGGGCATGGGTTCCCGATCCCTGTTGCAGGGGCTTAATCTTGATATTATACGCGAGATGGAAGGCATGGCCGATGGGGCGCGCCTTCCCTTCGACGCGTACGTGCTGTTGCAGCAAGGGCCCTTATACGACCGCATAGACGACAAATCCGTCCTGTTTTCCAATGCTCTTTGCACCATGTTTGCCGTAGTGGGAGAGCGCGCCGGCGATGCTGATCTGCTTGTGGGCCGCAACCTGGACTGGCCCTTTGACGAAGAAGCCATTATCACCCGTACCTCTCCAGATAACGGCAATTCCTTTGTCCAGGTCGGGTTTTCCTGGAACACCGGCGTGTTTACCGCTATGAATGATGCTGGTCTGGTGCTGTGTGTCCAAACCCTTGAAAATGCGACGGCGAATCGTCCTGAAAAAGCACCCATTGAATTTATTCTTCGTGATATTCTGCAGTTTACGGACACGTATGTCAACGCCTTGGAACAGTTACGGCAGTGTACGTATATTTCCGGAGTACATGTATTGATCGCGGGCTATGCTGAAGGGAAACCCCGCGCCGCTATAGTTGAGTTTGGTGAAAAAATATACATCCGTGAAGAAACAAACGGGCTATTGCTGGGGATGAAAGTGGACGATCCTGATGCAAGCGAAAACGAACGCACTCGTTATGGACAAGCAGCCGCTTACTTTGAACCGATGGAACAAATTGGCAGACAGGATATTGAGTCTCTCCTGACCACATCACCGACAACAGCGTCTGCACCATCGCCCATGAGCGCCATCTGGAACGACTACACGCGCCACAGCGTGGTGTTTGATCCCCAAAACCAGGATATGAGAGTCGCCTTGCCCGGCATTGATTTTACCCCCGGACAATTTGTGACAATTCCACTGAAAGGAGCATTATCCCATGAGTGAAGTTGTTCGCAATTATACCTGGGGTGGCAATCCACGTAAACGAAGGCGTGATTTGCGCCGGCGTGGCACGGGTATTGCCAAATTTACCCTGCCATTATTGGTTATTCTGCTGATTACAGGAATATGGCTTACAAGGGATAATTACGAAAGAGAAGGCTTTATCCCTGCGGACGCCCCTGTTGAAATTTATATCCATGATATCACCGCCAAGCGATTGAAAATAATGGAAAGCAGTCTGCAGAGTCTTGTTCCTGAATCCTCGGACACACGGCGCCTGTTGGAACAACTTTCCGCCGATCTGCCCGTTCCCGAATGGCTGATCAACAATTTGAGTGCAGACTTGTGCCACATCTACAGTCCAGCCTATGATCGCATGGATGAAGTCGTTGTCACCACTAATATGAGCCGCATCGGCTGCCTTACGGAACGTATCATGCGCTTTTTCGCGCGCATAGAACCCGATTTCGCAGGCGGCCTCCATCTTCGCCACATTCAGGATGCCGGGCTGTATTATGCCGTTCGGGGAAGGGTGTTGCTCATTTCCCCTTCACGAAAAAGCCTTATACATGCCCTCACGCTAAGTCCAGACGATTCTTTGCCTGCCGATCGG
The DNA here is from genome assembly GCA_964493075.1 of uncultured Nitrospirales bacterium. Classification (GTDB taxonomy): domain Bacteria; phylum Hydrogenedentota; class Hydrogenedentia; order Hydrogenedentales; family CAITNO01; genus SLFT01. The sequence continues at coordinate 17,070 of CAZBNU010000050.1, read as the reverse complement.
TTTCAGGAGAGTTTTCATCAATCCAAAAGTGCTGACGTATTTGTCTGTTTGCAGAACGAGGCATGGCCTTTCGCCGTTAAACCTTTCGAAGAACTGAGCATGGCGATAATGTTAGAAGAAGGCACATCCCTGCTGTCCCTTAACGGTACGTTTTCTGATACCTTTATGAGGCAATATGCCCCGGTTCTTGCAACCATGACGCCACAGCAATTACCAACCCCCTTCACCAGCATGGCTTCAGCTAGCATTAACCTTGGTGCGCCTCTCCTTGCAGTACTCCAGGAAATGAGCCCCTCCTTTCCCGGTCTTGATGGCATTTTTCAAATGATCGCACCCGACACTTCTGATGTGGACATATCGCCTCCTATTGCGGATGCACCGTCACTTTTCCGGGAGGCCGTTCGCATTACGGGCGCACGAACTCGCATTGGCTGGTTTGGCATTGACCCTTACGAGATGCTGCCCGCCCCGTTACTTGCGGCCACATTCGAAGTAGATACAGACAACGTATTGGCACTGTTTGAACGGATTACCCCTTCCACTGAAGTACGGAGCGAAGTAGATCTGACATTACGCTTGGATAAGGATATTCTGATGGCCTATTCGCCAGTCATCGGAGGAGAAAACTTTGAACCTGCCGTGGTTAGCTACGGTCGCGGCCTCCTTTTCAGTTCCAGCGCAAAACTGGGCCGCGAGTTAATTGAATCCACCCAACTTTCCGAAAGTTACCCCCAACCCGGAAATGTGTATGTGCAATTGAAACCTTCGCCCATCGCAACGGCATGTCTGGATGCGGCACGGGAACTTGCCTTTTCGGGTATGCTGCGCGGCCACACGGAATCCTCCATCGAAGCAATAGCCTCCCCCCTGATCGCAACCACATCGGCAGTGGATAGTGTTGTACTTCTGGCCGCCTGCGACAAAGGACAACTGCAAATAAACATGAAACTTGTCATGGCTCAGCCTTCGGCTGCCACTGCTGAACCAGAATCAGAAAGCGGAGTTCCCAATGAGTAAGGACGGCGCAGCGAACGATGGCATTAAAATTGTCGTCAAAAACAGAACCGCTTGGCACGACTATTTTGTACTCGAAAAACTGGAGGCTGGCATTTCGCTGCGAGGAACTGAAATCAAGTCTATACGCATGAAAAGCGCCATCAGCCTCAAAGAATCGTATGTGAACTTTGAAAAGGGAGAGGCATGGCTGGTGGGCGCACGAATCAGCCCGTACGAACAAGGCAACATCAATAACCACCCGCCCGAACGGCCCCGCAGGTTGTTGCTGCATAGCCGTGAGATTGCGAAGCTGCAGCGGCGTGTTGAAGAAAAAGGGCTAACCGTTGTCCCTCTATGTGCCTATTTCAAAAAGGGGAAACTAAAAATTGAAATAGGCCTGTGCAAGGGGAAACACACCTATGATAAGCGCGCCACCGTTCAACAGCGGGAAGCAGATCGCGAAATGAGCAGGCAAATGAAAAACGTGCGGTGAATCAGCATCATTTTCCACGACATCGTCCGCAAAGGTATAACATATCAAGGCGCGTTTGTTTTTATTTGCTCATACATGTTAGGATAAGTAATCACTCTTAACTCGGTGTCTTCCTGTCTTACAACCTCGAAACTGGAATGACGATGGCAATGTAATTGTTTTGGGAGAACGATGATAGTTTTTGCAAGCATATCCAACACAGGTAGTTTTTGAGTAAATGGTAGATAAAGCACGAAAGAAAAACGATCCGCCTTCTCCCCTCAGTGAAAGTGAAAGCAGTCTTCTTATCCAATTTATAGCAGCATCGCCCCACGCGCATATCATACTGCAGGAATCAGGGCTCGTACTTAAAATAAATGCCGCGTTGGCAAATTTACTTCAATGTCCCGAAAACAAACACCGAGGAAGCACTTTCATCAATATGCTCGCTCCTTCCTCACATCAAGTATACTTCGACTCCTATCGTGCGTTATTCAATGAAAAAAACGGAAAAAGTCTTTCTCTTTCGCTCCTTCGTCCAAATGGTTCCACGGTTCCGGTTTCTTTTTACTGGCTTGCTGAACTTTCAGCCATAGACGGTAACAGGCGCTGCATTTTTGCGGTATGCGATTCTGTTGTTGAGGAACGCATAGCAGAGCGGGTCGCCACCCTTGCCGACCAGATTGAACGCCGTGCCGAAGAACAAATACGCGCACTTCATAATGAGATACATGAGCGCGAACGCATGGAAAAGACCTTTCGGGAAAGCCAGGAGCGACAGGCGTTGGCCTTCTGGGGAGCCGATATGGCATGGTGGGAGTACAATATACCTGCAGGTCGGTTTAACTTTAGTTCGCGAATTGTTGAAATACTTGGCGATGCCTACACTTCAAATTCCATCAAAGTTGATGACCTTTATAAATTCATTTACCAGGATGATCGTACGGCCGTTGAAAATGCTTTTGATGCGCACATTGAGGGTGATGTGCCAATTGTAGATATTCAACTGCGCGTTATATCCCACACCTGCGCATGGAAGTGGGTGGCGTTACGTGGCCGGATTACAGAACATGACGAAGAACAAAAACCGCTTCGCATGATTGGTATTTTGCAGGACATCAACAGAATGAAACAAGCCGAGGATGAGCACGCTCTTTTCTTTCATTATTCAAGGGATTTGCATGCCATTCTTGATCAGAATGGCACATTACTTCATGTCAATCCGGCCTGGCAGCATTCTCTTGGCTGGTCCACATCTGAGATGACAGGGAAGCCCGCAATTTCTTTCACCCATCCTGACGACTTAGTTAAGGGCGCGCAAACACTTTATGCACTTGCTAAGGGAGAGTCGCCTCCCCTTCTTGAACAGCGGGCCTTGTGCAAAGATGGTTCCTATCGCTGGCTCTCATGCCTTCTGGTACCACTCCCCGAACATAATATCAGCATAGGTATAGCACGCGATGTTACAGAACAAAAAGAGAGAGATATAGAGATTCTCGATCTGAATCAAGCCCTTGAACAACGTGTTGCCGCGCGATCAAAAGAATTGGAACAGCAAAAGTCTTATCTTGCGGAAGCGATGTCTATCGGGCAAATGGCCTACTGGGAGTTTGACCTTTCCAGCGGTGAGTTCATCTTTGATGATGCAGGTTATGATATTCTTCATACCACCGAAGCAGAGCAAGGTGGCTATCGCCTTAAGGCGGCCCTGTTTCAAAAGCGTTTTTTCGCCGATTCCACTACCCCGCCACTGGCGGCCTGTATGGCAAATGTGCCCAATGCTGACCCGAAGGCACTTCGTTCCTTTGAGGTCGCAATCCGATTAGGTGACGGCGCCCTGGCATATTTTATGGTACGTATCCGCCTTGAAAAAGACGATACTGGGAGAATAATTCGGGTCTTCGGCATTGCCCAAAATGTGAGTGCCCACAAAAAACTAAAGGCCGATTTAGAGCGGCGCGAACATCTATATCACAATCTTTTCGAGACTTCGCCAGCACCGATATTCGTTGCGGACTCCACAACCGGAATGCTTATTGACGCCAACAGACGTGCTTCTGAATATGTGGGCATCAATGTTGAAATACTGCGCACCATGAAATTTACAGAACTGCATGATGAATCTTCCATGGAAATGGTAAGCAGTACCTTCGATAGCATAAGAACTTGCGATAAACTTGAAGCCATCACAGCGAAGCTCCGCCACCACAGCGGCACCTATCGGCAGGTACTCATCCACACCCGCGCTGTGGCCTGCGGCGACCAGACCCTTTCCGTTGCAATTATGACAGACGTTGAAGACCAGAAATCCCTGATAGACGATATTTGCAACCGATAGAAACTGCATGTCTTCCTTCCATCCTTTACCCTTTTTCTTGCCTCGTATCAGGGCTTTAGTGTTATGCTACTATAAGATTCACAACCTAATGAAAGGGATTCTGGTCATGGCATATATTCTGGCGTTGGATCAGGGGACTACCAGTTCCCGGGCTATTCTCTTTAATCACGGCGGCCAAATTGTTGCTGTTGCACAGGAAGAGTTTGAACAGATATTTCCACAAGCCAGCTGGGTGGAGCATCGCCCCGAGGATATTTGGAACTCTCAATTGCGGGTTGCCACGGCGGTATTGAAAAACGCAGGCGTCTCAGCAAATGAGGTTGCTGCTATCGGCATTACCAATCAGCGGGAAACCACGCTGGTCTGGAACAAGATTACCGGTGCGCCTGTCTGCAACGCCATTGTCTGGCAGGACAGGCGCACGGCGGGCATCTGTGAGTCTCTCCGCGCGGCAGGTCATGAGCCGCTTTTCCGCGCTAAGACCGGCCTTCTGCTTGATCCGTATTTCTCGGGCACCAAAATAAGATGGATTCTGGACAATGTGCCAGAAACACGCGAATCTGCAGAACGAGGCGAACTCGCTTTTGGCACCGTGGATACCTGGCTCTTATGGAATCTGACCGGCGGGAAATGCCACATCACTGATGCAAGCAACGCCTCACGCACGCTGCTCTATAATTTGGAAAGCGGCGAATGGGACGATGAACTACTAAGTCTGCTGGATATCCCAAAATCCATGATGCCGGAAGTAAAGCCATCAAGCACACGTTACGGCAACACGGCGCCCGGGCTTTTTGAGAACACCATTCCCATTGCCGGAATTGCAGGCGACCAACAGGCTGCCCTCTTTGGGCAAATGTGTATCCGACCCGGCATGGTAAAAAATACCTATGGAACCGGCTGTTTCATGCTGCTCCATACCGGCGAAAAGAAAGTCCTTTCCAATAATAATCTTCTCACCACGGTGGCGTGGAAAATTAACGGTAAAACCGAATATGCTTTGGAAGGTAGTGTGTTTATCGCAGGAGCACTGGTACAATGGCTGCGTGACGGCTTGGGCATTATCAAATCCGCAGCTGAAATTGAAACGCTGGCCGCTTCAGTAAAAGACAACGGCGGCGTCTACATTGTGCCTGCTTTTGCAGGACTTGGCGCGCCCCACTGGGACCCACATGCCAGGGGCATCATCGCCGGACTGACTCGTGGGATCAATGCAGGGCACATTGCCCTTGCCGCTTTGGAAGGTATTGCGTATCAAGTGGCAGATGTGCTGGAATCCATGGTCGCCGATTCGGGGGTTGCCGCCACTGAATTGCGCGTTGACGGAGGCGCGGCCATCAACAACCTGCTGATGCAGTTTCAAACCGATATCCTTAATGTGCCCGTTGTGCGACCACAGGTGCTCGAAACCACCGCGCTCGGCGCTGCCTACCTGGCTGGACTTGCTGTAGGCTATTGGGACAGTTTCGATGAGATTGAAACGCAATGGCAAGTGGACAGGCTTTTCAGTCCAACCCTTGACGCCAACGCCCGTACGGCACTTCGCACAGGATGGCGCAAAGCCCTTGGCCGCAGCCGCAACTGGGCCGAAGAATAAGTAATCTTTCCTGTAATTCAAGCACGTTCTTCATTTTTTGGGCTGTTCTTTCCATACATGCTATAATGGACGCATGGGTAATGGTGTTATGATTATTGACTTATAAATGAGAGGCTGTGAAAAAAAGAAGCTAAAGTGCGCAAAGACAACCGTTACCGTCATTGCGAGATACAAAGCAATCTCGTTTAACCCATAAATTTTCACATAACACCAAATTACTTCATGCTTCACAATGGCGCCGTTTGACTTTTCTGCTATGTTGTTCGTTCTGCCTATTTTGCCATAACCTAAAGGGATCCTATGCCTGAACTGAATGTAAATCCGTGGGAAGCCATTCGTGACCACCTTCTTGTGGGTGACAAAGATGCGCTGCTGGCTTTTCTGAAGGAACTTCCGCCCGGCGATACAGCCCGCGCTTTTTCGCGGCTTGGTGAGGAAGAATGCAACCGTGTATTTCGTCTTCTCGGCCCCGAAGATGCTGCGGATATTATTGAAGAACTTGCCGATGCGTTAGGCGCTGATATTCTTGAAGACCTGCCCATACATGAAGCCGCCAGCATTATAGAGGAAATGGAAAGCGACAGACGCGCAGACGTTCTGGCTGAACTGGATGAAGAGGATGCCGAGGCCATTCTTCGACAAATGGCCCCTGAAGAAGCAGAGGATGCACGCGGTCTTCTCAGATATGATACGGATACAGCTGGCGGCATCATGATGACGGAATTTTTGGCCTACCCTGATTCTGCCACAGTGATCGAGGTACAGGAAGACTTACGCAGGAAAGCCGATAGCAATTCCGATTATGGCGTTCAGTACGCCTATGTGGAATCCAGTGCAGGCAAACTCTTGGGGGTGCTTCGGCTTCGCGACCTTTTCTTTGCGCCTGCAAATACTCCCATCCGTTCCATTATGATTGCCAACCCTATCTTTGTGTTTACGCATACAACACTGGATGAACTGGACGATCTCCTCGAACGCTATCCCTTTTGGGGGCTTCCCGTGGTAGATGATTCCGGGGTATTGGCAGGAATCGTGCTCCGTGCCGACGTGGTGGAGGCGTGGGGGGAAGTTCAGGGACGCAGTTTGCTTCGTTTTGGCGGTATCGTGTTTGGCGAAGAACTGCGAAGCATGCCCCTACAGGAACGCACCTCACGGCGTCTTTCGTGGCTCTTGGTTAATATGGCACTCAGTATGGTTGCCGCAAGCGTGGTGCTGGGACACCAGGAAACGGTTAACAAAGTGTTTGCCTTGGTGTTCTTTATGCCCATCATCTGCAATATGAGCGGATGCAGCGGCAACCAGTCCGTGGCGGTCAGCATTCGTGAATTAACCCTGGGTATCATCAAACCCGAAGACTATTTCCACGTATGGCGCAAAGAGATCGGTGTGGGGCTGATAAACGGCCTGATTCTTGGTTGCTGCATGGGCGCGGTGGCAGCGGTGTTTTGGGATGAGACTGCATATCTTGGTGTTGTAGTAGGCTTGGCTTTTGCACTGAACACTCTGGTTGCAGTATCGCTTGGGGGACTTATCCCGCTGGTGCTTCGTTTTTTCAATGTGGACCCTGCACTTGGCGCACCTCCTATTTTAACCACCCTGACCGATATGTGCGGTTTTACCTTCGTACTTGGACTGGCGCGGATCGCCATAGAAATCGGGTTGATCTAATCGTCAGGTTTTATTGAACGATCCGGATTGCAGACGCGACGCCAAAGCATTAATGGTGGGTGCTTTGTTCCCGGCGCCTATCAATGAGAATCCGAAAGGGCCCTCATGATCGGGCAAGTCAAACCTCGAATACGCATTAGGCGTCCAGTCAAGATACGTAGCGCCCTCTTCGCTTTTCAAAAAACCTTTGGCACGATATAATTCGTGTTGCAACGTATTAATTGCCCGCAATAACCGGTCCACATCCACCGGTTGAAAAGTCTGTGCCACTGCTGTGGCAAAGTTCTGGTCGGCACCTGCAGCATAGCCTCCGGAGGGCTTTGAACAGGATTCGCCGCCAAACAAATCCAGTGTGATTTGGCAATAAACGGTCTTTTCAATGGTCGCTTTTTCGTTGATGGAACGTATCAGCGCAATAGTCTCTAGCAACCTTTCCTCACTGTAGATATCGGTCTTGTTAATAAGTACCGTATCTGCTGCTACCAGTTGCGATCGGGTATTTGGAAGTTGATGCACAAGATCACTTATATTCCCCGGATCAACAACGGCAACAATGCGGGAAAGGCGATAGAGTGCATCCAATCCCTCTTCACGCATCATCTGCGGCGCCACACCGGGGTCTGCGATACCGCTCGCCTCCACTACGACCCCGTCACACTGCGGCATGTCCAACAAATCGGGCAATTCTTTTAACGTCTGGATAAACTGTCCTGCAAGACAACGGCAAAATACGCTACCACCAGGTAGACAGAACACCTTATCATGTAATCGTTGCATGGCAATGCCATCGGCATCCAGTGCGGAAAATTCATTCACCACAAAGGCAATCTGCTTGTTCGGATAGTGTTTAACAATCCGCTTGAGAAAGGTCGTCTTTCCGCTTCCCAGAAAACCCACCACAAGACAAAGGGGTATACGTTTATCAGTCATAAATCTATCCTGTCTTCATCCACTGAAAGGCCGGTCGTATCGTCCGAGTATGCGCGGTCCGTCAACTGTTACCATCCAAGGCGTCGGACTAACATAATGCTCAAACCGAACATGGCCATCCATGTATAACACGTTCATCCCTGCGGGTACGTGGGAAGACCCTGTTATCTGTGGTGTTAGATGGTCCCACATCACGGGTATACTCGTCTGTGCGCTTTGACCAGCGCCGGGGTTGTTAATGTCCGTGATCATAAAACGTTCAATTCCCTCGCGCAATCGGAACAGCGTATCCCCACCACCCACCTGTGTTCCTGCCAAGGCATCACTTACCTTGAAATCTTTATCAGAAGCAGCACCCTCACTGACAACATTTTCCTTGGCAAGTTCCAATAGAGGCGTATTCTGATAGTCCGCCCCTTCAAAACGCCCGCCCACGCCACTGCCTTCGGTGCCCACTTTATCGGCAATCAGATTAACGGCTTCCATAATAAGCCAGCCTGTATAATTATAAGGTGCCTTGAGTAGTTCTTCCGGATCTATCCTGCCGTTAAAGTTTCCTGCAGGAACTCCCTGGCGCATACCTTCGTCATATCGTTCCATTGGTGTGCTTGGCCATGAGGGACACCACACCACGGTCAGGTCTGTAAGATACTCCGGGTATACGGACGGCCCATTAAATATCATGGTGTCCGAAAGATTTCCATGCACATCCCGTATCATACGGGGCGGGAATTTCTCGCCCGGCGATTCATCGGCATACATTTTGAACACCAGGCCCATCTGTTTGAGATTATTGGCGCAGGAAGACCGACGTGCTGCTTCTCTTGCACGGCTCAAGGCAGGAAGCAATATTGCCGCCAATATCCCAATGATCGCAATGACAACCAACAACTCTATAAGGGTGAATCCAGAAAATCTTCTTAAACGCATATCATAACCTTTCTAACGTGGGCGTTATCCCGCGTTTCTAACGATTTCTTGTTGTGATATTAGCAATAAAATTGCGGCTCCAGCAACTAAAATCGTCCAGCAACCCGAAAAAGACTGGCACCACGAAGAGCGTAAGCGCAGTCCCTGTAATCAATCCGCCGATAAGGGAACGCCCCAGACCGGCAAAAGTGGCAGCGCCGCCTGTCTGTGCCATTGCCACAGGAACCAACCCTAGAATCGTAGTTATGGCAGTCATCAGCACAGGGCGAAACCGGTCTTTTCCGGCCTGAAGAATGGCAGCATTCCGGTCGGGGGCATGCATGCACAGATTGCGCATGTGGTCAACAATAACAATGCCGTTGTTTACAATAATGCCTGCCATCAGAATGCACCCAATAAGGGAAATGGAATCAAAGGGCACCCCTGTAAGATACAGCATCCACACAGCGCCAATCAGGGCAAGGGGCACGGTGGTCATAATAGAAAAAGGCAGTATAAAGGATTCAAAAAGGGCGCACATGACCAGGTAAATCAGGGCTACTGCCATCAACAGGGTGAACGTGAAATTCACCATGTTTTCATCCAGTTCTTCAAATTCATCTCCAAACATGTAGGAATACATGGGCGGCAAATCAATCTTCTGCATTAAGGCATTCATCTCCTGCCTGACCTTCATGAGATTTCGCATGTCGGTGCGTGTGGAAATAACCACCACGTTCTTGCCATTGACACGCCGTATGGAACCGGGAGAGGGCGCTTTCAAAAAGTCTGTGACCTGATTCAAAGGGGTCAGTTCCCCCCGCAACCCGGGTAATGCGATGGTCTCGAGATTTGCTGCGGACTGCCTGTCCTCCTCACGGAATTGCGCCCACACCGGAATTTCTCTTCCCTCCTGTTTCAGATAAGGCATGCGAACACCACGCAAGGCAGCATCCACTGTCTGCGCGATCATCAACGGGCTTACGCCGGCCTGTCTCGCGAGCGGTGCATCAATATGCACCTGCACCTCCTGACGTGTCTGCGAGATACCTACTTCAATATCCCGAACGGACTCAAGTGTCTTCATTTCTTCAGCAACAATCCCGGCGTATTTTTCAAGAACGGCTGTGTCGTCGCCCCGCAGCATCATGGACAAACCGCGCTCCGCACCGGGATCACCCACGTCCGCAGTAAAGAAATTCAAAAAGCCGCCCGGAACCAACATGGGCAGTTTTTCAGATAGTATACGCAACACATCGTCAGTCGAATATTTTGGATTTTCACCTTTTTCCCCATCTTCCTCCGTATACAAATAGACCTGTATCGCTCCTCCCCTTTTCCCATGATAGGTAAGCAGATTTTTTATTGAAAGTTCTTCACGCAAGCTATCAATGGCCGTTTCAAACTGAGTGAAGAGTTTGGTGGCTTCTTCCATGCTGTAGTTCGGGTCAAGTGGTATATCAATTGATATTTCGCGCATATCCAGTTTTGGCAATGCACGCATGCCCACGGTCTGCAAGGGATACTGCACAGTAAACACTACTGACGCCGCTACGAGAAACAAAAAGGCAAGTCGAAAGCGCAAACATACACTCAATAGTACAGCGTATATGCTCACGACATATTCCACGATTCTGTGGGGCAGCCCGTTATTGATTTGTTGCAAAGGTACCGTCTTACTCTGTCGCTTCATCCGCTCAAGACCACTCATAATGAGGGGTATAATTGTTAGCGCTACAATCAAACTGCCGCCCAGAGCAAAAATAAGGGGCCCACCCAACTGTTCCATAAATATGGACATCTGCCCAGTCTGCATATAGAACATGGGCAGGAACACAACCCAGGTTGTTACTGTTGAAGCAAATATTGCGAGGCTGACTTCATTGGCGCCCTCTATAACCGAATCCTTGATTGTTGCGCCCATGGAACGATGACGCAGGATATTTTCCACCACCACAATGGCATTATCCACTAGCATGCCAACGGCAATAATCATGGATACCATGGTAATGATATTGAGGGACATGCCTGTAAAAAACATGAAAACAAGTGCAAAAACCAACGATGTAGGAATGGAAAAAGCCACCAACGCAGTGGGCAGTAGCCGATGCATGAAAATCAACAATACCGCAATTGCCATAGCGCCGCCAAACACCCCCTGCATCAACAAATTCTTCAACGCCTTAACGATAAACGAAGACTGGTCAAAAAGCACCAGGGCCGTTGCACCTGAAAAAGTGGGCATTTCGAGTAGCGCATTGATTTCCTCGCGCACTGCCTCACAGGTGCTGACTGTATTGGCCTGAGATTCTTTTGTAACCAACACTACCAGACCATCGGCGCCATCCAGGGTGACACGCATGGGGTCTTCACGGGCGCTGAAGCGCACCGTTGCCACATCGCGCAAACGCAGACTGTTGGGGCCCACAATAATATCTGCGATTTCTTCAATGCTTTCATATTCACCTTCATACCGGACATAATATCTACGTGATTCGTCATTAAGGTCGCCCAACGCAAGGTTCATACTGCCATCGCGCATCTTCTGCAATATGTCAGGCAGCGCAATGCCGAGGCTGTTCAATGTGTCCTGTTCAAATTCCACAAGCACTTCGCGGGGATGGGTAGGCGAATGGACTTCAATATTGGCAACACCTTCAAGGCGACGCAGCCGTGGCTCAGCAACAGTGCGCACATAGTGGGCGAATTCCTCCCTGTCGCCGCGGCTGAACATGCCTATCACCATAATTGGAAAAGAATCAACGTTAAACCGTTGCATGACAACACGGTCCACTTCTGCGGGAAGTTCCAGCTTTAGACGTTCGATTCTGTCCCGTATTTCTCCTGTTACTGTGGACATCTGCGTGTCCAGACTGAACAACATGGCCACTTTGCAGTTGTTGCTTCCGGAAATGGTTTCTATACGAGACAACCCCGGAATGGTTCTAAATTCACCTTCCACAGGGATTGCAATCTGCTGTTCCACCTGTGCCGGGCCAGCGCCGGGATAAGGAAATATGCAAAGCACAAAGGGACTTTCAGCACGGGGCAGGAAATTAAGGGGAAGCCTATACCAGGCAATACCGCCAAGGCCCAGCATGGTCAGCGCAAGCATGATCACGGTGATTGGCCGGTGTATGGCAAAACCTGGTAGGGTAAACTTCATGACCGGTCTTTCCCGCCAAAAAGGTTATAGGCCATAGGGATAATGAACAGAGTAAGGAGCGTTGCCATGCTTAATCCGGCAACCACGGTAAGCGCCATGGGACGTCTCATTTCTGCGCCTTCACCGGAAGCGATGAGCATGGGCAATAAGCCCAGAACCGATGTTACTGTGGTCATGATAATAGGGCGAAGCCGCGTTTTGCCAGCTTCCACAATAGCCTCCAGTTTGGGCATCCCCCTGGCGCGCAGCTGATTGATATAGTCCACAAGTATAATGGCATCGTTCACAACAATACCGGCGAGGATAATACCACCGAGGAAAACCATGACGCTGAGGTTTGTATCGGTGGCAATCATGGCGTATATAACTCCGATAAAGGCCAATGGTACAGCACACATGACCAATGCTGGCTGGATGATGGATTCAAACTGACATGCCATCACCACGTATACAAGGAAGAGCGCCAGTAACAACGCAAAACGCAGACTCTTGAAGGCAGTATCCAGTTCGCGGCGCTGTCCGCTTTGTAGGTAATACATATCTTTGGGCAAGTTTAACGCTTTGAGTCGTTCATCTATGTCCTTCGAGACAGAAGCAAGGTCTCGTTGTTCAACATTAGCGCTAACAATAGCCGTTCGACGTTGCCCAATGCGACGTATTTCACTTGGCCCCTCCTCTACGCGGATGTTGGCCACATCATTCAGAGGAATCGGAATGGGACCATCGGTCACGGAAAGATTGCGCAGGTCATCCACGCCTAAAAGCATTTTCTGGTTAGCCCGCACCCGTATATCTACCCGGTCGGCGCCGCGACTGAAACGGGTGGCTACTTCGCCCTGAATTTCAGCACGGAGGCGCTTTGCAACATCACCCGGTGAAAGACCACGGGCAGAAAGCAAATCACGATCCATCTCAATAATAAGTTCAGGATAACCGGGACGAATGCTTAATTCAGCATCGGTTACCCCTTCAATTTCGTTCAGAATAACAGTGGCGGCCTGGCCATATCGACGTAAATCTTCCAAAGAATCCCCAACAATCTGAACCTCAATGGCGCTTCTGAAACTGAATAGGGTAGGCAAGGTAAACGCTATATTTTCGTCCACCGTGGCTGCAAGAAGCTTTTCCCGAAGTTCTTCAATCACCGCATCCTGCTCCATGGCAATCTGATCGGGGTCTTTTAGGAGCACCGTAAACTCTGCCACATTTTCGCCCCGGTCTGATTCCATGCTGCGCCGCTCCCGGCCAACCTCCACAGTAACAGTGTCCACTTCCGGAACAGACTGAATGATATCTTCGTATTTTTTTGCCCGCGCCTCTGTCTCCTCAAGTCGTGACCCGGCACGTATCTCCATGCGCAACCCGAATTCACCCTGGCGCATGGGTGGCATTAACTCTCTGCCAAGCAGTAAGGCCTGATTGAAAGCATGGGCTGCCACCAGCCCGGTCAGCACTAGTATCACAAGGCTGAAACGCAGGGAATGGCGCAATGCCATTCCATAAACGGAACGGCTGGCGTCAAAGAAACTCGCAAACAAGTGCAACGGCACATAGAACAGAATGGTCAGAAAGCCACGAATCAAGAGAAATAGCAGATAAGCCAGGGAAGACACCAGAAATAAAACGGTAACAACGACCATGGTTATCGCTCCGAGTATGACACGACAAATAAACATGATCAACAGGACGGGCAGAAAGACAAACGCCACTAGTGCGCGGCTCAGCGTCTTTATCCCCGTTTTTTGGGCTACGGCGCGGAAGGTACCTGCTGCGGGACCAAATACCTCCTGCCAATTCTCTTTCAAAAAAAGGATGGTGTAAGAACAGGCAAGTGCAGGAATCGCCATGACAGCAGAGAAAACACCGTATCCTCTGTTATCGCGCCCTTCTCGATAGGCCCGCTGCAACCAAACAACATGTCGTTCGGAGGAAACGGCAACGGTGCTTCTGGATGCTACCAGCGGAATCAGATAGAGCGCAGTAAGCAGCGAAGCAGACAAAGAAAAGGTTACAGACAACGCCAAGTCACCGAAAAGCTGCCCAGCGATGCCTTCCACGAAAGCAACCGGCAGGAAAACGCATATTGTTGTGAGGGTAGACGCAATTACGGCCCCGGATACTTCGCGGGTACCCCGTTCGGCGCTATCACGAATATCGTCCCCTTCCTCTCTACATCGAAAGATACTCTCCAACACCACGATGGAATTATCTACAAGCATGCCCACGCCCAAGGCTAAGCCTCCCAACGACATGATATTGAGTGATATATCCCGAAAAAACATGGGAACAAAGGTTGCAATTACACTGATGGGGATTGCAAGACCGATGATGAATGTGGACTTGAATTCCTGCAGGAAAAGAAAAAGAACAGCAAGCGCGAGCAGCCCGCCCAGTATAGTGGCTGATTGCACCTCATTTATGGCCCCTTTGATGAAGCGTGACTGGTCACTAATAACGGAAAGTTTTGCATTGGACGGCAGCCGGTCTACAAATGCACCTTTGTTTTTCTTTCCATCCTTTTCACTTTCTGGTACGGAGGTTCCCGGAATACCCTGTATAGTAGTACCTTGTGAAACTTCCTGAACCGCTTCCATCAACCGCTCTTGAAACGAACGTTCCCTGTCAAAACCCAGCAAATCATGAATTTTGTTGCATACCTGCACCGTGTTGGCGCTACCCTCCTTAAAAATATCTATGGCCACCGCTTCACGTCCGTTTATGTGTACAATAGTTTCCCGTTCTTTGGTGCCCAGGAATACCTCTGCCAGTTCAAAGAGTTTACGTTGCGCGCCTCCGGGCGTCATGATAATACTGTTGGCTACATCGTCTATTGTCTGAAACTCATTCAGGGTTCGCACAAGATATTCGGTGTCTCCTTCACGGAGATTGCCACCTGAAAGGTTGATGTTCTGCTGGGCCAACGCAGCTATCACAAACTCCGGAGCAATTCCCAGTGCCTTAAGGGCTTCCACATCAAGCAGCACCTGGATTTCCTCTTCCTGCCCCCCTTTGATACGCGCCTGTGCGATGCTGCCTTCCGCTTCAAGGTCGCTTTTCAGTCTGCGTTGTGCCGCTTCCCTTATAGCGGTTAGAGCAGCGCGCTCTGCTGGGGAGCCGGGAAGCAGCGTTTCATCCGATGTGGTTATCGCCACGCGCATCACCGGGTCCAAGGTCGGATCGTAACGCAGGATTACCGGCTTACGGGTAACCTCGCGAGGCGGATCAAACAGATCCAGTCGGTCGCGCACTTCCTGCTGCGCCAGGTTTATATCCGACCCCCAAGTGAACTCAAGAATAATCTCTGAAAGACCCGGCGAGGAAATACTGCTGATTTCCACCATCCCACTCACAATACTGAGCAACTCTTCAAGAGGACGGGTGATGAGCATCTCCACATCTTCAGGCGCAGCGCCTTCGTATTCGGTGCGCACGGTAAGACTTGGATACGAAATGTCCGGCATGAGATTTATGGGAAGGTTCTGGTAGGAGCGCCAACCGAACACAATCAAAATCAAGAAGAGCATCGAAGTCGCCACCGGGCGGCGTATTGCCAGGCGGTATTCCTTTGTGTTTTCGGTCGAACTGCTGTTATCGCTCATATTGGATTACCTGAATCATAAAGGTCAGAACCCTGAATAAACCCATTGAAGAAAAGACGCATTTGTTTGGTAGCCGAAACTATCAGAAAGGAAGCGAATCAGTGGAATGGCCGCTACGGTCACCGCTTACAATCGTCTCGCGAGTGCCTGCAGCCTGCAACGCCTCCTCGGTGGTCATGGCTGCACGGGCAGCAAGTTCCTCTTCCAGATTGGTGATTTTGATGGGTGTTTCGGGCTTCAACGAATGCTGTCCCATAATCACCACCTGTGCGTCATCTGTCAAGCCCGCCAACACTTCAACAACATCACTTTGTTCAATGCCCACTGCAATTTCCTGCTTGCGAGCAATATAGCCAGTCTCTGCATCATTTTCCGTAATGGCAGCCAAAAATACGAACTTACGCCCTTCTTCTTCCAATATCGTATCTCGGGGAATAAGCAAGGCATCGTCACGCATGTCCATCACCAGTTGTATACGCGCAAATAGCGCCTCCCGAAGTTTTTCCCGGTCCTCCTCTTCAAAATCAAGGAGTACTTTCAACGTGCCGCTAAGGGGATCAACACTGGGATAAATACGCCGTATGCTGGCATTGAATACATAGTCAGGAAAGGCATCAACCCGCGCAAAGGCTTTTTGGCCGACCTGCACCCGCGACAATTCCTTTTCTGGAATCTGTATGGGTAACACATAGGAATCCGGATCTACAATTGAAAAGATGGGGACTCCAGGCGACACAATCATTCCGGTCTGAATCACACGACGCGTTATAACGCCGCTTATGGGCGCATAAATGGTCTGATTGCGCAACTGCAGTTCCGCCATTTCCAAGGCAACCTTGGCCTGTTCATAGGCAAAACGTGTATTGTCGCGATCAACAGATGCCGCAATACCTTCGCTGAAACTGCGCTCTGCAATTTCGTATGCCGTTTTCTGTTGTTGCACGCTGATCCGTGCCTGGCGCACCTGCGCCTCCAATTCGTCTTTTTCCAAGGTGGCCAGCACCTGTCCGGCGGTGACTTCATCCCCCACGTCCGCGATCACGTCCACGCATTGCCCGGCGCCTTTTGAAAGAATTTCAACCCGGCTTTCAGCCTCCACCCTGGAGGTGGTTTCAAAATATGAGGCTATCGCCCCACGATGAGGACTCACCACCTGTACTGGAGTCAACACAGCAACAGACGGCGCACTACTTTCAGACTCTTCAACCGTACCTTCAACAGTCTCTTTACAACCACTGAAAAGCAGTGTTGAAGCTGCAACACAAACAAATAACAACTGCACAAAAGGTTTCATAATACTCACATTCTTTTATTGTAACTACCTACCATACATTTATGACGGGGGAAATGTTCCACGAGTTTCAAAAAACAGCAATACCCCCAAAAAGTAGAACA
>CAZBNU010000049.1:3221-22969 GCA_964493075.1 uncultured Nitrospirales bacterium | reverse complement strand
AGCCTTCGGTTATGGTATAGTTTAAGTGAAGATAATTGTTTTCGAGTTTCTGGAATAATGAATGTTTATGCCACGTTATTCGTCTATGATTGTATAGTAAGCAACGGATATAAGGAAATGCCATGACGACAATGTTAGATACAGCGCAGGTTTCAAAACTGGAAGCACTGCTTCGCCTGTTGGACGATGATTCGCCCCTCGTGCGCAAAGCGGTTACCCGGGAATTGCAGACCTATGGCGCTGACATTGCACGTCATGTTCACGAACAGCATATTCTCCTTAATCCGGTAGAATGGGACACACTGCGGGGCATTCTTTTCGATGCGTACCAGATTGAACTGCGCAACAGCTGGCCGCTCTGGTCGAAAGAGGAAACAGACACGGCCCGTCTGGAGTCTGCTCTGGGCATGTTGGCCCGCTTTCAGAATGGTCCCCAGTATCGCCCGGCGTTAACGGAATCACTTGATCAACTTTCTGAGGAATATGTGTCCAGCACCACTGAAATCGGTTACGCCACACTGGCGCGATTTCTGTTTTCAGAGAAGAAAATACGGTGCATGGAAGAAGCGGATGAAGATGTGGACGCCAGCAACCTGTCCTATGTGATTGAGCAAAAAGTGGGGTTGCCCATCAGCCTTGTTTGCCTGTACATCCTCATGGGACATCGTCACGGCCTGCAAATCAACGGCTGCAACTGGCCGGGCAGTTTTTATGCGCGCTTCCGCGAAAAGGACCAACTGTATGTGGTGGATTGCGGCGCAGGCGGGCTTGTGCTTGAAGCAGACGAATTACTGCGATTGCAGGGGCCGTCACGGGAAGCTGCCGAAGCGGTACTCACGCTGGACATTGACGCCGCAACCCTGGTGCGTCGTGTGCTGAGCAATCTTGCCTTTGCCTATCGCCGCGAGGGCAGCACAGATTGCAGCCTGTTGATGCTCGACCTGCTACGCGCCCTGGAACGCACCACCCGCCGCGGATTCCACAATACTGCTACACAGTAGATACTATTTAAGGAGAAATCAGATGCGTGAAGTTGTACTCTATCCGGGAGAAGATGGTTACTGGGTTGCGGAATGTCCCAGTCTTCCGGGCTGCATTTCACAAGGTACGGATCGTGAGGACGCCGTAATAAATATCAGGGAAGCGATTGCCGGTTATATTGCGGCTTTAGAAGAAGATGGATTGCCAATACCTGATGAACATTTCAATACGGTGGTAGTTGCTGTATGAGTTCCCTGCCTGTCATCTCAGGTCGGGAGTTGGTGTCAGCCCTGGAAAAAGTTGGATTTGTTGTCAAAAGAAAAACTGGTTCCCACATTATATTGCGGCGTGATACGCCTTTCTCGCAGACTGTCGTTCCTGATCACAAAACACTGGATAGAGGCACGTTACGTGCTGTATTACGACAGGCCGACATATCAAGCAACGAACTCAAAGCACTTCTGTAATCCGGGGTGAAGTTATTTTCCTGAGGTCAGTGCATCCCAAGTTTCAAATACCGCCTCCACCGTGACGGGGTTGCCTCCGGGACCGAATTCGCACTGTGCGATGCAGCCGCCGTTTTTCCAGAGTGTATCGTAAACTTGGCGTACCGCCCTTTCCGCATCCTGTGCCGTGCCTTCTACAAGCGTGTGCTGGCGGTCTATTTCACCCCAGAACGTGATTTTCCCCGCAAAAGGTGCAAGCCGGTCCACGCCCATACAGAACACCTGCGAGTTGATGGCGTCCAACCCGAGTTCAATCATGTGGGGGAAGATGTCCACTGTGTAGCCATCAGAGTGCATAAAAATGGCCTTGTCCGCGCCGTGGGCAATCTCGATGTAGTCCCGGTACATGGGCTTGAAGATTTCCTGCCACAGCGCGGGATCAATCAGCAGGGATTTCTGGGATCCCCAGTCATCCATAAAAGTAAGGGCATCCACATCGGTCCTCGCCCACAGTTCCAACAGTTCACAATAGAAGTCATGCAGTTGTTTCAGAAATGCCGTCATCTCGGCGGGCTGTTCCATGAGGTCCATGTAAAAATCAGTGGTGCCCCGCAGGAACTGCATGCGCTCAAAAGGACGGGGACAACACCCTGCCATAATAAATTTATCCTGTTCCGCGCACCACGCATTCACCTTGTCAATTTGCACCGACAACCATTCCCTTGGGATATGCACTTTATCCGTATCCGTTTTCCAGTCCTTTATCAGCGGGTTCTTCACCTCGCCAATGACCCCTGCCTGGATGTTGATGAATTCACAGCCAAACTGATCCACGAAGGTGCCGATTTCCGTGGCGTCTCCTTGTGTTGACGATTCCTCAGTGCAGAACCCGGGCGCACCGATAATGTCCGGCGGATACTTTTCCAAAATGGACCGCAGTGCCCCGGCATGATGCTTTTCAGCCCAGGGAAGATACCACAATTGGCGCGGCGCGCGTTCGGGATTTTCAAAGTGCAAGGTCTGCCAGACCAATTCACGGCTTGTTGCGTTCATGTTTGTTTTTCCTGTCATGGGATGCCACAAAGATAAGGGGCATAGAATAACAGGCGCCGAATTGGATTTCAAAGAAAAAATGCGGGCATCGTCCGAAACCCACAACAATTATTTATGCTATTGTAGGCGTACCTTCCCAGGTGCGCCAAAATGGGCGCAATAACCGTTTATAGTAGAAAGATGGCGCACCTGGGAAGGTACGCCTACAATAGTGGCTTCTTGTTTGTGATAACTGTAAGGTCGGAAGTAAGGCCTATCGGTATCGCTGTTGTAATGGACTCCATACGTCCCATTCTTCCCATAATTCCCATCCACTATTCCCAAAAATATCCCTAAGAAAACACTTTTTATTGTGGTCAGGTCTGTGATATACTATTCATAACCACAATATGTGGGGTTACGGAGTGGTATGGTATGGTAAATGGTCTTCGGAGAAAAGTACATTTTACAGGCGTAGGCGGCATCGGTATGAGCGGCCTCGCAGAGATATTGCTGAACCTGGGCTATGAAGTGTCCGGGTCGGATATCCAGCCTACATCTATTACAGATCGGCTGGCACGTTTTGGGCTGCGGTTCTTTGCCGGACACGATGCAAGCAATCTGGGGGATGCGCAGATTGTGGTGGTTTCCGCCGCCATAAACGAAACGAACCCGGAGATAGAAGCCGCAAAATCCCGGGGTATCCCCATTATCCATAGAAGCGATTTACTGGCGGATATCATGCGATTGAAACCCCACGCTGTTGTTGTAGGCGGCACCCACGGGAAAACCACGACCACCTCCATGATCAGCGCATTTCTGGACGGCGCGAATATCGGCGCTACCACCATTGTGGGTGGCATATTGCATCGCAGCGGCACCAATGCACGCTGGGGTACGGGCGACTATCTGGTTGCCGAGGCGGATGAGCATGATGGCTCTTTTCTGCGCCTCCACCCGACTATTGCTGTGGTGACCAGTATTGATGCGGAGCATCTGGAATACTATGGCACTCTTGACAGCATCAAGCGTGCTTTCACTGATTTTTGCAACACCGTCCCCTTTTACGGGTATTCAATCTTATGTGGCGACGATGCGCACTGCCGAGAAATCCTGCCCGAAATAGAGAGCGTTTGTCTTACCTACGGAATGGCGGAGGATGTAGCCTTGCAGGCCGTTAATATCCGGCGTGGCGAGATAGACCCTTCTCTGCCACGGGGACAGCAACTTGCCGCCATGCGCACTCGTTTTGATGTGGTCAGCAAGGATGACCGTTTTGGCGTCACCGGCAGTCTTGGAACCCTTGAGGTTAACGCCGTTGGATTGCATAACATCCGTAATGCCCTTGGTGCCTGCGCCGTGGGGCTTTGCCTGGGTATGCGGTTTGCCACCATAGCGGAGGGATTGAGGCAGTTTGATGGCGTCCGCCGTAGGCTTCAGGTGTGCGGCGATGTGGACGGCATTACCGTTGTTGAGGATTATGCCCACCATCCCACGGAAATCGCGGGGACGCTTGAAGCGGTAAAGTGGGCATCGCCCAAGCGGATCATTGCTGTTTTTCAACCGCATCTGTACAGCCGCACCAAGTTTTTCTGCGATGATTTCGCTCGTGCGCTTGCCGTGGCCGACCGGGTGCTGGTGACCGATATTTATCCTTCCCGTGAAGCGCCCATGCCGGGGGTGGATGCGGGGCTTATTGTGGATGCAGCGAATAAAATGGGGGCAGCCCATGTGGAACTGATGCGTAATATGTATGACGTGCCCAACCAGCTGGCTGCCACCCTTAAAGAAGGCGATATGGTGCTGATCCTTGGCGCAGGCAACATTAACCAGATTGCCCCAGCGCTATTGGAATATCTGAAAACAAACAAGGGGAGTGATATGCCATGAGTAGTACTACTGCAATCCGTATAAATCAACCGCGTAGCCGCGCACAGATGCGCAAGAAGACCAAACCTTCGCTGCACCGAGTCGAGATGTTACTGGGGCTTCTGTTTCTGGTGGCTGTGGCAAGCCTCTTTCTAGGCTATGTGACCCAGTCTTCGGCGTTCCGGGTGAAGCGTGTTTTGTTTGAAGGAACACATATTCTGCCTGAAGAAGAAATACTGCTGGCGGCAGGAATCACCACAGACGATAACATCATCTTTCTGGATACGGAAGCCGTTGCCGATCGTGTTCAGAACCTGGCCTATGTCAAAAGGTGCGAAGTAAAAAGAATGTATCCCGACGAGGTCTTGCTTCGTATTGTAGAGCGCAAAGCCATTGCTACAATCATGGTGAACAATCGTCTTTATGAAATTGACAGAGAGAATGTGGTGCTTCGCGAATTGTCGCCGCGGGCAGTGCAGACAGGTCCCTTAATTACGAGTTTGCCGGGTGTGACGGTCATGGACCCCGGTACAGAAATAAAAAGCGAAGCCCTTGATGCCGCACTCCAACTCTGGGAAGATTTTAGAGAGTTGTCCTTTTCAAGGGATATTGTGCTGTCCGAAATTTCGGCAACCCATCCCAGCGATCTGCGTATGTATTTCAATGAACTGCCCTACGAAATACGCTGGGGCAGATCGGACTTCGCAACGCAGGCATCAAGGTTCGAAGCGCTATGGAATGAGATGGAAGGCGCCATTCCCTGTGAGTATTACCTCGATCTGCGATTTGACGCAGATTTAGTTTGTAAATAGAAACAGATTTCCGTGTATGGTCTAAGGCATTGGGAAAAACAACAAGGAGATTTTCGTTATGGCTGCACAGGAAGAATTTTTAATGACCAAAGATATGGGGCAGAAAAAAATGGTCACAGAGCGGGAGAAAGCGGTCATAAAAATAGTCGGTGTAGGCGGCGGTGGCGGCAATGCCGTCAACCGCATGATCGAAGCCGGTTTGTCCGGTGTGCAGTTCATTGCGATTAACACTGATCCCCAGGACCTGGAAAAATCTCTTGCGCCCGTTTGCTTTCAGATCGGGAAACGCTCGCTGGGCGCTGGCGCGAATCCGGAGGTAGGACGACAGGCCTGCGAAGAAGACCGGGAACGGGTTCGTGAACTGCTTGTAGGCGGCGACTTGGTATTTCTGACGCTGGGTCTCGGAGGCGGCACCGGTACCGGGGCTGCCCCTATTGTGGCGCAGGAAGCCGCAGAAGTCTGCAAACTTATCATTGCCATTGTGACCATTCCCTTTACCTTTGAAGGCAGGGAGCGGATGAACAATGCTTTGAAGGGGCTTGAAGAACTGGAAAAGTATGTAGATACCCTTATTGTGATTCCCAATGATCGCATTGCAGAACTAAGTAATGCGACCACAAGTCTGCTTGAAGCCTTCAGGCTTGGCGATGAAGTATTGCGCGATGGTGTTCAGGCCATCTCCTCGCTGCTCACGGCAACCGGGCTGGTCAATCTCGACTTTGAAGACCTGCGTGCCGTGATGCAGGGAAGCGGACGCACGCTCATGGGCATTGGTATTGGGGAGGGGGAAGACCGTGCGTTGCACGCCGTACAGGAAGCAGTTGTCTGCCCCCTGCTGGAGCAGTCAAGCATCGCTGGCGCAAAAGCGGTCATTGTAAATGTGCATGGCGGCAAAGACCTCCTCTTGCAGGAGTATACACAGATTAACGATTATATTTATGAAAATGTCTCTGCTGATGCGAGGATTTTCACGGGAGTTGTAACGGACCAGGAGGCAGAGCGTCCGGAACTTCAGGTTACGGTGATCGCAACCGGATTCCCAAAACGTGACATTGCATCCTATAAAAAGCCACCAAAAGAAGACAATGCGGCAAAAACTGAAAAGTTGGTGGACAAAACGGTCGGGTCAAATACCGGGGTAACACCGGGAATCAAAGGAGAACTGCCAAAGAAGGATGGTTCTCACAAACCGGTTACCCCCATTATTACTACAACGGATGAGGAAGACCTCTTTAGTATCGGCAAGAAAAGGCCTGGCACATCCCCCTTTATCACAACCTCCATAGATGAGCCGGAGGATATGAATATCCCCGCGTTTATTCGTGCCCGAAAAAGAAAACAGGAGAACCGATGAAAGCACAATTTCAAAAACTACTGCAGCGTGCTGTTCAAAAAGACGCTTCTGATGTCCATCTCAAAGTGGGCAATGTGCCTTGGTTTCGGGTGGACGGTGATATGTTTCCCCAGGAGGGCGAAGCGCTTACCTCTGAAATGATGGACGAGATACTGGGTATCATGCTGAGTGCAGACCAGAGCACTTATTTCCGCAAGCGCGGTGAGGTGGACCTGTCCTATACCGAAAAAGGGGTGGGACGGTTCAGGGTCAATGTGTATCGTCAGCGTGGATCCATATCCTGCGTAATGCGCCGCATTAAAACGGTCATGCAGAGTTTTGATCAACTGCATCTGCCTACGGCCCTGAAGCGTATCGCCATGATACAGCGTGGTTTGATTTTGATTACCGGAACTACGGGCAGCGGAAAAACCACTACCCTCGCCTCCATAGTGGATTACATCAATAGAAATCGCCGCTGCCATATTGTGACCATCGAAGACCCGATTGAATATCTGCACAACGACCAAAGAGCCATTGTAAGTCAGCGTGAAATTTCAATGGATACCGTTGATTTTTCGTCTGCGCTGAAGGCGGTAATGCGCCAGGACCCCGATGTGATTCTCGTGGGCGAAATGCGTGATCTGGAAACCTTTCAAGCCGCCATAAGTGCTGCAGAAACCGGCCATCTGGTGTTTACCACACTGCACACCACCAATGTCATGCAGACCATTGACCGCATCATTGACTTGTTCCCTTCCAATCAACACGATCAGATTCGTTCACAACTGTCTTTGAACCTCAAGGGCATCATGTGTATGCGCCTGCTGCCCAGAGCAGACGGCACCGGGCGCGTGCCCGCCTGTGAGTTGCTGCTTGTGAATCCTTCGGCACGCAAACTCATCAAGGAAAACCGCATCATGCAACTTGACGGGGTCATTGCTTCCGGCCAGGATGAAGGCATGCTTTCCTTTAATGACAGCCTGCATGGACTGATCAAGGGCGGGCTCATTACCCAGGAAGTGGGCGCGGAAGTTTCTGACAACCCCGAGGACCTGAATATGTTGCTGCAGGGAATTCGTCTGAGTGCACGTCGAGGCGGGATTTTGAAGTAAGTACCGCGATCACATCAATTTGGAGTATCAGTGGGGCAACGCTACGGGGGGTTCGCCTTGGGATTTTTCAAGACGGCGATAGAAAACGAGGATAATCAGGTAGACCATGAACAGGTAGTACATGTTGAGTTCACGGAATTCGGACAGATTGGAGGAAATGGAACCCAGTTCCATGGTGGGTTTCCAGCCGCCCAAAATAGAGTCGTTGAGATAGTACTGGTCCAGTTTGCTGACAACGTGAACTGCCTTGAACAAAAACTCGTCAACTTTGCCGATTTGATGGATTGCTTTGCTCATTGCCAGCATCAGGACACAGGTCAGGATACTATAGCGTTCAGGGGATCCATAACGCACATAACGATTTTTGATATACGGCGCCACAAGAGGGAGTAACACGAAGAGGGAAATAATCGTGAAGTCACCAAAAAATTTGAAGACTTTCGTCATTTCCCCCTGGTTGTGCAGGTTAAAGTTGGTAGCATCTTCGTTTTCATCTGCCAGCGCCAGGAACTCTTCAAGAGGCATGGGCTTGAACCAGTAGATGGGTTCCTCGCTTGTGAAGTAGGCATGCCAGTGGGTGAAGTAGTCTACCTCCTCAAGAAATACGAACAGGGTGAAAAGCGTTAACATGCAAAGTGCCAACCGTTGTAGTTTTTCCGTCGCCCGCCAAACCCCTGCCAGCGAAACCACCGCCATCACCAGCAAGAAAAGATTCTGCGTGTTCTCAAGAAGTCCGAATTCACGCCAGGAATCAGTCTTCAATGGCGGAAGTTTTGGACTGATCAAACGCTGTAACACAAGTATATGGGAGAAATACATGGCCGCAAAAAGTGTGGTAAGAATCAGTGGAACTAACACATAGACCATCAGTTTTTTTTTGTCAAGATTATCGAACACAGCATTCACTTCCTTTAGAGTTATGTTAGGAACTGAATATATAATTAATAAAACCGGGTTCAGATGTCAAGATGGTGTGCTTTTGGAGTATTATTTATTCTTCGGGGGTTTCTGTCCGGTCTCTTTTCGCGCGAAGAATACTTCGTGGGCGATGATGAGAAAGAGTCCCGCCATGATGGCAATGTCCGCGATGTTGAATACACCAGTGCGGAGGCTGAAACTGTTGGTAGTGATACCCATGTTCATGAAATCTACCACCCGGCCATCGCGGAAAATACGGTCAATCAGGTTGCCGATGCCGCCCCCGGCGATGAGTGTCAACGCCAGTGCGGGAAACAAGGCAATCTGTTTGACGGCGAAGAGATAACAGATTAATCCGCCAAGAATAACGGTGTTCAGGCCGGTCATGATCAGGGTGCGAATGCCGTCAGGCAGTCCCGCACCGAGACTTAGAAAGGCGCCTGTGTTCTCCGCATATTGAAGACGAAACAGGTTCCACAGAAATATATGGACATCGCCGGTTTGCTTTAAGGCGACGATGGCAATCCATTTGGTGACCTGATCGGCAACAACCAATATAAACAGGGCGACTATAATATATATCGCACGCATTGGACGGCTCATAGCATCTCCTGACATAAAGGTTTCTTTTGTATTATGTTGTGTCTATCCATACGCCTACCAGTTGGGCATATCGGCATTGGGTCTTCTCCACGAGGGGGCAGCGGGCATTGACACCCCCTGTGCCCGCAGCGATTGTTCACGCAGCAACAACGCCGCCCCATAAAGCAGTTGTTTGGCCACATCGGCCACCCTGCGGTTTTCAGGTTCTTCAAGATAACTGCCACTCGCCCAGTCGTTAAATGCTCCCATGGCGGGGCCGCACCAGATTTGAAAATCTTCTTTACGCTCTTTCACCCCGCAGTTAGCCCAGTGAACGGCATTGCCCAGATAACAACGGAAAAGTAGCGCCAGTTTGTGTTTGGTATCTGCGTCGGCCCTCTCCAATTGTTTGGGGTTGCGTTCCGCAAAAAACGCAACTGTTTTGTTCCAAACCGCATCAAAGGTCTCTCTGAAAATCGTTTCCTCTATCTTTTTTCGTTCTTCTTCCGGTATTGTCTCCACACTATCATAGCGCCGGTACAGATCATATAGTTTTTGGGCACGTTCAGCAAATCGTGTTCCCCGTTTCAATACCTGTACGGTAACGCCCATCTCAAACATATCTGCTGCTGGCGCATCCGCCACGTCGGTCTGGGAAGCGTGTGCGAGCATTTCGCGCACCAGAGCAGAAGTGCCTGATTCCACACATGCCTGGTTAATGGAACCGGTAACAATATAGTCTGCGCCCATGGCAAAGGCCGCCGCTGCAGCCTGTGGTGTTCCTATGCCTCCTGCAAGGCCGATGCGCGGCGTCTGTGCGTAGTCATGTTGGATTTGTATTTCATCACGAAGACGCTGCAGTGTGGGGAGCAGTGTCAGCGCAGTGCGGTGGTCCGTATGACCTCCTGAATCGGCCTCTGCGGTGATGTCCTGCGCCAGCGGAATGAAACGGGCAAGTCGCGCCTCTTCTCGGCTGATTTCGCCAGCATCCGCCAGTTTCTTCAACAATTTTTCCGGTGGTGGCGACAGGAAACGCGCTGCAATCTCACTGCGGGAGACTTTAGCGATAATGTTGTTTGGCGAAAACAGAGTTCCCTGAGAATCCTGACGTAGTCCGGTGACCCGATACTTTACGAGGGGAGCCGTGGGGAAGATGTAAGCGGACGCTTCCACAAGCCGTATGCCCTCGTGGAGAAAGAGGGATACAGCGCCTCGTTCCCAGTCCGTGTCTTGCGGACTGTTAATAAGGTTAATGCCATAAGATTTCCCCAACATGCGATTGTGAAGATGCTTGGCGGTATCATGTAGTTTGTCCAGCGACAGCCCTGCAGAACCAAAGAATCCCAACATGCCCGCCTCACCCATGGCCTTTACCATTTCCAGAGACGCAATGCCGTGTGCCATGCTTCCTGCATAACAGGGATAGCGCAGACCATGCGCATCGCAGAAGTCCCTGCTGCCTAATCTTTCCAAGGGACAAGGTGGTGCGTATGCCAGCACGGGGAGAGCGCTTTTTTTGCTACTGGGGAGATTTTCACCGCCAACCGCATATCTGATACTTCCTGAATCCTCCAGGACATATAGAGTCTGGTCAAGAAAGGGGAGTATCTTTTCCAGTGAATCAGACAAAATGGCATCATCGTTAGTGCCAGCGCTCCAATAGCCTGATGGTTGATGGGGAGGGCATGTCATGTATGGATTTCATCCTTGTTAAAATGCGGTTGCACTCGTGATTTGTGTGATAAAATGACGTTATGTTTTATCTTGCCTGTTGCTCCTATATTCTAACCCATTATACCCGCAATGGTGAAACCTGATAGGGAAAAGGGGTGTCAGTTAAAGGTAATGAAACCATGTTGCTTTACAATGTTTACAACTTTCCCAATCAGGAGATATTTCCATGTCCCTTCATGCCGCTATCATCGCACTTGTACTGGCAGTGGGAGAACCACAGGTTTACACCCTTGAAACCAGTGAAAATGTATGGGATATAGCCGTATCGGATATGAGTGGCAACGGTAACCAGGATATCCTGTTGTTGACGAATGACGAGACGGCATTTCCCATGGAAAAAAAACTGGTTCTTTTTCTTGCGGATGAAACATGCGGGTATGCCAGCCACCCTGACCATATCCTGCCCCTGCCCGCCGTAGTCGGTGTTGTCATGCTCGCAGAGGTGGACGGAATGCCGCCAGTGGAAGTGGTTGCTTTGCATACAAATGGCGCATTCATTTTTGCGTTCAAAGACAATGCCTTTACCCCTGTTGACGAGGTATCCTTTCATTCCCTGCTGCCCAGTTTCAGTCGTGAGCCTGTGTTTATGCAGCAGGGCGCGAAGGATTTGCAGGAGGACGGCGTGGACGAATGGTTAATACCCACCGCGGCTGGACTGGATATTCGTACACCAGAAGGGCAGGTCGCCAGTGTATCCTGCGACGTTGTAAGCGAGATGCGTCGCGGCGACAGCACGGTTGTGGTTCATCGGTTGCCAGATTACAAGACATTTAATATCCCGGGTGAGGAAACTGCAGGACTGGCATTTCTCAGTGATGAATTTGCCGACTTTGCCTACGGCCAACTCTGGTCACAGCGGCATCGGTTCAAAATTCCGTTGGTGCTTGAGGAAAAGTGGGACGCTTCTGCGAAAATGGACGACATCACCGGCAACGGCTTTCCAGACCTCGTAGTGACACAGACCCGTGGCACAGTGCGCATGGAATCCGAAACCCATGTTTACTTTGCGAAAAAGCCCTTTGAATATTCCGATGAACCCGATGCCACCTTTACTTGCAAGGGCGCTGTGTCCAGTCCCGTGATACTTGATGTCAATAACGACCAGAAACTTGACCTTGTTTTCATTCGCATTTCTTTCGGGGTGGGCAACATCATCAATTTCTTTGTGCGCGGGAAACTTGCTGTCGAGGCAGAGGTATACCTGTTTGACGGAGAAGGGTACGGCGCGAAAGCGGACTATTCAACCACCATGGCCATGGATGCCCCAGAAGGTCGCCAGCGGGTCGCATACACTTTTGGGGACTTCAATGGCGACGGCCTGCTGGATGTGGTCTATGGAAAATCCGACGACAAACTCAGCGTGTATACTGGAGATACCAAGCGTTTTGTATCGTCCCGTTCCTGGAATACGTTTGAAATGCCCAGCTTCGGGAGCGCAGCGCCCTACGATTTGAACGACAATGATTCAAAAGACATCGTGCTGATTCGTCCGGGAGGCGACCAGGCAAAGCGCGTGGATGTTATTGTGTTTTAGAGGATGCCGAGTTTTATCAGAAATTCATGCACAAAGGGGATGGGCAGTCCGAAATAGGCGCCTACAACTGCACCGAATACAACCATAAACGCGAGGGCAATCAGCGCTGCAAGTTTTTCACGGGTTTTGGTCCATTTCATGAGAAAATCTCCTGGTAGTTCCATATTTTTTTGAAGCAGCACCCGATAATGGGTACAGTATACAAATCCCTGTTATTACTTCCCCTTATTATAGTCGTTGAAATTGCAATAAAACAAAATGGTTGCTGTCTGGCACTATAACCTAAAAGTTATTATTGTAGGCTGGGTGAAGCGTAGCGGAACCCACCTTTTGTGATAGATGATATGAAGGTGGGTTCCGCTACGCTTTACCCAGCCTACAACCTAATATTTTTATTGGTGCTAGATAGTTATACAAAATGAAGATATAGAAAGTGTCCTCGTTGTCGAAACGCGAAGAAACCCAATCGAAAATATCCCCCAAAGCGTGGCTCGTCATTTTCTTGAACGCCTTGTACAGTGTCGCGGATTCGTTATGTTCCGTTTTCGTCAGTGTATATCTGTATGTGCATAGCCTGGACATCAATGTCGTCATGCTTCATTACCTGGCGATTTATATTGTTACGCCCGTGGTGTTTACCATCGCCGGTTGGTATGCAAAATCCCGGGACCGCACCCATGTGTTCCGTATCGGGCTGGCGCTTCACGCCCTATACTACGCTTCCCTGTTGTATTTGCGGGAGGATGCCGTCCATTATACGGTACATCTTGGAGCGCTCCTTGGCGTTACGTGGGGATTTTTCTGGGCAGGCAATAACACCTTTCAGTACGACTTCAGTAGTAACATGCGCAACAGGGAATACTTCCTGGGCATGATTTCAGCAGTCAGCAATGGCGCGCGCTTGTTTGCGCCCATCATCAGCGGGCTGCTCATTTCTTTTGCGCCCACAAAACACGCAGGTTACCAGATTATCTTTTCGGTAGCGCTAATGCTCTATGTGCTTGCCAGTGCGTTAAGTTTCCGCATCCCTCATTCGGAAAAAGGAACCCCTTTTAGAATGAAGCGCGCCCTCTTTCCACCCAAGCAGGATCGAGACTGGCGGTTTGTCATGCTGGCATCAGCCTCACTCGCAGGTTCCTTTCATATCTTTCATTTCTTACTTGCGATTATTATGTATACCCAGGCCAACAGTGAAGCACAGGTGGGTGGGTATGTATCTCTACAGGGATTGGTCAGTATTGCGACAGCGTTTCTGGTGGGACGCTTTGTGGTGCCCAAAACACGGTCAACCTTCATCTTCTGGGGGGTGGTGACGCTGGTGGCGGCAGGTCTCATCATCACATGGAAAATAAGTGTGATTACCCTGTTGGCATTTGCTTTCCTGCGATCGGTGGCACTGCCACTTGTAGGTATTCCACACATGGGCATCCGTTTTGAAGTAATGCAGCGCACCGCCGAAACACCCGGCGAGCGCATTGAATACCTGTGTGCCTGGGAAATCCCGCTCGCAGTAGGCCGCATCGTTATGATGACAATTCTAATGGCCGCATACGCAGGTTATGGTGAGACGGGTATCCGTGTTGTGCTTTTGATGCTGTGCCTGAACCGTATTGTTACCTATATGCTTTTGAAGCAGGTCTCTTTTGTTAAAGATACGTCTCTTGCCTGATAGACTTTGCATATTTTCCAAGGAATTGAGTACCATTAAGCAATCACTAAAGTAGACGAGGCATCCCTGCCGCGTTGCCTTGTAACGTAAGCCATCGCTTAACCTAACGCGGCAGGGATGCTGCGTCTACGTGCTGCAAAGAGGCATGTACCCCTGCCAGTAGTGCTATAATATGACTTTATGCCGTCGAATGGGAATCTGGAGTGGTCTTTATGAGAAGTAGAGTTTTAGTGAGCGCCGCCTGGGTGTGTTCCATCTTTTATAGTTTTTGTGTAGATTCAATGGCTGCCGAAAGTTTTATAGAAGAATTGGTGGCTGCGAATAAGCCTGCTGTACTGGTGATTGAAGGCGTTCGTAACGATGGCGCCGTCACGCAGAGCAGCGGTTGCGTGGTTCATAAATCTGGCCTCATACTGACCACGGCACACCAGGTGGACAATGTTAAAGAGTTGCGGGGGCGTCAATCCGATGGCACTACCTATGCGCTTTCCGTTCTTGAAGTGGATGTGGACAGGGAGCTTGCCCTGTTGCGTGCAGACAAGGAATTTAATGTTTCTGCCGCTGTTGGTGATGCACGCACATTAAATGCAGGCGCCATGTTGATCACCATTGCCACACCGGTGAATCTTGATTTCTCCGTAGCAACAGGTATTGTTGCCAATACCAGTAGGACTTTTCGCGGGTTCCCTGTAATCCAGGCAGAGCTTACAGCGGCGCCGGGGTCGAGCGGCGGGCCGGTCTTCAATCGGAAGGGCGAAGTGATTGGCCTGATTATGGGGGTATTGGAAGAACAGAACTGGGCGACTATTGTAATCCCCGTAAACAATGCCTTTTCCATGTTGGAGCGGCATGGCTTGTATCAGACCACCCTTCCTGATGAGTCCCATGAACAGGAACTGACGCCTGCTTCTGGAATAACAACAATGGAACTGCATGCGCTGGAAGCCTATAATAAAGGTACCCAGACGACCGACATTGAAGAGAAGAAAACTTGCTACAACAGGGCAGTGGAATTGCTTCCCGATTTTTATGAGGCCTGGTTTAATCTGGCAGTGACTTTGGGCAGGAACGGTGATTTGGACAGCGCCTTTCCTGCTTATGAAAAGGCGATTAACTTACGTCAGGACAGCGTGGAGGCGCGGCGCAACCTGGGGCTTTTGTACTTGGAGACAGAAGCCTATGAAAAGGCTATCGCGCTTTTTGAAGCGGTTGTGGAAATTCGACCGGCAGTGCCCCAGTCTTTTAACGATCTTGGCGAGGCTTATCGGAAGGCCGGCAAGTATGAACTGGCCGTGGATGCTTTTAATCGCGCCCTGTCCCTGGATGAGAACTATGCCAATGCGTTGTATAATCTGGCAATGACCCATGTGCAACAGAACCAATGGGAACATGCCTATGATGCCTTTGAGCGATACCTGGCGTCCGCACCGGATGCAGCGGATAGAGTACGCGTTGAGAACTGGATGCAGAAGATTAAAGAACAATTACAGTAACGAAGAGGAACTGACACCATGGAAAATACAGCCCCCCCTGAACGGTTGGGACGCTATGAAATCGTCCGGGAATTGGGAAAAGGCGCAATGGGCGTTGTTTATGAAGGACGCGATCCCTCATTGAACCGAACTGTTGCCATCAAAACAGCGCGGCAGGATGTAATAGAAAAATCCGGTCTCGCCAAGGAAATGATGGAGCGCTTCCTGCGTGAGGCGCGCGCGGCGGGCATGCTCAACCACCCCAACATCATCACGATTTACGATGTGGGGGAAGAGGCAGGTATGGCCTACATCGCCATGGAATATCTGGTTGGCAAAGACCTGGGGGATGAGATTGAAGAAAAGAAGCACTTCGAACCTGATGAGGCGGTGAAGTACGGTGTGCAGATATGCGAAGCCTTGGCGTGCGCCCACGATCAGGGTGTGTTCCATCGCGATGTCAAACCAGCCAATATTTTTATTCCCGATAAGGGCGCACTCAAGGTGGTGGATTTCGGCATTGCACGAACCCACGACTCCACACTGACCCAGGACGGCGCACTTATAGGTACGCCTACCTACATGAGCCCGGAACAGTTCATGGGCAGAAAGGTGGACGGACGTTCCGATCTGTTCTCCGCAGGCATCATCCTCTATGAGATGCTCACCGGCGAAAAACCGTTTACGGGAGAAGCGTTGACCACCATCATGCACCACATCCTGAAAAGTGATCCCGCGCCGCCCAGTGAACTCAATTACACGGTGCCCGAGGCGCTCAGTGCAGTCGTGATGCGTGCCCTTTCGAAAAAACCGCAGGACCGCTATTCTGACGGTCGCGCCATGGCGGCAGCGTTACGCGAAAGTCTAAAAGACAATCCGGATATGACCATTATAAAAGGTAAGCCCACCGCCGCAGCCGAGACGGTCATATCAAGTGCCCCCATACCCGCATCGGACGGCACGGTCATGGACGCCACTGCACCGGGTTCGGCGCCAGCGCCTGCACAGGATGCC
Source organism: uncultured Nitrospirales bacterium (assembly GCA_964493075.1). Classification (GTDB taxonomy): domain Bacteria; phylum Hydrogenedentota; class Hydrogenedentia; order Hydrogenedentales; family CAITNO01; genus SLFT01. Next base: position 6,458 of record CAZBNU010000049.1, on the reverse strand, counting down.
ACCGTTGTGGGTACGGCCCCGGCACCCGCACAGGATGCTACCGTGATCGGAAATGCACCAGAGGCGGCAGCAACAGCAAAACCGGCAGCACCAGCGGCAGTAAGTGTTCCGGTTGTCGCTGCGCCCAAACCCAACCTCATGCAATCGGCCATGCAGCATAGCCGCATCGTCCTCGGCGGAATTGCGGTGTTCTGTCTCATAGCCGGGTTTGGCATGTATCTCATGGCACCTGAACCAGCGCCTGAAGGTGAACAACCCCCTGTTGAAGCGGTTGTAACTGAAAATACACCCGCAGTGTCTGAACTCGTGGCCGGTGGCGTATATGTATACACCACAAATGATGCCGAAGTGGCATTGGAATTTGACGAAAAACTGCGGGCAGGCGAGGACTTAACCGCATGGTTTGACACTATTGCCGGTACAGTTGTTCCTGTGGAGCAAAAAGATGTTATAGTGCGCACCTCCAATGTCACTACTGGAACCGTCTACGATGAAAAAACATTGTCTGATGGTTTTGCATCCGTCTCTGTTCCGGCAGGCGAAGCGAATGTGCGCTATGAGATCCTTCAAAAAGGCCAGGTGCTTCTGGCCACGGATGTTACGATTGACGCGCAAGGACCCGTGGGTTTGTCCTTTGTAGTTCACAAATCGGTATTGCAGCCATAGACTACATACAAAGACGTGTTCGTTAGCAAGAAACAATTTCTACTGTACGATATGCTCGAAATACTGACGAAAATTTTCCAGTAGTGCAAAACTATTGTCTTCTCCTGCCTTTTTCGGTTCGTGAAAGCCGAAATCCTGGACAAGGCGTTCCTGTATTTGTTTGATCTGCAATGCAATATCAGAGGAAATGGCCAGAGCGTTTTTTGTAGATGTACAGAGTTCTTCAATCGTATACCAGAACGCTTCTGTAGATTGGAGTAGAATGGGCCAATTTATCCATGACTGCTTTTCTGTGCCCCTGCCTAGAAAAGCGTTCCAATCAGCCGACAAACGGAATATACGTTCTCTTTTTTGTTTAACCGAATACAGCATGGTTGAAAGTTCAAGTTCCCGCATAACTTCATGAATTGCCTTTTGGGAATAGTAGAGTTCCTGTGCCAATTCACGTGAATAGCTCCTCTCATTTAACAGCAGGTAAGTGATGATATCGGATCTCGCGCCGACGCCGAATATCGCACGCAATTGCAGCCAGCGGCAGGCAGGAGTATCTGTTGAAAACGGCAGTCCGTGGCTGCGAAGTTGCACGGTATTCCTTATGAATCCATGTTTCAGAAAATGAGGATCCTTATCCCCGGTCACTGGTAACGGGCGTCCATCAGAAAGAAAAAACAAGTGGAAGTGTTTTTTGCTGTTTGTGTCCACTTCCCCCAAAAGTTTCCACTTTTGAGAAGTGTCATGGCTTGTGCAATGGTTAGCAATGGCAGCAAGCACAGCCTTTCCTGAAAAAGGCTCTTTTCGCATGATGTTTTTAAGCCGGTGAATGTTGATGAAGCGCCCATTTACCTGTAGCCATTCCAGTACCTCATCAAAAAGGCGTTGGTCATAACGTCCCAGGGAAGCCGTAAATAGTAACAGTGCTTCAGGATCAACAACATGAGTGAAGGAAGCGTCCGTGTGGCCGGAAATACCAACAGATGTCCATGCACGCCACAGGAATCTGAGCAACGTATCAAGAAGGGTATCCCTATAATCGTGCAGCAACGCTTTCATGACCCATATCTTTCAAAAGTGTTTTCAACAAAGCAACAAATGCAGCGGATATGTCGTGAGTACAAGCCCATTGCGCTGCCTGATACAATTCTTCGTCCGTCGGTTTCAGTGCTGCAAGGTCAGTGATGTGATAACCGCCGCGGTCCACACCAGCGTACAGTTTGAAGTGAATCTGGTCAAAACGATCAATAAAAAACACGGTTAAGTAAGGCCCATATTCTTTTTTATGAAGACGGTTCTGCAATCCATTTGGCAGTCCCATTTGAAATAGGCCGCCCTGGTCCCGGCTTGGACCGTTGTTCAGCCAGTCCTGGGGAAGGGATGTCAGAGCGGCAACTTCATTTGCGGCAGTAACAAGCGGTTCTGGCAGTGGTGCGGGCGAAATGAGTTCGTCCTGTTCTGATAGCAATGCCACAATATCTACATCTGTCGTGGTGCGCGGCAATAGGCCACAGGCAATAAGGGCAGCGCCGCCGCATACGGCAATTTTTTGTGGCGGTGCATGATTGCTCTCAAGCCGTGCAGCAAGAATTTCAAAAGTTTTTTCCAGGCTGTTTTTATTCATAATTTTTTCTTATACTTCTTGTATACCTCTTGTAATAAGTGGTATAAGTATACTATATCTCTGTGTGCATGTCAAATTCTATGTACTGATTCCCTCGCAGTGACGGCGGTTTTTCTGCATCTGGCGTCTGCAATTATTTATGAAAAAGTCAGAACCTGCTATTATAGGGATCAATATAAGCTAGTTGACCTTCATTACAAAAAAAGTTGACAACCCATTGAGGAGAACACCATGCGTATTTGCAGGTATGAGTATCGTGACCGGATAGCGTTGGGATTTTATCAGGATGACGCCGTCGTACCCCTGACTGCGGCGGCGACTTATTACTGTAAGTCGGTCAAGGGCGTGGAAGTATTGATGGATTCTGTTGATGTGCTGGATTTTCTGCCCTATGGGAAACATGCTTCGGAAGTTGCTGCTGTGCATGAATGGATGGCCGCAAATCCGGATGCCTGCAAGCCGGTGACACTATCCGTCAAAGAAGTGCGTCTGTTGCGTCCTATTGAAACGCCCAGCAAGGTTTTGCTGCTGGCGGGCAACTATGCTGCCCACATACGCGAGGGCGGCGGTGAAGCGCCGGAACGGGAAACAACATTTCCCTATGTATTCATGAAACCTGCCACAACCTATAACGATCCCGAAGCAGCAATACCGATTCCCCGGGTGTCGTCGGACTATATAGACTACGAATGCGAACTGGGCGTGGTCATCGGGAAGACTTGTCGTCATGCCAGCGAACAGGATGCCCTGAAGTATGTTGCAGGCTACACGGTGGTCAATGACATTTCTGATAGGAAATATAAACCCTTCCCGAATCGTAAAGAACGCGCCAAAGATGGTTTCTTCGACTGGCTCCACGGCAAATGGCACGATGGCTTCTGTCCCATGGGACCCTGTGTTGCTTCTGCTGACGCCATTCCCGACCCACAGGCATTGAAACTCACCCAGCATATCAA
>CAZBNU010000049.1:0-3121 GCA_964493075.1 uncultured Nitrospirales bacterium | reverse complement strand
CTTCTGCTGACGCCATTCCCGACCCACAGGCATTGAAACTCACCCAGCATATCAATGGCGAACTACGCCAGAATGCCTCCACAGCGCAAATGATTTTCCCCGTTGCCGCCATTATCGCGTTCATCTCACAATCCGTGACCTTGTTACCCGGCGACGTTATCGCCACGGGAACGGCAGAAGGCATTGGCATGGCACTGGGTAAATTATTGCGCCCTGGCGACACACTCGCGGCCGCCGTTGAAGGCATCGGCGTTTTGCGCAATACCATGACCGAAGAAAAATAAAATAATAAAACGGCGGCTGCCGGTGTGATACCGGACAGCCGCCGTAAAACTTATATGCGAGTGAATTAGATGCCGAAGGCGTCAATGGTGGTCAACATATACTGGCCGTCACGCATTTCGCCGACGAGTTCCAGGGTGACCGTGCCGAACATGCCAACGATGTCAACGGGATAAACGACCGCTTTGTCGCCGTCAATCTTGACTTCGGCGTCTTCAGTCTGGATTTCGATATCATCCAGATAACCGGTGGCAATGGCGTCGTCCAGGAAAGCACGCAGGTCGGCCTTGGTGCGGAAATCATAATGCTCGAAATCATCCGCTACTGCTTCCATGGAGCCGTCAAGGTCTTTTGCCGCCAGTTTGTTCAAGAAGACCATGACCCGTTCCATTATAGCGGTTTCAGGGTCTACTGCTGCTGTCGCGCAGGGCTGTGCTGCCATCGGGCAGGCCGGGGTGCCAGCCATCGGGCAGGCAGCAGCCGGGGTGCCAGCGATTTCAGCCGCCATCTTTGCCTTCGCACCAGCCAAATCGGTAACGATGAGGTACAGTTTGCCAACGGCCTCGGAACCCAGCACGCTGCCCGCTTCGCTTACGGCGCTCTGCTTGGTTTCAAGAATGTCCATATCGAGTTCCATCAGGTCGCGGGCGAGAGACATAACATCGGGACCCGTTTTGCCACTTGCAAGCGCGGCTTCCAGTTCTGTCGCTGCTTCAGCGCGTTCGGCTTCCAGATCGTCCATCATGGAACGGTATTCTTCATAGCCCTCAAGCACTTCAATCAGTCCATAGTCGCTAATACCTGCTTCTTCACAAAACTGAAGGAGCAATACCTTCTCCACCAAAGCGTCATTCGCCTGGGCGACCATCGTGAACGAAAACATCGCAACCATTACAACTACTGCCATCTTCTTCATACAACTTTCCTTTCGTGTTTTAGAAGTTTTCCCTGAAAACATGCGCATACTCACCTGTTGAGCACACGTCATTCCTATATATGAGACCAGAGGTATTATACTTTGGTTTCAAAGAATTGTGCCAAATCGAAATCCAAATCGGCATCGGCATCGGCATCGGCATCCATATCCAAATCCAAATCCAAATCCAAATCCAAATCGCCACAACTCTCTAAATAACAATATTCATATCAATTAGATGCGCCTTCAACTGCTGCAGCGCCAGCGGATGCAGCGATTGTGGTGTATCATCATAGGCAAGGGCAAGGATGGCGTCCAGCGTATTCGCGCCCCGTGATATGGCATCCCGAATGCGACCCTCCCGCATACGGCGATGGGCATGCGTTTTTCGGAATAGTTCTGGTCCCTGATTGTCTATCAGGGGCGCGCCATGGGCGGGTATGGTAAGCTTCGGAGTTAACTTGCTTATTTGTTCAAGCCCCATGAGATACGCAGTCATATCGCCGCCGCTGTCGGGATCTATCATAATGGTGCCGGGATTGGACACCATGTCGCCGCACAGCAGCGTGTCGGTGGTTTCCTCGTAGAAGGCAAAGTGGCCGGGATGGTGGCCGGGCGTGTGCAGGCACCGAATACGCCAGGGAGGGCTGCCGGCGAGTTCAATACAGGAGCCGTCTTCAATGGCAATATCTTTTTCACTACAACACGCATGGGCGTAGACCGGTGCGTTGTAGTCCCGTGCAAGCCGGTGTACCGATGCACTGTGATCCGGATGGTCGTGAGTGAGCAGAACAGCATGGAGTCTGCCGCCTGCCATGGTCAGTATTTCCTCCAGATGCGCCGCGAAACGTTCCCACGCCGTCGCGTCGTCAATGCCGGGATCTATGATGGCCAGTTCCGTCTCCCCAATCAACACGCAATTCGTGTGGGTGGCAGGGGGGAGGGTACGCGATTGTACCGGCACAATGTGGATGCCGTGGGCAGGCTCTATGTAGTCATGAATAATGTCCGAGAAGCCCGGGGTATGCTGGAGCCGATCAATCGCTTTGTCCAAGGGCAGCACCGCAAGACGACGCAGCACAAACACGACAGGCGTGGACATTTGAATCTGACCTTTAGCACGTTGTTCCAGTGATTCGCTGGCATTTAACCAGGTGGTTGCGGTTATTTCGCCGTCCTGTCCTATGGGGGTTGCCGGAAGCAACGTATCGGTGCAATAGAGGAAATAGAGCGTATCGAAACGCATGGGCGCAAAGGATGGCGTTATCCAACGGCCTATGGGGATGAATTTGTCCCCCGGAATTTTCAGGCTGTGGGCTTCGAGAAAGGGTTCAAAGTTTTCCGGATGCGCCAGAATGTCCAGACGTGCGGTTGCAAGTGTTGAAGTATCGGGCAGGTTACCGTCCACAAGAAGTACACCGGTTTCCTCGAAAGTTTCACGGACAGCAGCGGTAATGGCGTGTGCAAGTTTTGTGTCATTTGTGCCACGGACGCAACGTCCTGTATCCTGTTCGGCAACGCTGCCGCCGGGAAACGCATGGTGGCCGCCCATGAAGGCCAGCGCTTGGTTGCGTTGCACCATCAGCACGGAGCCGGTTTCCCGTTCATAAAGAATGGCTGCCGCAGCCTTTTTCGGCGTTACGCCCGCGTCGCTGTTATAATTCAACCATGAAGCCATGATGTTACCCTTTTCATTGTTGTTACAGCGTTGCATCCTGAACCTACTATTGTATAGCATTTTCACCATAAAATGTAAGGATTTTTTTATGGAGCAGTATCATTTCGAAGGCACAGACCAATATTACCTGGAATCCGAACTCAAGGCAGTGGTGAATATCGCCCTCGCCATGGAAAAACCGCTGCTATTAACCGGCGAAGCAGGCACGGGCAAGACACAACTGGCGCTGGAAGCGGCGCGCGCGC
>CAZBNU010000048.1:20956-23245 GCA_964493075.1 uncultured Nitrospirales bacterium | reverse complement strand
CCAAAAATGTTGCCGTTATTACGGGCAACAAAGCCGCAGCGGAAGCGGCGCGCCTTGCCCGTGTGGAAGTGGTGGCAGCCTATCCCATTACGCCGCAGTCACCGGTTGTTGAAACCTTGGCAAAATACATTGAAACCGGCGTTCTGGACGCAGAATTCATCACCGTCGAAAGTGAACACAGCGCCATGGGGGTCTGTATTGGCGCCGCCACCGCCGGTTCGCGGGTATTCACCGCCAGCAGCGCCAATGGCTTGGCGTATATGTGCGAACAGCTCTCCTGGGTCGCTGGATCACGCCTGCCCATCGTTATGGGATGCGCCAATCGCGCCATGTCTGCCCCGTGGAGCGTACTGAACGATCAGCAGGATTCCATGTCGCAACGAGACCAGGGCTGGATACAATTGTTCTGCCGGAACAGCCAGGAAATTTTTGACACCTTCCTGCAGGCGTTCCGCATCGCAGAACAAGTCAAACTGCCTGTCATGGTCTGTTATGATGGCTATATTCTGTCCCACACCGTCATGCCCGTGGAAATTCCGGATCAGGAGACGGTGGATCGGTATCTCCCCCCCTACTCTGTTCACACGATTCTTGACCCTGCAGAACCACGCAACATCAACCCCGTAACCCTTGCCGACCCTCGTCCCAACGGCGACGGCGTACTCTGTCATGGCTATATGGAATTTCGTTATCTAATGGAAGAAGCCCACCGCGAAGCGCTGGACGTAATTGTAACGGCGGATAATGAATATGAAGCCTGCTTTGGCCGTAGTTGGGGCGGCCTTACCTGGTCCTACAAACTTGAAGATGCGGACACCGTATTGATTGCCGCAGGCAGTCTCGCCAGTGAAGCTACCCTGGCAACCGACCTTCTGCGTGAACAGGGCATCCGCGCTGGCGTGCTCGGACTGCGTGCCTACCGACCCTTCCCCGCAGAAGCGCTGGCGAAGCAACTGGCAAACGCACGTCTGGTGCTGGTTTTTGATAAAAGCCTCAGTTACGGATACGGCGGGCCGATCTGCATTGATGTTCAGGCGGCGCTATTCCAACATAAGTTGTCACCATCGGTGCATGGATATATCGCCGGACTGGGCGGTCGCGACATAAAAGCCCGTGAACTGGTGACCGCGACCCGTGAAAGCATTGATTGGACGCTGGATAATGAGGCGCCCAAGCCAACTACCTGGATTAACCTGCAATTATAACCCTGTCCGCAGGGAAACAACTGGAGAGTATAATGGCTACCAACGCATTGAATCTGCCTGAGATGGAATACATGCTGCCAGGCAACCGTGCCTGTGCCGGCTGTAGTGTGGGTATCGTGTTCCGCCACCTGAGCAAAGCGCTCGACGGCAAGGCCATATTTGTCGTGCCCGCAAGTTGCTTCACCGTCCTGTGCGGCATGTACCCAACCTCCTCTGTAAATGTTCCCGTTATGAATAGCGTGTTCCCCGGGACAGCGGCCTGTGCTTCCGGCATCGCCGCATCGCTCAAAAAACAAGGGCGTACAGACATGACTGTGGTCGCCATGGCAGGTGACGGCGGCACAGCTGACATTGGCATACAGGGGTTAAGCGGCGCTGCCGAACGCAACGCGAATGTATTCTTTGTCTGCTATGACAACGAGGCCTATATGAACACGGGCACACAGCGTTCCGGATTAACGCCGCTGGGCGCAAAAACTTCGACAACACCTACGGAAGGAAAACTACAGTTCCCGAAGGATATGCCCGCCATTGTGGAAGCCCATGGCATCCCCTATCTTGCTACGGCAAGCCCAGGCTATCCGGGCGACCTTTACGACAAGGTGTGCAAAGCACGGGCGACCTCTGGCACACGCTATATGCACATTAACGCACCCTGTCCTGCAGGGTGGCAATTCGCGCCGAGCGAAACGGTTGCCATGGCTAAGATAGCGGTGGAAACAGGTATCTTCGTTTTGTTTGAAATTGAAGAAGGCCTTTTCAAACTGACGGGCAGGAGCCTTTCCCTCGCCGAAAACGGTACCAGAAAGCCGGTAACCGATTTCCTTAGTCCGCAGGGACGATTCGGCAAGATCACCGAAGAAACCCTGGCACTAATACAAGAGCAGGTAGACAAGCGCTGGCAAAAAACCATAGCACGTCACAATACTGAAAGCTGAACGCGGAACAGTGGAATATCCAACAAAGCCGAAATGTTCTATAATAAAATTCAACTTGAAAGGAATTCTTAGATGTCAGAGAACACACATTTTTCAGCCGATATGACCGTTTCAGATGCCATGTCCAAACATCCCCGTGCGGCAGA
>CAZBNU010000048.1:15116-20856 GCA_964493075.1 uncultured Nitrospirales bacterium | reverse complement strand
AACAAGGGGTTATCTAGGTTGCCTGTTGAGTTATTGACTGTAAAAAAAGGAAGGGTAGTAGGCCTATAGAATCATTTGGGTACTGCGGAATAAATGGCAACCTACTATTTATTGTTTCAAACTTGAAAACGAGAGGGAAACTGTGTATTATACGGTTGTTGGAAACAATAAATCCCAATAATCCACGCAAAGGCAAGGAACAAGATGGAAGCAAAACAATCTTTTAGCACTTCTGAAGTTGCACGGTATTGCCATGTAACCGCCGACACCATACGCAAATGGGCAGAAGCGGGGCGACTGCGCGTATTCAAAACACCTGGTGGTCACCGGCGTATTCGGCGGGAAGACCTCGTTCACTTTATGAAAGATAACGCCATCCCCCTGCACGAGGATCTCGGCAATCCGGGTGTAAAAATTCTTGTGGTAGATGATGAAAAGGCTGTGCTGTCTGTAATTCGACGTTTTCTTGAACGCTCCGATGCACCCTTCCAAATAGAGGTGGCCTTGGATGGTTTTGACGCCGGGCAATTGGTTGCTGGTTTCAGGCCGGATGTAGTTTTTCTGGATTTGCGACTGCCAGGCATTGACGGTTTCGAAGTGTGCCGACGCATCAAGCATAACCCGATGACAGAAGCCATCCAGGTAATTGCCATGACCGGCTACTATCAGGGAGAAGCGGCACAGCGCATTCTTGAAATGGGCGCTACGCTGCTGTTGCAGAAGCCCTTCACACCAGACGACTTGCGACGTGCACTGGCGAAAGTGGGCGTGGATATTTCCTGAAATTCCGTTTAGTAATCTCTTTTATGCCTCCGGGTTTATCCTTGGAGGCATTTTTATAGTACTTACCCAAAACCTCCCCAAGGTACAAGGGGTTCTTTAATGCGAAATGATGTTGTGGTCGTGTCAGGCCTACCGCGCAGTGGCACCTCAATGATGATGCGAATGCTTGAAGCAGGTGGCATCCCCCCATTCACCGACACCTTGCGAGAAGCAGACCCTGATAATCCACGGGGTTATTACGAATATGAACCGGTAAAACGGTTGGACAAGGATGCCGCCTGGATGGGTGATGCTGTTGGCCATGCCATAAAAGTCATCTCGTCACTGCTTATACACCTCCCTGCCGAACATCATTATTCCGTCATCTTCGTGAATCGAATCGTGGAGGAGGTGCTGGCCTCACAACAAGCCATGCTTGCCCGACGTGTGGCCCGAGGTGAAATCGGTGCGGAAGCCATTGCACCTGAACGATTGAAAGAGGAACAACGTGTCCTGCGCCGAAGTTACGCGCTTCACCTGCGCCAGACCCGCCAATGGCTACTGGAACAATCAAACATCAGGGTCCTTGTGGTGGAGCATCGGGAAACCGTTAATAATCCACAACAAACTGCAAGTGCCATAAACGTTTTTCTTGGCGGTAATCTGGACGAAAAGGCAATGGCCAATGCGGTGGAACAACAGTTATACCGACAACGCGGTTGATGCGCGCCAGACCCGCCGAGAATATTACCCGCCAAACAAACTGCCTTCAAATAGCAACCCGCAGTACAGACATTTTCTATGGCGGGAGTTGGACACTCGACCGCAATTGGGACATCGCAGAGGATGGTCACTCATCTTCCCATCGGCCTTGCCGTCACGTAAATCCACCTCCTGCGCCTTCGCCTCAAGGTCTTTATCGGTGAGATTTAATTTTTCTGAAATCAGCTCCCACATGGCCTGGTTGAACAATAACGCACGCTCCACCTGATCACGCAACGCGTTGATCTCACCGCGACTGGCGGTAGCCGCCTGTGCAGCCTGCCTGGCTGCTGCTGCTTCTGCAGCCATACCACTCATCCTGTCTGCCATACCTGCCAAGAATATACCGTTCATATTCCGTTTCCTCCTGAGTCTATTCTGATTTCCGAAACCTTTCTGCAACAAGGATATTTTTTCGTTTCAGCCACCACTTACAGCGGTTTTAACCGGCCTTTGGTCATGGTGCGTATGCCCCATCGCGTTAGACCCGGCACAAACCGTTTCAACCAGGAGAAAACCTTCCCGTGGAAAGTCACAATCACCTCCGGCTTCCTATGATGAAGGGCGTTGATAATGATTTTCGCCGCTTTTTCTGTTGGCAAGACCAACCAGGAAGGCACAGGGTCCGGCTTGTCGGTGAGTTCCCCCTTGTTGTTAATGTGCCGAATCTCGCTCTTCACGAACCCGGGGTTAATCAACGTAACAGCGATACCCCAACGGCTCAAATCGTAATAGATGGATTCGGCCAAACCAACAATCGCAAATTTACTGGCGTTATAAGGCGATGAATCGGGCGTGCCCATGATGCCCGCCACACTGCCAAGCAACCCCAATTGCCCACGAGATTCCTTCAGATGCGGCAACACAGCATAAATGGTGTTGAGTACCCCAAAAAAGTTGGTTTCAAACTGCCGCCGAAAATCATTCACTTCCAGTTTGTAGATCGCTCCGGCGATGCCGGAACCTGCATTGGCTACCACAATATCCAAGCGACTAAATTTTTCAATAACCCTTGAAACAGCAGCATCCAGAGAGTCCCTAACGGTAACATCTGCTACGCAGGCAAATGCAACGCCTCCCAAATCTTCAATGTCTTTGCAGACCTCGTCTAACTTTTCCGCGCGTCGCGCCAGCAATGCGACCTTGGCACCTTCCCGTGCAAACTGCCGTGCAGTCTCGGCCCCAATACCCGAAGATGCTCCGGTAATCAACACTACCTTGTCTTGAAAACGACGATTCATACACGACAACTCCCGGCGCCGAATAACTAGCGCACACGCATTATATTTTGTCCTTTGGCTTCGAGACTCTGTCCTTTAATCGTGGCATCAATGGTGATACTCTGTCCCATCGCCGAAGCATTGGCAACTACTTTATTGCCCTGCACACGCCAAGAAGCTGGAATAGCGCCAACCATAGAGTGCATGGCATAGGCCTGTCCGCCAGAGCCAAATTCAATAGTTACCGGCCCGTATGGGGAATCCACCTGCCACACTGTGCCCACAAGCGTTTCAGCGGTCAAGTCAGGGCCAGTTTTTTTTGCTGCAGAGGCTCTGCCTGCACCCGGTACTTGGTACTGAGCGGCAGGCTTGGGCGGCGGGGCATAGGTGCCTTCCCACACCAACGGCTCCTGCGCTTTTGGAGGGGTCGTAAGCGGTGGCGGAGTTTGTGGCGGCGGGGGTGGTGCTGCTGGCGAAGGCACAGGCGCAGTAATAGGAGCAGGGGAAGGCGGGGCCGTAGCGGTCTGCTGCCGAGGCGCATCTTTTTTCATCGAATGCATTACCGGCAATGCCATTGCCATGATCAAAACTATAACAACAACTATTCCTATAACAATTTTTTGGTTCACGGTATGATTCTTTCTTCTACTATCTTTTGCTGTGAATTTGCATGCACAACATCCATAATATATGATTTCGATTTACTGATTCTGTTTACTCTGTCCTTCATATAACGATTGTGTATAATACAGTTAGGACGGCTTTCCCGTCAAATGAAATCTTTTTTCACCTGTTAAGCAAACAAATACGCACGGGAGAATATTCATGGAACTCTATGACAAACACTATTCTGTAAAAGAATTACGTAAACGGGTGGGCAACATGGACCAGATTGCCGGGGTGCGCACCGTGACACTGGCAGATGGCAACGAACGCCCTACCCAGGCGGCCATTGTCAAAACGGGGTCTGGGCTGGAGGTCACAGTGCTGCTTGACCGCTGTCTGGATATCGCGTCAGCATCGTTCCAGGGCAAGGCTATGGGCTGGCGTTCCACCACGGGCGATGTGGCGCCCCAATACTACGAAGCCGAAGGCATTCGCTGGCTACGCAGTTATTTCGGGGGCATGGTCACCACCTGCGGTCTGACCCGGGTGGGCGCTCCTGCTGCTGACAGCGCCCTTTCCGGGCAGGGACTTCACGGGCGTATCAACCACACTCCCGCACGCGATGTATGTGTGCGACAATACTGGGAAGGCAACAAGTATCTGCTGGAGGTCAGCGGCACCATGCGTGAAACATCGGTTTTCGGAGAGAACCTGACCCTCAGACGCACGGTAAGCACCCTGCTGGGCGAAAAACGTTTCTGGATACACGACGTGGTAACCAACAACGGATTTCAAAAGACAGCGCTCACCATTCTGTATCACTGTAATGTTGGCTGGCCAGCGCTGGACGAGAATTCACGTCTTGTTACACCAAGCCGCATCGTGGCTGCAAAAGATGACCACGCCCGAAACGGCCAGGAAAACTGGTGCGTGATGGACAAGCCCACCCACAACTACCAAGAAAAATGCTATTACCACGACATGACGCCGGGCAAAGCGGGCAGCGTAACGGTTGCCATGCTGAACGACGGTTTCAAATCGGATACAGGATTTGGTGTTTACTTGCGCTACAACAAGCGCGAACTGCCCCGCTTCGTGCAATGGAAGATGATGGGTGAACAAGACTATGTATGCGGTGTGGAACCGTGCAATTGCGGTATTGAAGGTAAGGACATTGACGAAAAGCACGGCCTGCTGGATTACCTCAATCCGGGCGAAAAGCGAGAATTCCATCTCGAATTCGGCGCAGTGACGACAAAGGCAGAGGCCGCTGCCATCGAAAAAATGAACAAGCCTGTAAATACAACGTATGCTGATTCTTATCTGGACTTTGTCAAGCCACGCAAATAGGTCGATATGGAACAATACAAATTGTGTTGGATATAATGAAGTCAATGAGCATGGTTATCTGAAACATCAATAATAAAGGGGAAATATGGCTGACAGTAGCAGCAACGCAGGCCAGGCAAAGACGCTTTCCAAAGAACTTGGGCTAATTGGCGTGTTCAGTATTGCAGCAGGCGCCATGATCAGTTCCGGATTGTTTATACTACCGGGCATTGCCTTCGCCATTGCCGGGCCTTCAATTATTATCGCCTATGTGCTCGCGTCGCTGCTCTGTGTGCCGGTGCTGGTAGCAAAAATTGAACTGGTTACTGCTATGCCCCGTTCGGGCGCCGCCTATTTCCATACGGGCAGAAGCCTTGGACTGCTGGCAGGTACGGTCGCCGGATTCTGCAACTGGGCGGCCTTGTCCCTGAAAACCACCTTTGCCATGGTCGGCCTGGGCGCACTTGCGGTGTTTGTATATCCACAGGGCGGCGAGTATATGCTTAAGGCGGGCGCTGTAGCCTCGTGCATTCTCTTTCTGGTAGTAAATCTTGTGGGAACCCGCGAAGCCGGTCGTCTGCAAAATATTCTTGTGTTTATCCTGCTGGGCATCCTGTGTACGTACTGTGCGCTGGGCGTTACCGAGATACAGGGTGAACGATACATGGATTTTGCTCCCCAGGGCTGGATAGCCATGCTGCTCACGGTGGGCATGATCTTCGTCGCTTATGGCGGACTTACAGCAGCGGTGGATGTAGCGGAGGAAGTGCGCAACCCTGCCAGAAACCTCACACTGGGCATGCTTGCCGCTTTCACCGGCGTAAGCCTGTTGTATGTGCTCACTGTGTTCGTAACCGTTGGCCTGGTACCGTCTGAAGAACTTGCAGGATCGCTCACACCCATTGCAGAGGGCGCATACAAAGCCGTTGGTGGCTGGGGGCGTGTCGGCATCAGCATAGCGGCATTTGCCGCATTCGCGACCACAGCAAACGGCGGCCTGCTCAGCGCATCCCGTTCCCCCATGGCCATGAGCCGGGACGGGCTGCTGCCCCGGAGCCTTG
>CAZBNU010000048.1:9632-15016 GCA_964493075.1 uncultured Nitrospirales bacterium | reverse complement strand
GCATCCCGTTCCCCCATGGCCATGAGCCGGGACGGGCTGCTGCCCCGGAGCCTTGCTCGCACACACAAGCGTTATGGCACGCCCCATATCGCCCTCATTGTAACCGGTGCGTTCATCATCGCCGTAATCCTGTTTCTTTCCATTGAGAACCTCGTCAAATTCGCCTCCAGCATGATGCTGCTCATCTTCATTTTTGATAATGTATCGCTGATTATCATGCGCCAGAGCAATCTGCAAAACTACCGGCCCACATTTCGCGCACCTCTTTATCCGTGGCTGCAACTCATCGCCATTGTGCTTTACAGCATGCTCATACTCGAGATGGGCGCCGTCGTACTTTCACTAACCTTCGGCCTGATTACCTTCGCCATGATCTGGTATCTTGTCTATGTGGAGGCACACATTGGCTACGAATCGGCATTCATTCATCTTGCGAGAAGAATGGTCGCCAGCAGCCTTGTGCGTGCTGGTCTTGAAGACGAACTGCGCCAATTAACCCTGGAACGGGATGACGTAACCCTGGACCGTTTTGATATGCTGGTACATCAGTGTCCCGTTCTTGACCTCAAAGAATCCATAAGCGCAAAAGAATCGTTCCGCAAGATTGCCGAGATACTTGCTGAACGCCTGAAAATGGGTGAAGAAGAACTCTACCATCTTTTTTTGAAAAGAGAAATGGAGTCCACTACCATGATCAAACCGGGGCTAGCCATACCGCATGTCATTGTGGAGGGCACAGGCATATTTGAACTGGTGCTGGTGCGTTGCATACCAGGCATCATCTTTTCCGAGTTGAGTCCTCCGGTCACAGCGGCCTTTGTATTGGTAGGTTCCCTTGATGAACGCAACTTTCACTTACGGGCTCTAATGAACATCGCCCATATCGTTGAAGAGGAGCATTTCAAAAAGAAATGGGAGACGGCGCCGGGCGAACAGATGCTACGCGATCTGGTATTGCTGGCGCAGCGTCCCCGCGCATAAGTCGAATCAAACTTATTCTGAAAATGGTCAGGATTTTACATTAACATAAGGAGCCATAGATGGCGTCTGAAAAAGGTCTTTCTCTAAAAAAGGATCTCTCCTTTATAGATGTGTTTGCCATTGCCGCAGGAGCAATGATCAGCTCCGGATTGTTTGTGCTGCCGGGTATTGCCTTCGCACAAACAGGCCCCTCCGTCATTCTCTCCTATTTCATTGCGGGTATGTTAATGATCCCGGCGGCACTGTGCCAATGCGAACTCGCCACGGCCATGCCGCAATCGGGCGGCAGTTATTTCTTCATTGTGCGTAGCCTCGGCCCCTTTGCCGGCACTTTCACCGGACTTGCCGACTGGATATCGGTGAGTCTAAAGGCCGCATTCGCTCTGGTCGGTATTGGCACCCTGGCGCAAATAGCACTACCTCTCGCGGGGGAAGGCACCATCAAGACTATTGCAATCCTTGCGTGTCTTGGATTCACCGTATTGAACCTCGTCTCCGTTAAAGGAACAGGACGGCTTCAGGTATTCCTGGTATTTGGCCTGCTAGCGATTCTTACCTGGTACGTTTTCCTGGGCATGTTCCACGCCAACCCAGTCAACTTCACCCCATTTTTAGCCGATGGCTGGAGCGCCGTGTTTGTGGTGGCAGGCATGGTTTTTGTCTCCTATGGCGGCTTGACAAAAGTTGCCAATGTTTCCGGCGAAGTCAGCAATCCAGGCCGGAATATCCCGCTAGGCATTTTTCTGGCCTTCGCTGTGGTAAACATTTTTTACGTGCTGGTGGTTTTCGTAACTGTGGGTGTCATGCAGCCCGAGGAATTGGCGGCCAGTTTCACCCCCATTGCCCACGGCGCAAAAATGACGCTGGGAAGCCCCGGATTTATTGCCATTCAGGTAGCGGCATTCCTTGCCTTTGTCACCACGGCAAACGCAGGCATTTTGGCGGCTGCGCGTTCGCCCATGGCAATGGCTCATGACGGTCTGCTTCCCACTGCCATCAGCCATACCAGCCAGCGTTTCCACACCCCCTATGTCGCAATACTGGCTACCTCTCTAATCATTTGCCTTACAATCGCTTTTCTCTCCATCACTGAATTGGTGAAGGTGGCATCAGCGTCGCTGCTGGTGGTGTTCATGCTTATCAACCTGTCCGTTGTAATCATGCGTCACAGCGGCCTCAAGAACTATCGCCCTTCTTTTCAGGTACCCTTTACTCCCTGGTTACAATTCATCGCAATCATCCTTTACGGTATTATCCTCGAAGAAATTGGCTACGTGCCGCTCATGATGACGGGGGGGCTGCTGCTTATCTCATTGTTATGGTATTTTGGCTATGTGTACTCACGCATCAACCGAGAATATGCCTTCATACACATGACCCAACGGATGATTTCACGTGAATTCTTCGGGCGCGGCCTAGAAGATGAACTGCGGCATATCGCACTGGAACGTGACGAGGTGAAACAAGACCATTTTGATGAACTCGCAAAAGTCTGCGACGTCATTGATATTGCGGAACGGATGGAACTGGATGAATTCCTGAAAATGATCTCAAAATCCGTGGCCGAAAAATCCGGCATGCCGGAAGAGCGTCTGCTCAAAAAATTTACCGCACGTGAAGAAGAATCAAGTACAGTACTGAAAACAGGACTCGCCGTCCCCCACATCGTGGTGGAGGGAGAACATCTCTTCGATATGATACTGGTGCGCTGCAAGGAAGGCATTTTCTTTCCGGGCAAGGAAGAACCGGTCACGGCCGCCTTCGTATTGTTCGGCACCCGGGATGAGCGCAACTTCCACTTGAAAGCGCTCATGGCCATCGCGCATATTGTCGAGGAGCCCGGCTTTAATGACCGCTGGAAAAACGCTCGAAACGAAGAAGACCTGCGCGACATTATCCTCCTCTCAAAACGGGCGCGTACCGCAAGAATGGAGGAAAGTTGATCGTAATTCTTGATGAATGGTCAGGCGCTTGTTTGAAATAAAGTCGGGAAGGTTTTTCCGCAGGTGTGCTTAAATTTGGCAATTTGATGTGAGTAAAGAACGTGCCCCTTCACTTAAGATGACGCGATACTTAACGAGGGGCGTTATGCCTCTCCTTATTGTCGGCCTAAGGAAAACTGTTCATCTCTACCCCATGAGATTCCAACCCTGACCTGACACTGATATGAATTACCCGCCGATGAATCGCTATTCATCCGTTTTGAAAATAAGCGCTTTCAGATGATAGCCAAGCGTCTTCCACGGTTTTGTTCTGGCAATGTTTATCGAAAAAACGACCAAATGGTCTCCATGCTTTTGAAAGTAGCCAGACAACAGCTGCCGCGCTTCCAGATGCGCTTCAGAAAGGGGTCCCAAAGGCAGTGTCTTGGGTTTTGTGAACAGCATAAATGATTTAAGAATGTAGTGCGGGCCATATCCCACCCAACGATGGATTTCATTTCCCAGAGAATGGTAATAGCACATCCCGATCAGACCCACGGAGGCGAAACGCTTTGATTTTCTGTATTCTCCGAGCACTGCAAAGCGACCTATCTCAGAACACGTATCGCTCATTAACTCTTCTGAGTCTATTATGTTGAAATGTTCGAATACGGGGCTCCCTTGACGGGTATTTGTAAGGCGTATTGTGCCGATAGGTATATTTTTGTAAAATGCCAAAAAGGTAACAGAAGCGTCATCATACTTATCGTGAAACTTGTTTTCCCAATGTTCTCCTGCATCCAGATAGCCGCATTCCGTGTATACGGCATGTCGAATTGAGCAGGCAATTTCAAAGTCTTTTTCAGTAACAGCGGGGCGGAATGTGTAGCCGAGCAACTTTGGGTACCACTTGAGAAAAAGATTAGAACCTATGACGGCGCGTATGTGTCTGATTGTAGACATAGAGGCCTTTCTTGCTTACTTGTTTAGGGAAACTAGAAACTAGAGAAGCCAAGGATAGGCACCTGTTTATAATATGAATCACAAGATCATTGTAATCTCTAGTGTCTAGTCAAGTAACAAATGTCGGGGAGAGACGGTTTAGCTTTTATTCTTGCGTCAGCAGTCGTAAACTACCAGTTCGTTGCCGCATAGATGTTGTTTTTCACGTTCTGCCATGCAAACACTTCATATTTCATCCTGGCAATATTGTCTATCCGTCTGGCCAGACATTATTTGATGAGAACATTTACTATAACGAGTCAAGAGAGCCGATCATATATGACCCCATGTCCGCATATCAAACGATTTCACAGGTAATAAAATCAAAGGCATGAATGCTGACTTGGGGTATGTCGGCATCCTATAGTACACTATAGGACGTTTGTTAGGGATTACCGAAAAAACAAGGAGAGTTTTATCATGGCAAAGATTGGATATGGCATTATTGGTTGCGGCAACATTGGTCCGGTACATGCGGCGGCGATTGCGGCAGTACCGTCGGCGAAACTGGTGGCCGTTTCGGATGTGGTGGAAGCGACTGCGAAGAAACTGGCGGATCAGTACGGTGCGGACGTGTATCTTGACTACCGCAAGATGCTTGAGCGCAACGATATTCAGGCGATATGTCTGTGTGTGCCCAGCGGTATGCGCATGGAAATCGCGGTGGCCTGTGCACAAGCGGGCAAGAATGTCCTTTCAGAAAAGCCTCTTGATGTAAACACCAAACGTATAGACAAAATCATTGCAGCGACGGACAAGGCGGGCGTTCGCCTGGGCTGTATTTTCCAGAGTCGTTTTGCCGAGGGTTCCCAGCAGATCAAGAAGGCCATTGACCAGGGGCGTTTCGGCACGTTGACTTTAGGCGATGCCTATATCAAGTGGTATCGTTCCCCGGAATATTACGCCAGCGGCGCGTGGCGCGGCACGATCAAACTCGACGGCGGCGGCGCATTGATGAACCAGGGCATCCACCAGATTGACCTGTTGCAATGGTTCATGGGCCCGGTGAAATCGGTGCGCGCCCAGACTACCCGCCGCCTTCATCATGGCCTTGAGGTGGAAGACACCGCCACCGCCATGCTCGAATTTGAAAGTGGGGCCTTCGGCATCATCGAGGGCAGTACCGCCATCTGGCCGGGACATCCCGCCCGGGTGGAAGTACACGGCAGCACGGGCAGCGCCTACACCGAAGACGGCGCCCTTAAATTCTGGCAGTTCGCAAAACGTCGCGCCATTGATGCCAAAATGGAAGCCGCCATGAGCGAAGAATCGGCATTGGGTTCCGGTGCCGCCGATCCGCTGGCCAGCCTTAAAATTGAAGGACACCGCCGTCAGATTGCGGACTTCACTACGGCGCTCCTGAAAGATCGCGCTCCTCTGATTGATGGTCGGGAAGGACGCAATGCCGTGGCGTTGATTGAGGCCATTTACAAGGCGGCAAAGACAGGGAAAGCAGTGAAGCCGTAAGGGATTTCGATT
>CAZBNU010000048.1:0-9532 GCA_964493075.1 uncultured Nitrospirales bacterium | reverse complement strand
CATTTACAAGGCGGCAAAGACAGGGAAAGCAGTGAAGCCGTAAGGGATTTCGATTTCGATTTCGATTTCGATTTCGATTTCGATGCCGATACCGATACCGATACCGATACCGATACCGATGCTGCGATGCCGATAGCAACAGGAGAGATGTCATGAAGATTTTGTTGATGCTGTTTATGGCAGTTGGAGTGTGGTTTATGATCCCCGTCACGGTTCAAGCGGATGTACCTGTTCTGTCCTTGTCGCCTGATGACGCAGCGGCCGATCAGGCGCCACGCCTGCATCTGTTTCTGCTGCCTGTTATGGACGAACCTGTCCCGGCCGTGGTGGTATGCCCCGGTGGCGGCTATGGCGGGCTCGCCATGGACTATGAGGGCTACGAAGTGGCGGAATGGCTGAACAAGAATGGGCTGAGTGCCTTTGTTCTGGAATATCGGGTTGCCCCTAATCGGCATCCTGCGCCCCTCAACGACGCACAGGCAGCCGTGCGTCTGATTCGCAGCCGCGCAAAGGAATGGAACATTGACGGTAGCAAACTCGGCATACTGGGTTTTTCCGCTGGTGGTCATCTTGCATCCACAGTATCCACGCATTTTGATACTCCTGAAACGCGCCCTGATTTCACGATATTGATTTATCCGGTGATTTCGTTTATGCCACCTTTCGGTCACACTGGCAGTGGAAATAACCTGCTTGGTGACAACGCTGATCCGGAGATCGTGCGCTCCTTCAGCAACCAGGAGCGGGTTACTGCAGACACGCCACCCGCGTTTCTTGTAGCCAGTTCGGGCGATACCGTTGTTCCCTCGGAAAACAGTATCGTATATTACCAGGCACTGGTGAAGGCAGGCGTTCCGACGGAACTACACATCTACGAGCAGGGCGAACACGGGTACGGCATGGGCAAAGGCGACCCGGTGTTATCCACTTGGACAGACCTGTGCATCCTGTGGATGAAAAAGCGCGAGATATTGACAAAATGAAACGGAACATGAGGCGCCATGTATCCCATCATTCGCATGCAGGAATATCTTTTGCCATTTGATTCGCTACGATAGTGTATGCTTCCGCTTTTGGATGGCCAAACGCTGCTCCACCACTATCTTTGTACCACAGTTGTCCAATATATGCTCATAGGAGTATACTTCTGTTTTCACAATTCCATTCAGGCAAAATACTGCGTGTAGGAAGGAAAACATCAAATGAAGCGTTGTTTCACTATAATACTGATGTTGCTGTCCTGTCTCGGCATGACAGCCAACGCAGAAACCGCGTCTGACGATGGGTTTAAAGATTTATTTAATGGCAAGGACCTTACCGGCTGGAAAATCTGGGGCGACCCGGCTGGCTACAAGGTGGAAGACGGCATCATACGCAGCGTTACCGGCTGGGGACATGCCTATGGCATGTATTACGAGACGGAACAGTTTGGCGACTTTATATTGAAGGTTGACTGGCGTGTTTCTGAGAAAGGCAACAGCGGCGTATTTATCCGGGTTCCCACCCTTGAAGGACCGCCCAAGGATAATCATCCCTGGGTAACCGGTTATGAAGTGCAGATTTCCTGCGAAGAACCACGCCGTGACGATGCCCATTGCACCGGTTCCCTCTATGGCTACCACCCCGTTTCCTCAAGGCCCGCCGAAGATGCCGGAGTCTGGCGCACCTACGAAATTGCCTGCAAGGGCGGCAAGATAACGGTTAAGGTAGATGATATCGTAGTAAATGCCTTTGACCAGAATC
Source organism: uncultured Nitrospirales bacterium (assembly GCA_964493075.1). GTDB lineage: Bacteria > Hydrogenedentota > Hydrogenedentia > Hydrogenedentales > CAITNO01 > SLFT01. The sequence continues at coordinate 7,789 of CAZBNU010000048.1, read as the reverse complement.
TGCAGGAGGATACCAAAGAGAAACCGCTGAAGGGCTATATTGCCCTACAGGATTCTCACGGCCCCGCAGGTACCTGGGTGGAATACAGGAATATTCGTATTAAGCAGCTGTAAACGACGCATTGCAGCCCGTTATGAATCAAGTCTACCGGGGGTGTTTCGTTTATTTTTGCATACAGGCCCGAAGGGTCCTTATTACATGGAGTGATAATGAATCCCAGCATTAAAACTATTGCCGTGCTCATGTTGCATGCCGATTGCGACATGCGCTGCCAGTTCTGTATTACAGATGATCACTTGGAGTGCATGTCTCTGGAACAATATACACATACACTGGATCAACTTGAAAAAAGGGGCTTTAATAATATCGTGTTAGGCGGCGGAGAGCCTTTCTGCTGGCCACACGGCCTTCCTGTTGCCGCTAAACTCGCCAAGGACCGCGGCTTCTGCGTACAGGTCGGCACCAACGGTATTGCCATGCCCGATGACGACGCCTATCCCCAATGGGTAGACCGTTATGTGCTTCCCTTGGACGCCTCCAACCGAATCATCCACAACCAGCTGCGTCCTCTTCCCGGTGAGACCTCCGGACACCATGAGTTAATGGTGCGGCGTCTGAAACAAATGCGGCGGCATCAGCGGGTGGTGACAGTATCCACGGTGGTCTCCCGCGCCAATCTGGACGGCATTATCAATATAGGCAACAACCTGGCGGATTATGTGGCTTCCGGTGGACGGCTTCACGCCTGGCATCTGTATCGCTTTATCCCTGAAGGGCGGGGCGGCAAGCCAAACGCCGCGCTGCTTGGCATTTCGGACGAGGAATTCAATACCGTCGTAGCCCTGGCACGCTCCCAGTATTATCCCTTCACCCTGTTTAAGCGTCCCAACATGCGCCACTCGTCAACGGTGGATTTCTTCTGGTACGAGAACGGTGAACTCTGCGTGGGCAGTGAACGCTGGAGCAATGAAGACCTGGTTTCCCCACAACAGCAGATGGAAGAATAAACCCGGTCCTATTTCGGACGGCGCACGTGCCACACCATCTCCTTGTGATGCGGCGCGAGTGGTTCCCCTTCAAAATCTCCCAGCAATGCGATAATCTCAAACCCTGCGCGGCTCAACAGGTGTTCCATCTCTCTCGGCGTAAACCAGGCACGGGTCATGGTAAGTTCTTCCTCGTAGAGCAGGTTTCCCTGTTCATCCTTTTCCTGCATCCAATGCCGCTCGTGTAGAAGTTGCCGGAAGTCATCCCGCCAGGCCGTATAAAGATGGTCAAGAACATTTTCCTCGCCAGGAACGGGAATACTTTCAAGCAGACGGGTGGATCCTTCTTGAAAAGCCGACGGAAAAAGAAGCAGAGCATCGGTCTTGGCTGCCCATACATTAAAAAACAGTTCGCCGCCAGGATCAAGATGACTGAAAATACACGACAGGCACGCCAACTGATCATGCGGGGTCAGGCAATGCATAAAAGTACGGTAGTTCATCAATATCAGCGTGAAGGTCCTGTTGAGCGAAAAGGTGCGCATGTCCGCCTGCACAAGTTTTACTTTACCGGGCATTGCGCCAACCTGACTGATTTTTTCGCGACACAGGGCAAGCATCTCCCCCGAATTATCCATACCTGTCACGTCCAATCCGGACATGGCCAGTGGAATCGTAATGCGTCCCGTACCACACCCTATTTCCAACACATCGCCGCCGCGCTTCAATGCCTGCCCAATATAAAATTCCGCCTCGCCCGGCAACCCCTTATGCACCAGATCATAATACAAAGCCCAGTCGTCAAAATCGGCTTTTCTGTTTTGTCTCTTTTTCATTCATTGCTTTCCCGTGTCAGAAATAGCGCTGTCACAAACGCCAAACTCAATTTTTTTCGTGTTGCTAACAGGTTTATAGCCTTTGCTGATAAAATAATGGGCATATTCTAACACCATCGGGTGTTAAAGAAAACATTGGATATTACTGACTGGTAGGTATCATCCGTTAAAGCATCCGTTTACAACATAACCAAAAGCCTTCAGGGAGACAAATACATGGCTGAAAATATCAAACCGATAGTCATTGATGAATCAAAAATCATAACCGCGCTTGAAACAACTGCTGAAGATGCAATTCGAGTGCGGGAGGTACTCGCCAAGGCCGCAGAAATGAAGGGGCTGGATGCCGCTGAAGCGACCGTGCTGATGTGCATTGAATCTCCTGAATTGTTGGAAGAGTTGTTCCAGACTGCACGACACGTGAAGGATGAAATCTACGGCAAACGTCTCGTTCTTTTTGCGCCGCTCTACGTATCCAATCTGTGCAGTAACGACTGTACCTATTGTGCTTTCCGCAGCGGAAATCCAGCAGTACACCGCCGTGCATTGAAGCAGGATGAAGTTGCCCAGGAAACGCAGTTGCTGATCGATCAAGGGCATAAGCGTGTGCTGTTGGTGGCGGGTGAATCGTACCCAAACGAAGGCCTTAATTATATCTTCAAATGCATAGAGACCGTTTACAGCGTAAAATCGGAATGGGGCGAGATACGCCGTGTCAACGTGAACATCGCACCGCTGGAAACAGATGAATTTCGCGCATTGAAGGCATGTAAAATCGGCACCTACCAGTTGTTCCAGGAAACGTACCATCGCGACACCTATTCCAGAGTGCATGTTGCTGGTAAAAAGAGAGATTTTGATTGGCGCCTGAATGCCATCAGCCGCGCCATGCAAGCGGATATAGATGACGTAGGTATTGGCGTCCTTTTCGGCTTGTATGACTGGCGTTTTGAAACGTTGGCATTATTACAGCATGTGGCGCAGTTGGAACAACAGTTTGGTGTGGGCTGCCACACCATCAGCGTGCCGCGCATCGAACCCGCCGTGGGCGCAGAAGTTTCCGAACATCCGCCCAAGCCGGTGAGCGATGTGGATTTCCGCAAACTGGTGGCCATCCTGCGCTTGACCGTACCTTATACAGGCATCATCATGTCCACCCGTGAAAACCCGGAAATGCGCAGGGAAACGCTGGCGCTGGGCGTATCTCAGATTTCCGCTGGCAGCCGCACCAATCCCGGCGGTTACGGCGAGGAAGACTACGAAATGAGCCAGTTCTCGCTTGGCGATCACCGTTCCGTGGATGAAGTGGTACGCGACATCACACAGATGGGGTACATCCCTTCTTTCTGCACAGGTTGTTACCGCATGGGACGTACCGGGCAAGATTTCATGGACCTCGCCAAACCCGGCCTTATCAAGCATTACTGCGAAGTCAATGCCATGAGTACCTTTGTCGAGTTTCTGGAGCATTATGCCTCTCCGGAAACCAAGGCAGTTGGTGATGCGCTCGTGGACAAAGTCCTCACAGAAATGGCGCCGGGACAACGCAGCCGTGCGGAGTCGCTGGTGACACAAGTGCGAGTCGGCAAACGCGATGTTTATGTGTAATGAACCAAGTTGAATAAACAACAAGATTATCGTTAACGTCACTGCGAAGTACGAAGCAATCTCGTTAACGTATAGGCTGTCATGTAACTTCAGATTGCTTCGTTCCTCGCAATGACGAGAGCGAGAGATTTATTATCAATTTAACTTCTTAGTGTAAATAGCAGTAGTTCGGAAATAAGTTACCAACAACTTCGGGAGGAAAAGTGATGACAAACAGACATCAGATTTTAGGCGTACACGTACAGAACCGCGGCGAAAATGCAGTGCGCGTGCAACAACTGCTGACGGAATACGGCTGCTACATCAAAACACGACTGGGACTGCACGAGGTGGACGATAAATTCTGTTCCACCGGCGGCGTGTTGTTACTTGAGATGTTCGGCGACTTGGCAAAATGCGAAGCACTGCGCGACAAACTGAGCACTATTGACGGGATTGAAGTCAAAGAAATGATTTTTGATCACGATTGATGGCCTCAAAAGACAACCCAGGCTGTGGCGATGATTGAAAAACGTACCAATACCCCCGCATCGGACTGCCGCGTTGAAACGGACAGTCTGGGCGAATTTTCTGTTCCGCGTGATGCGCTTTACGGCATCCATGCCTTGCGAAGCAGGAACAACTTCCCTCTGTCCGGGCGGCTTGTGCATCCGGCTTTGATAAGCGCCTATGGCGCGGTCAAGCTCGCCTGCGCAACCACAAACCATGCGCTGGGTGCGTGGTCAGAGAATCCTGCCAAAGCGGAGGCCATTTTTCGTGCATGCCGTGAACTGGAAGCGGGACTCCTGAATGAGCATATCATCGTGGATGCGCTTCAGGGCGGTGCAGGCACCAGCACAAACATGAATGTGAACGAGGTGATTGCGAACCGCGCGCTCGCAACGCTTGGCGAGACGCCCGGCAGTTACGCCGTCATTTCACCGTTAGACGACATCAATCTGCACCAATCCACCAACGACACCTATCCCACGGCGCTGAAACTGGCCGCCATACGCCTGCTGCGCAAACTTGAAGAACAGCTGGTAGGGTTGCAGGAAGCCTTTCAGGAAAAGGAACAGGCTTTTTCCCATGTAGTCAAGGTAGGGCGCACCGAGTTGCAGGATGCCGTACTGACCACGCTTGGACGTACCATGAGCGCCTTTGCCGAGGCATTCGCCCGGGACCGCTGGCGCGTGTACAAATGCGAAGAGCGGTTGCGCGTCATCAATCTCGGCGGCACCGCCATTGGCACAGGACTGGGCGCGCCGCGAAAATACATATTCCGCGTATCAGATGTGCTTCGGGAAAACACCGGCATTGGCTTTGCACGCGCTGAAAACATGGTGGAAGCCACGCAAAACACCGATGTGTTTGTGGAGGTATCCGGTATTCTGAAAGCGTGTGCCGTGTCTCTGCTCAAGGTGAGCGGCGACTTACGGCTTATGAGTTCAGGGCCGGATGCCGGCTTTGGCGAGATACTCCTGCCGAAAATGCAGGCCGGTTCTTCGATTATGCCGGGCAAGGTAAATCCGGTCATTCCCGAAGCAGTCAGCCAGGCCGCCATGCAGGTTATGGGCGACGACCAGGTCATTGCACTGGCGTGTTCGCAAGGGAATCTGGAACTGAACGCTTTCATACCCCTCATTGCGGACTGTCTGTTGCGTGATCTTGAATTGCTGGCAAACGCCTGCTCCCTCCTGCGCGGCAAGTGTATCACTGACATTGTGGCGAACGAAGCGCAATGCCGGCAGCATGTGGACGGCGCTACCGCATCGGTTACAGCGCTTGTTGCAGCCTTGGGATATGAACGCGCCTCGGAAATCGCTGCAGAGGCCAAAACTGCGGGAGCCTCCATCCGAAATTACGTAACCGACCGAAATATCATGACAGAGGAGGCCTACGACGCACTGGTATCGCCCGAAGCCGTATGCCGTCTCGGATTCTAAATCGTAAAAAAAATGTCTGACCTGTCCGACCCGTCCGACAATATCATGAAATACATAAACCCATAAGGAACGCAGCAATGCGTAGCACTCCCAAATCACTGCGATTGCACATAGGCATCTTCGGCAGACGCAATGTAGGCAAGTCCAGCCTGCTCAATGCCATAACACGCCAACAGGTGTCCATTGTCTCTGATTTTGCGGGTACAACCACAGACCCCGTAGAGAAGCCGATGGAACTGCTTCCGTTCGGGCCGGTGCTGTTTATTGACACAGCGGGACTGGACGACGTGGGCGCATTGGGCGCGTTGCGCAACGAACGCACCCGCGCCGTATTCGACCGGGTAGACCTGGGCGTCATCGTCTGTGAAGCGGGACGGTGGGAAGCCTTTGAAGACGGTATTCTTGAGGAACTAAACGGGCGCGATGTGCCTGTGGTGGTGGTGTTCAACAAGACCGATCTCGGCGAACCCAATGAACCTCTCCTTCAATCCCTGGCCGAAAAGAAAATACGCACTGTGAAAACGGTTGCTTCGGAAAACGGTGGCGTACTCGATTTTCGACAGGCGTTGCTGGATGCCGCACCCGCAGATTTTATTGAGCATCCCGCCATCCTGAGCGATCTGGTGGGTCCCGGTGAAATGGCCGTGCTGGTAGTGCCCATTGATAAGGAAGCACCCAAGGGCCGCCTTATCATGCCCCAGGTGCAAAGCATCCGCGACCTGCTGGACGGTGATGCCTATTGCCTGGTAACCAAAGAGCGGGAACTGCGCGATGCCCTGAGCCGTCTGAACAAGCCGCCGAAACTGGTGGTCACCGATTCGCAGGCATTCCTGAAAGTGGCAGCCGACACGCCGCCGGAAATTCCACTCACCAGTTTCTCCATTCTCTTTGCACGGTTCAGAGGCGATCTGACCGCGCAAGTGGCAGGCGCATTGGCCATTGAAACCCTTAAGCCGGGCGATAAAGTGCTGATAGCCGAATCATGCAGCCACCATCCCATTGCCGACGATATAGGCCGTGTGAAAATACCGCGATGGCTCACCCAATATGTGGGCGGCAAACTCGAATTTGACACGTTCCAGGGGCATGACTTCGCCGTTGACCTGTCGCCGTACAAACTCGTTATCCATTGCGGCGCGTGTGTAGCCAACCGTCGCGCCATGCTCAGCCGCATCCTGAAATGCCGCCAGGCAGGCGTGCCCATCACCAATTACGGACTGGCAATCGCGTACAGCCTCGGTATTTTTGAACGGGCTCTCGAACCTTTTCCGGCAGCCCTGGAATTATTTCAAAGCCATAATGGTGTTAAATCTTAACAACAAAATAACTTTCGTCCCTTACGTCCCTGAAATCACATATCACGGAAAGAACTCATAACCATGCACACCGCATTCCTGAATATGTCTCTCGAAGAAACAGAATACTGGCTACGCGAAACCGATGAAGCCCGCCTCGAAGAACTCTGGGCTGCCGCCGACGCGGTGCGCCGCGATACAGTAGGTGATGAAGTACACTTGCGCGGCCTCATCGAAATATCCAATATATGTGCGCGCAGTTGTGCCTATTGCGGATTGCGCTCCGAAAACAAGGACGTGCAACGTTATCGCATGTCTGCGGAAGAGATTCTGGAATGTGCCCGACAGGCCAAACAGTTTGGATACGGCACCACGGTAATCCAGGCAGGCGAAGATTACGGCATTACCCGGGACTGGATGGCGGAAGTGGTGCGTACCATCAAGAGTGAAACCGGACTGGCGGTTACCCTCAGTCTGGGCGAACGATCCGAGGAAGACCTGACAGCCTGGCGCGAAGCAGGCGCAAACCGCTATTTGCTGCGCTTCGAGACCTCCAACAGGGATCTGTACGCGCGCATCCATCCCCCTGCGAAAGGCAAAACGGTCAGTGATCGCCCTGCCATTCTGCGCCAGTTAAAGGCATTGGGCTACGAAGCGGGCAGCGGCGTCATGATTGGCATTCCGGGTCAGACCTACACTTCTGTGGCGCAGGACATCGCCCTGTTCCGTGAACTTGATCTCGACATGATCGGCGTAGGCCCGTTCATCGCCCATCCGGGTACTCCACTGGGCAAAAAGGAGTTCCCCTTTGCCCCGGAAGGCGAACAGGTTCCCAACACGGAAGCGATGACTTATAAGGTGCTTGCCCTCACACGGCTGGCTTGTCCCGAAGCGAACATCCCCAGCACCACCGCGCTGGCCACCCTGAACCTCGCCAATGGCCGCGAACTCGGCTTGTTGCGCGGCGCCAATGTACTCATGCCCAACATGACCCCTCCCGAATACCGCGCCCTCTACGAAATCTATCCCGCCAAAGCCTGTATTCAGGAAACCGCCCGCGACTGCAACGCCTGCATGGGAGCGCGCATCCGCAGTATCAAGCGAGTCCCTGGTTCCGGACACGGAAGTAGAAAGCATGG
>CAZBNU010000047.1:0-23356 GCA_964493075.1 uncultured Nitrospirales bacterium | reverse complement strand
AAACTTATTGCGTCCTCCTTCGTCTGGGTCGGAAAGGGCCACAACATCAACATCATTGCGCAAGGACCATAAGAGATGCAAACTGTGCCCATATCCCCCATGTTTTGTGTCGCCTATGATGCAGGCTTTGTATCGTTTCTTTTCAGAGGTGTTGTTTTGTGCTGGCGCCATAAAAGAGGCAGCCACTGTACTCGCAGCGGCTCCGGCAAGAAAAGTGCGTCGTTTCATTGTGGTTCCTTTCAGGCAATGTCGCATAAGTGAAACATAATGTATTTTTATGCCCAATTGCAAAATTATATGATAATGCGAAACAATCAGCGAACTTTCTGCTCCTTACAGAGCAAAAAATGAATTGTGACTACTTGAATAAGTCTAAAGTATGATAAAGTTAGTGCTGTAAAGACCATGCTTATGAATCCTTGACATGAAGTTGGAGTGGACCATTATGAAAACCGAACTTATTGTTGTGCTCGATATGGACACGCGCAAAGAAGCGCTGGCGGCAGTGAGTGCCTGTAACACCTGCGACTGGTTCAAAATAGGCGCGCAGTTGTTTACACGCTTGGGCCCGGCCATCGTCCGTGCGGTGCAGAAAAAGGGAAAACGGGTTTTTCTTGACCTCAAATATCATGATATACCCAATACCGTGGCCCATGCCGCAAAAGGCGCTGCTGATCTGGGTGTTGACTTGTTTACCCTACATGCGTCCGGTGGCCACGCCATGATCGAAGCAGCTCGTGTGGCCGTTGAAGGAACGCCCACACGGATCCTGGCGGTGACGATTCTTACAAGTTTGAATGAAAGTGCTTTGAGGAATGAGTTAGGTCTTTCAGAAACACCAGAACAAGCGGTGTGCCGCCTTGCCAAACTTGCCATAGATGCGGGCGCTCATGGTATCGTATGTTCGCCTCGTGAGTTGGCAACCTTGCGCAAAACGCTTGGCATGGAACCGCTGATTGTAACGCCCGGCGTTCGTCCTGATTGGGCGGCGCTGGACGACCAGAAGCGTGTCATGACCCCCCGTGAGGCAGCGCTTGCCGGTGCGTCCATGGTGGTCGTGGGGCGTCCCATACTCAAACATCCCAATCCAGAACAGGCAGCAGAAATGATTATAAAGGAAATGGAAGTATGAATGCAGATCAGGTAGTGCAGATATTTAGGGATACAGGTGCCTTGTTGGAAGGCCACTTTATTTATACAAGCGGCAGGCATGGCCGTCAGTTCTTGCAGGCGGCACGGGTGCTGCAATATCCGGAGAGTACGGAAAAACTGTGCGCTGCCATGGCGCAGGAATTTTCAGAGGAACAGGTAGATTTGGTCGTTGGGCCTGCGACAGGCGGTATTTTGTTGGCCTACGAAACGGCAAGACACCTGAAATGCCGTGCCGCTTTCACAGAAAAAGATGGAAACGGCGGCATGGCGCTGAAGCGCGGCTTTTCCTTAAGACAGGGGGAACGGGTATTGGTAGTTGAAGATATTGTGACTACAGGTGGTTCCGTTGCAAAAACCATCACCCATCTGCAGAACCGTGGCGCAGCAGTGGTTGGCGTATCCGTTCTTATTGATCGTAGTGGCGGTCAGGCGGGCTTTGATTGTCCCTATAAGCCGCTTGCACGACTGGCGATGGAGAGTTTTGATCCTGATGCACTCCCCGATGATTTGAAACAAACGTCAGCCATGGACCCGGATGATATTATCCTGTAGAGAAGTTCAGTTCACTGTCGTTCCTGGTAAGCAAGCCGTAGCCCTGCGCAAACCGGTCTGTATAGAACCATAAATCAATAATGGAGATTTTTACTATGCCCGGCATAAAAATGCTTTCATACTTTACACTCCTTCTTTCTCTGGCGACAGCGTCATTGTATGCCGATACCGCCTCTCTTCTGATTCTCTATACCAATGATATGCACGATTATATCAAGCCAGGCCCTGACAACCTGGGTGGGGTGCCCTATCTTGCTGGTTACGTGAAGGAAATGCGCTCCCAACGGGATGATATTATGCTCCTTGACGGGGGTGATGTTATGGAAAAGGGAGATTTAGTGGCTTATCTGACAAAGAGCCGGATTATGTATGAAGCCATGGGGAGAATGGGATATACCGCCGGTGCTGTTGGGAACCATGATATTGACAGTTCCCCGCAGGTTTTGCAGGAGTATGAAGCCCTGGCGGGATATGCCATGTTGTGCCTTAATCACTTTGATGATAAGGGCAATCTTGTTTTTACACCTTCGACTATTGTTGAGGTAAACAAGATACGTGTTGGGATTATGGGCATGACCAACATACGCACCAGTGTCGCTGAGGATGGTGCGCGTCTTTCGGCAGAGGCGAAACGGTTAGAGCCAAAGGTTGACCTTTTGGTAGTGGTCGCCCATATTGGTTCGAAGGAATGCGCACGGTTGTCGGCGATGGCGCCCCAAGTGGACTTGTTTTTGAGTGCCCATACACACGAAGTGTTGAAAACACCTGTTGTGGTTCCTGAAACAAAAGCGCTTATTGTCCAGGCAGGACATTACGCACAATATGTCGGACGGTTGGACGTAACCGTGGATTTGGAAGAGAAAAAGTTTGCTTCATACGAAGGAAGCCTTGTAGAGATGGCGCACGATAAAATAGTCCCGGATAAGGATATGATTGACTGGATCGCGCAGGTGGAGCAGGAAATCTGTCCAGAAGCCACGGAAGTGGTCGGTCATGCCACTCGCTTTGTGAATGTCGTTCAGGTGGCTGCTCTTGCCGCCGCTGCCATCAGAGACTACGCCCAATGCGATATTGCCTTTTGTCATACCGCGCAGATAATGCGCAGTGGTCTCTTTGCAGGCGATGTGGACGTAAATGATTTGTTTAGGACTGGAGGACAACGGGGCGCCGACCTGCTTGCTTGCAACTTAACTGCGGAACAGATTGAGACTTATGTTGCCGGATTGGTACAGGAAAAGCGCGGTAGAACGGAATGGGCCGGGTTTAAGGCAAGATTAGACTATGATCGGGAAGACTTGACATGGTCGGTCGGCAGCACCCTTGAACGAGGAAAATTATACAGGGTTATCATGACGGAACGTGAATGGGTCCAGCGATTCCTTCGGGTAGCAGACAAGAAAGATGTCTTCCAGCAATTTGACCCAAAAACATCGACAAAGGTTGATTTTACATTCACCCATGCGCTAGCCGCGTATGCCAGGAAAATAAGTGAGAAGGGCGAATCTATCGATGCCCATACAGATGCGTTGATTGCTGACAGAAATCTATAATGTTTTGGCGGAAATGGAAAGTTTAGTCCGCATCTGCCATTTTTGCCATCTGGCGTTTTATCTTTGCGAAAAAATCACGGTTACTCATAATCATGGCGGTAAGTTTCTGCAGCCTCTCCCCCGTTTCGATATTGATAAGATGCTCCATTTTGCAAGCATCGGTCAGCGCATCATCTTTCTTCAGGCCGAGAATCTCTTCAAAAAAACAGCGGAGTATGTCAAAGTTATTGGAGACCAACTCCGTAATCCGTTGTCCGTCCTCTGTGAGCAGCAAAAAACGGTTGGGGTCTTCTGTTACCCAGCCCCGTTTTTTCAGTTGTGATAGTGCCATCGAAGCGGCGCCTCGGGAAACTTCAAGCATTTCTGCGACATCCGTGGTTCGTGCATAGCCCAATTCGTTTCGCAACGATTCTATTGCCAGAAGATAGTGTGCCCTGGAATGAGATAAATTGGTATAAGTGTATTCACGCCATGCGGATCCTTCCGTGCTCATGTCGCGCTCGCGAAAATCGCGGATTCCCTCGGGGGGAGTATTCATTATCACCATACTCCTATAATGTCACAGATGTCAGTCACAGGTCATTTTCCGATATTAGCGCATGTTTTCTGTTTCTGTTAACTATTTTATACCAATGATTACTATGGTAAGCAAATTGTTCATCGTTCCCCTATCCCAATTTCCAGGGAGAGCGATATTCATAATGGAGAAGTTTGTTGGCGGCATCGTTGTTGGTGAACTGTTCGGCGGCACCGTCCCACTTCAGGTAGGCCTGTGTTTCAAGAGCAATGTTTGCCAGGTGGGCAAAGCAGGTAGAGTAGTGGCCTTCCGCAACATCGCTCAAAGGTGTTTTCCGGCTTTTTATGCAATCAAAGAAATTACCCATGAGCGCGGCTGTTACGTCCCCGTCATCCACTGTATTCATATCCGGATCCATACGGGGTTCGTTGGACTGGAATTGTCCACCACGTTCCGGCACAATTTCATAACGGTTGCCGCGGGCGTAAAGTGTTCCTTTCGTGCCGCGCAATTCGATTTCCGCTGGTTTTGGGAAGGGAGTGTTGCCACTTGCCTCATATTGCCCGAATACGAGCAGACAGCCGGATGGTAGTTCGTAAGTGGCCTGCATGGTATCGGGAATGGTGCGGTCGTCATCAACGGCGAAACGTCCGCCGTGGGCGGAGACGGCTGTTGGCGCCTGTTCGTTGAGCAACCACCGGACCAGGTCGAAGTAGTGAACACCCCAATTACCGATTTGGGAGGAATACGCACGCCACCATCTGAATTTGTAGGGAGTGATGTTTTCCTGATAGGGGCGCATGGCCTGCGGCCCGATAAACATGTCCCAATCCAAATCTTTGGGCGGGTCGGTTGGCATCACTTTTCCGATTCCTGTAGGCGCCATGTTGCTGACACGGTAACAATGGGCAACCGTTACCTTACCGATAACACCACTTTGTACCATGTCAACCAGTTCTGCATACATTTTTGAGGCGCGGCGCTGCAATCCCACCTGCACAATTTTTTCCGTGCGGCGTGCTGCCTCTATCATGCGCCGCCCTTCGTGTATGGTCAACGACAAGGGCTTTTCAACGTAAACATCTTTGCCTGATTCGCAGGCTTGAATAGTTAACAGTGCATGCCAGTGATCCGGCGTGGCAATAACAATGGCGTCAATGTCATCCCGGTCAAGCATTTCCCTGAAATCTTTGTGGCAGACGGCAGCGGGGTAGGCCGCCGTCCAGCGTTGCAGCGCCACGTCATGAATATCACAAAGGCCGACTATTTCGGCCTGTGTGTGCGGTTTTATGGCATCAATCAATTGGCCGCCTCTGTTTGCAGTGCCGATGACGCCCACACGGATGCGCTCATTGGCGCCGTATACGCGCTGATTTAGCAGGCCGCTTGCACCAACGCTCGCAGCGAGAGAAGTGCGCTGTATAAAACTTCTGCGGGATATTGATTCTGACATGATCGCATCTCCTGAAGGGTAGTCATAAAAAGAATTCAAAACGTATGCATCTATGCATTATAATACCTTATGTTGGCGTAAACAAGGCTAAAAGCGACCGCCTGTTTACTCCTGTAAAAATCCGCTATTTGTGCTTGAAAGATGGAAAGGAAGCATTTGTGTACGCAAAACATGATGACGAGCCGCTGGGGAATGTCATACGTAAAACCAGCAGTGATTATATTGGACGGGGCCAGTCAACCTATACGCCAACCCAGTTGGTGGTGGAAAAGGCGAAAGGACAGTATCTCTATACCGTAGACGGACGCAGACTAATTGATTTCACATCGGGCGTGCTTGTGCAAAACTTGGGTTACGGACACCGCAATTTTGAGAAGTACTTCGAGAAGTACAAGAAAGGACTTCCCCGCAATGCCTATAACATGGTCTCGCCGCTGCATGTAGAGGCGTCCCGCCGTTTGTTGAAAAGTATGAAATCAAATCCCAATGCACAGAAAGTCTTGTGGGCGGCGAGTGGTTCCGAAGGGATTCAAAAGGCGATGTGGACGGCCTTAAAACTCAATCCCGACCGTTACATCATTATCGCCACACGATTTGGTTTTCACGGTAAAAAAGGATTGGCCGGAGATGTTACCGGGGATTCAAGCCCGAATCCAAATGTACGGTTTATTTCGTTTCCTCTTGACTATCCTCAGTCGCCGGAATTCTATCAGAAAGAACTTGATGCACTTGCAGCCGCCCATCCCGGCCAGATAGCACTCTTGATTACAGAGCCCTATCTGGGCGCAAAGGGTTCCTACCATCCCCCTGCATGGTATCATCAATTGTTGCAGCAATGGTGCAATGCACATTATATCCCGTTCATTTTTGATGAAGTGCAGTCCTGTTTCGGGCGTACAGGAAATATGTATGCCTACGAGACGTATGATGTTCAGCCTGACCTTGTCGTTTTGGGAAAGGGTCTTGCAAACGGGGAGCCTGCGGCAGCAGTAGTCGGTCGTTCCGACCTTATTGGCGCCTTGCAGTACGGGGAAGGATCGGATACCTATAGTGGTTCTACCAGTGCCTGCGCGGCGGTTTGCGCCGCACTGGATGTTTTCAAAGAAGAGAACATTGTTAAAAAAGGAAGAATGGCCGGCAGGAAAATCAAGGCGGGATTGGAAACACTGCGCAAAGATTTTCCCTTTATAAAAAACGTTCGTGGGGAAGGCATGGTTTATGGTGTAGAGATGGGAGATGATACCACGGCGAATCAATGCGTGTTGGAGGCGTATCGCGCCTCCAAGCGTAAAGGAGTACATTTTCTTGGCCCCTTGGCGGGAAAGGTTCTCAGGGTTAGTCCTCCTTTGACAATTACCGACGATGAAATCAAGGAAGCGTTTGATCTAATCCAAAAAGGCTGGTCACGCATATAGTCGTCATGATGACCTAAAATGATTATGAAGGCGGTCTGTCACCGACGCCGCCAACTCTGCGTGTGCCTTCATATTCACTTCGCGGTCTACGGCCACTTCAATAACTACAGAGGTTCCTGCATGGAGTGATTGGTGCAGGCTTTCCTGCAGTTCGGTACGACTCGTGGCGTGATAGTAGGGTAAATTAAAAAGCGCGGCTGCCTTTTCAAACTGGAAGTTGTGGGGATTAGTAAAATAGGTATCCAGCAGTTCCGTGTGTTGTGCAATCGGAAGAAATGAAAAGATACCGCCGCCCTTGTTGTTTACAATGATCACCACAACGGGCGTAGAGGTTTTGGTGAGCAGTGCCAGCGAGTTGATGTCGTGTAATGCGGTCATATCGCCTATATAGGCGATGATGGGGGTGTTGGAGGACCAAGCCATTCCCGCTGCCGTGGCTATGTTGCCATCAATGCCGCTTACGCCCCTGTTTACGCCAACCCACGCAGCATTACTGTTATTTGCGATAAAATCCATATCGCGTATGGGCATACTGTTGCCAATAAAAAGAGCGCGGTGTTTTTGACATGCTGAATTGATAATGGAAGCAACAGACAACTCTGAAAGAGCAGATTCGTTCTCAACGTAATGAATAATTTCCTGATCGGCTATTTGATCGACTTCCCTCAACAGATTCACAAGTTCAGATTCTTTTGTAATGTTGTTCAGACTTGTCATAATCTGGCGGCAGGCGGTGGCGATATTGACATGGTAGGCCGCTGTAACACGATGGATTGGATCGCGAACATCCTCTCGGGAAATAAGTTGAATGTACTCCGGCTGTATACCCGCAAGATGTTCGTAAAGCCGTTTGGACACAAATACATCCCCCACATGAAGGATCAAGTCAGGCGAACAACAAGCGCGGAAATGTTTGGAACGCAAGAGTATATCGTAGTGGTTGATGTAGGTATGTTCAAGTGTATTACACCTGCAATTGGAGGCGATGTCTGCGAAGATGGGCCAGCGCAAGTGTTCAGCGAGTTCTTGAACCGCCGCTTTGTCTTTCTGTGTAGACTGGGGGCCTATTAACAAAAGCCCGCGCCGCGCTTTAGAAATCTTATTCGTAATGGATTCGATATGGTCCTGCGAAAGTTCAAATACTGGCGTTTTTATTTCCGTGAAAGGGGTTTCCGAATCTTTCCAGCCGGTAACTGAATCCATGTAATGGTTGGAAAAGGAGTTCGGAATCACTGTTGGTGCAAGGGGTTCACGATACATGCAGTTAAAATGTACGGGTCCCCCATTCCCTGGAAAACCTGCCGCTGCGACAAGAGTATCAACGCGTTCGAGAACATAGTGCAGTGAGAGCGTAGGATCGGGGCATGGCAGCGTTTCATTGAACAGGGTGAAGTTTTCAAATAACCCATCCTGTTCCATGGTTTGATTTGCGCCGCATCCCTGCAACTCGGGCGGGCGGTCTGCGCTTAGAATAATCAGGGGTGTTGCTGATAATCTTGCCTCGACAACCGCAGGAAAACAGTTTGCCACCGCAGTCCCGGAAGAGCAGATTACTGCGGATGTTCGCCCTGTTTTACCGCTTCCCAGTGCTGCAAAGGCTGCGCCGCGTTCGTCGAAATGCACCAGGACTGTCACCTTCGAGGGGCGCGCTGCCGCCACTGCCAGTGGCGCACTACGCGAACCGGGAGCAATCAGAAAATGAAGAATCCCTAATCTCGCCAGTTCCTCAATAATTAGATTGGCCCAGAGGTGATTCAGGTTTTCAGCGTCCATAGCATCAATCCTTGTTGATAATTTTGAGAAACGACGCAAGTTTGGCGTTAAGTTCTTGCCACTCTTCCTGAGGGTCAGAAGCTGCCACAATACCTGCACCTGAATACAGGGTCAACATGTCGTCAAGAACAAGCCCGCTGCGAATACCCACGCAAAACTCGGATGCATCAGCGCCTATCCATCCCACGGGCGCCGCGTAGATACCCCTTTCAAAAGGCTCTTCTTTTTCTATCCAGCGCAAGGCCTTGTCTTTGGGAAAGCCGCCGACAGCAGGCGTAGGGTGCAAGGCATCCAGCAACAGGGTGTCGCTATTTCCGGCCTTCAGGGTGGCGGTTATGGGCGTGTGAAGATGTTGGCAACCGGTCAGTTCAAGAATTTTAGGTGTGGCAGCATATTCAATGTCTGTGCAGTAATCGCACAATACAGAGCAAATCTCATCCAGCACAATCTGGTGTTCAAGGCGTTCCTTTTCAGTGTTGATCAGTTCGTTTTTTAACAGAGCGTCGCAGATGGGATCGTCGGTTCTGGGGCGTGTTCCTGCCAGGGCTTCACTGTAAATGCGCCTCTTCTCTCGTCTATAAAGGAGTTCGGGGGATGCCCCGAGAAAAGCACGTCCAGGTGTCGGCTCAAAACAGAAACGATACAGGTTTTGAGGAGCGTTGCCTATCTGGAACATCAGGGCAACGGGATCAATAAGGCCGTTTGCGCAGAAGGTAGACTGACGCGCCAGCACCACTTTTTGGATTTCATTTTCAGAAATGTCGTGGAGCGCCTTGCTTACCAGTAATTTCCAGGCAGCCAGGTCAGGCAAATCTATGCGTTCAAAGAATTCAGGCAAATCTGGAGAGTTCATGGAACCCATATGATTGATGCCGTTCAGTGTTTTAACTACTTCGTTTCTGTTACAAATCCCATTTACATTACATGCCCAGAAATAACGGTCGCCAGAACGGCACAGTTCAAGGAGAGGAAGTACGAAACGGTATGCTTTAAAGTTGTGCCAGCGGTCGTTATCGCTACGGGGCGCGTTGAAACGGCAACCGCCATAGTAACGGATTCGCCCGCTGGGTTCAGATATTTTTCCCCGTATGGTTTCCAGTGTCTTGGAAATCTCTGTTTGCGAATTGGATTGCAGCACATCGCTTTCCCCAACTGCAGCCATTTCAAAATTACCACTTCTGTTTGACCAGTAGTACCGTGGCTGGCCACGCTGCTGCAGTAGCCAGTGTAAGAGATTTGTTGGTGGGCAATCCTCTTCAACACGGACAAAGCGATCTGCGGAGAGTCCACAGTAGGAAACGCGTTCAATAAGGGATTGGTACGCATTATGGTATGATAGGCACATATAGAGCATTATTCCGATAATTTGCCATATTCAAAAACGGCTGCACAGTTTCTCTGTCACTACTTTTAATTCGAAGTTTCTATGTATGTAGAGGGCATTCCCCACTTTTTGTTTGTCCTTTGTCGAAAACTATAGTTGTGATTAGTGCCTGCATCGAGATTGTTGCCATCGCTGTGAGAGTTTATGACATTCAATAATTTGAATTTGTATACCCGTACGTTTTACCCTACTCACCGTTATTTGTGAACTATTTAGGAGTATCCGGTCGTGCAGAAAAATGAAATTCGGCTAAACTATCAAGAGGCGAGTCAACTCGTTCAGGTCGGGCGCTTTGATGAAGCACTTGAAATTCTGAAAGAAATTGACGAAATTAAGCCGAACACTGAGAACATATTGTATCTGATGGCGGTATGCCAAGCCAAAGCAGGCCGCAAGGATGAGGCGTTGGAATTATGTGAACGTCTTATTCAGGACTTCGACCATGATAACGCGAAGGTACTCATCAAAACACTTAGAGTGCAGGTATCACCCTTGGGCCGCGAAAAAAAGAAACGTGAACCTGCCCGCAAAAAAGAGAAGCCGAGCAGCGAATCTGTGGCCACATCAACAGACCAGGAAGAAGTGTCTCCCGTATCAGAACCGGTGGAGCCTGAAGCGGCGGCCGTTGCAGCCGACATCCCTGTTAGCGATTCTGCCGAAGAGAAAATAGAGGCGGCAGCAGATGTTGCAGCGGAAGGTGATGCTGTCGTAGCGGACGAAAACTTACCGAAGAAAGACATAACTGTCGAGAAAACCGATGCTGCTATTGTTCAGGACAATGGGGACGGTGCAACCGAAGCATTGCGTATGCAGCGTCCTCTTTGGCTCGTGTTACTCTGGTCATCAATGTTGGCTTTGCTAGTCGCTTATTTGCTTTATGTCTATGTAGTTGATCCCTGGTTAAATCCCTTTTAGTTGAATCCAGATTTGCAGATGTAATTGAGGAGTGGTTTGTTCAGGAAGCAAATGGGTGGTTAAGTTGTTTTATATAAGGCAACGAGATTATGTAGTTGTCATAAGCGTAGGGTTTAAGTTTGATGGCTGATACAAAAGACAGAAGCCTTAGCAAATATCTTTCTGAGATATCGAAGGTTCCGTTGCTGTCGGCGACTGAGGAGATTCGGCTTGCGAAATTAGCCAAACGTACCGATGCCGCCGGAAGCGATGCCCGCAGAAAGTTGATTGTCTCTAATTTACGCCTTGTGGTCAGCATCGCCAAGAAATATCTTTATTATGGTCTTCCTTTATCGGATCTTATTGAGGAAGGCAACTTGGGTTTAATGAAGGCTGTGGACCGTTTTGATCCCGACCGTGGCTGCAAATTTTCAACTTATGCAACCTGGTGGATACGACAAGCGGTAACCCGTTCCCTTTCAAATCAGGGGCGTACGGTACGTATCCCGGTCTATATTACGGACAATCTTTCCAAGTACAAACGTGTTTGTGAGGAGTTATACATCAAGTCTGGGCACCAAGCTACACTGGAAGAAGTGGCTAAGGCGATGGACATAAAAATATCTGATGTGAAACGTCTGGAAATGTTT
The DNA here is from genome assembly GCA_964493075.1 of uncultured Nitrospirales bacterium. Classification (GTDB taxonomy): domain Bacteria; phylum Hydrogenedentota; class Hydrogenedentia; order Hydrogenedentales; family CAITNO01; genus SLFT01. The sequence continues at coordinate 12,016 of CAZBNU010000047.1, read as the reverse complement.
GCTGAGAGTGCGTCCCCCTTTGATTTCTCGCAGAGTTCTGATGGTGAGGGGTACAATGAATCGCCAGAGATTCGCGACGCCGTTTCTCATGACAAAGGTATGAATCAGTTCGAGCGTGATCAGGAAATGGAAACTTTGATGCTGGTGCTGAATGAACGTGAGGCGCTTATTATGCGTTATCGTTATGGTTTGATAGACGGGTGTGCCCACACCCTTGAAGAGGCGGGTCAGGAATTTGATTTAACACGGGAGCGTATTCGGCAGATAGAGCGTGAGGCGATGAAACGTTTGCGCAAGTACGCAGCGAGTCACGAGGAGGATTTTACCAAGTCCTAAATGCGTCCTTCTGTTTTATTGTTATTATTCGGCACGGGCAGGTAATAGGCGTGGATGCACCTTTGCAATATTGCGATTGAATAACTTCTCTCGAAGCGATGATTTAATATTTATGAAGCGTATTTGATATACTTCCCCTTGTTTAGTTTATGACGGTGGTAACCGATGACGCAGGAATGCTAACTGTTTTTTTTGCGCTGGTATACCTTGGAACTACTTTGTACGTGGAAAATATTTGACCGAAGAGGCTGATAACAGCATAATGTTAAAGTGTTTTGTATAACACAGCATTATTTTTGTTCTTCCCCATACTTCTGATTGCGTAATACTATGCGGATTATGGAGGTGGGCTGTCGTTTTTTTAATAGTTTATATGGCAACGCTGATTCAGGCGTAAGGTAAGGATGTATAACGTGGTTGCATTATCACGCACAAAACATGAGGCAGCGGTAATCAGGAAGGTATTCAAGGGTGAACCGGAGGCATACCGTTATATCGTCGAGCAATATCAGCCGATGGTATACGCCGTAGCCCTGGCGCATACGGGAAATGTATACCTCGCCGATAAGGTGGTTGTGGCTACCCTGAAAGATGGTTTTGACCGGCTCGTTTCACTGACAGATCCCAAACGCCTTGGAATGCTTTTATGTACCGTCGCTCAGGGCGAGTCCGAGAAACTGCTTAGCCGCCGAAATTCAAATTGGAATAAGCCCAGGTCCCGACAGGGAGAGCCTCCTATCAATATGAAATGGGTGCAGTCGGAATTGCTTGATCCGCTGAACGAAGAACTTGGTTCCTTCAGTGTGCAGGAACGAAAAGGTATTTTGCTCAACGCATTTTGCGGTATGAACGCGAAAAATATCGCTTTTGTCCTCAAGATTGAGCGTAAAGAAGCGGAAGAAGATCTCGCAAGAACCCAGGAAAATATTGAAAAAGCGCTTTTGAAAGAGGTTGCCAATACCTTGGAACCTGAAATAAATAACAAGGAACGGCTTGTTGCGATCATGACTGAGGTAGCAGGGCCGTTTGTGGCAGAAAAAGCGGCACAGGTCACCAGGATTGGTAAGCCTAAGAAGAAGGTTGTGCCCTATGTTGTTGCTGCGTCTGTTGTGATAGTGGTTGCTATTGGGGGTTACTTTGGGTATCGGGCATTCTTTGGCGGGACAGTATCACCGCCGCCCGATGTGGTTAGCAATAATGATGTGCCCCCCCCCGAAGTAGTTGCCGATTCAGAACCTATACCGGCTACAGAGGGGGAAGCCGTGGCGGCTGTTGTTCCGGACAGTTTTACCTTGGAAGGGCGGGTTGTGGATAAGCGGTTTCCACAGGATGGAATCGCTGGTCTTAAAGTTGAAGCTGCTGGCAAGGAAGCCGAAACAGATTTCTTTGGTGCCTTTACCATTACCGGAGTGCCCAAGGGATCACACAGTGTAAAAGTGAGTTTCAATGGTGAAGTGTTCCCGGCTAATCGGGGCGTAAAGACCGAAGGCGACAACAAGCCGATAGAGATTGAAGTCACCGATAAGGTGCCTGCGCGATTCCTTTTCCAAGCGCGTGTTTTCGATCATAATACCAACGAGGTGATTACTAACTTTGAAGTGGCGACGTGTAAAGAGTTTCCGGAAATGTTACAACCCTATCTGATGGATTTGTTCCGTGAGAGAAGCCATCCAGAAGGTATTCTCGAAGATCGTTTTGTAACCCTTGGTGATTACACCATGTATGTGCGCGCCCGTGGGTATGCACCCTATCCCCTCCGGTTTACGATTGATGAGAATTGGGATTTGGGACGGGTCTACGAGTTTCCATTGTATCGGTCAGCGGCGCTCGAGGCATCCGTTTTTGGCCCCACAGAGGTAAGTATTGCTGAGGCGTCTATCATGCCCCGCCAGGGAACATTTCATGGTTCTGTTACCGGTAAATTTGAGTATGGGCACACAGATTCAATGGGGCGGTTCTCTCTATATACTCTCCCCATCGGTGTGCAGTCTTTTATTATTCATCATTTGACTCATGGAACCGGCCGTGCCATCGTGGAACTTGAGCCAGGAAAAACAACTCAGGTGCGGATTCAGCTGCCGCGCAAAGGGGCGCTCACAGGGGACATTACCCTAAACAAGAAGCCCACCAAATTTTTGGAATTGCGACGTAGGATTAGCGGGACTGGTGTTGATCTTACACGTAATGTCATCTACATATCTCCGGGACAATATGAAGTCAATGCTACGCCGGAACCTGCCACCTTCGTCGGAAGTGTAAGTCCTGGCGAAAGCGATAAGTGGTTTGAACGTCGTCAGGAATTGGAAGCGACGGTGGCTATGGATGAGCCTACCTGGCTGGACTTTAATTTTGGGTCAGATGCCGGTGTTGTCGAGGGCAATGTGACATTAGGGGGAGAGGCACCCCGTGCAATGTTCGTTGAGATTATTTATAACCTGAAAGGAAATGACAAGGAGCGTATAGTATACGAACTGGGTGCGACGTCTTCTTTCCGACTTGAAGGTTTGCCGTTTGGTTCGGGCATGCTGCATACCTACATGTCGCCACGTGCAATGACCAAAACGGATTTTGCTTCAGCGCGCGCCCTTATGGACCATAAGGAACAGGAATTTATGTTGAACGAAAGTACACCGGTAGTCAAGGTTGATATTTCTCTTTGATGTAAATCGTTTATGCGGCCATGTTTTGCAGGTTGTATGTTGTGTATGTTCCTTTTTGTTCCCCATGTCTGTGATCATAATAATTATGACAGCCTCCCATTACTTTATAAACTACCTGATTTTGCCGATTGGCTTATTCGTACTGCTTGTTGCGAGCGCGGCAACAGAAACTACCGTGGGCGAGATATTGCCTGATGTCACTTCCAGGGGGGGCGAAAAAGATCAGGAAGAAACCATTGTGCTGCTTAGCGGTATTGGTCGTGGTCGCGCTTCCTTGTGGGTGCTGGATACCCGTTTTCAACAGGCCGGATACAAGACGCTGAACTACCCCTATGTTGCACAGGGATACAGCATTGAGGAACTTGCACAGCAGTTTTGTCTTTTCCTTGAAGAAAATGTCAAAACGAAAGAGTATAGTCTGGTCGCCCACTCTTTGGGAAATCTTATCATTCGGTTGGGATTCGATCATGGATATCCCGAAGGTCTGCAACGCATTGTCATGCTGGCACCCCCTAATAGACCTACCGAACTTGCCCGCGCTTTGCGCGACAATCCCATCTACAAGTGGTTCACCAGTAAGGATGGATGGCAATTCGCCTCTGACGAGTTTTATGCTCGGTTGCCCATTCCCAATGTTGAATTTGGTGTTATTGCCGGTGACCGTGGCCAGGCGGTACTACTGCAAGAACCCAACGATGGCGTAATCACTGTAGAAAGCACAAAACTGGCGGGAATGGCTGACTGGACCGTTGTCCCCCACGCCCATACATTTATAATGAATAGTCGCCTTGTTGCAGAATTGTGTGTCTCTTTTATCGAAGATGGCAAGTTTACGGACGTTCCCATAGATCAGGAAGACACTGTAGAGAAAGGTGATTCCGAGGGTAGCAATGAGAAGCCGGGAGAATAATTGGTGAATATACTTATATTTGGCGCGGGCGCCATGGGCACTGCTGTCGGCGGCTTCATGGCCCTCGCAGGCCATCATGTTACATTTATTGGGCGCGCCCCCCATGTAGCCGCCTTAAGGGCTTCCGGGCTGTGTATTAGTGGAATCTGGGGGGAACATCTGGTCAAGGACGTAAATGCTTTTGCATCTCTCGAAGAAGCAGGGATACAGGCGTATGATCTAATTGTTGTTGCGGTCAAATCTTATGATACGGAAAAAGCCGCTTGTATTCTCGAACCATGTGTGGGGCCGGAAACATTTATATGCGCTTACCAGAATGGCCTTGGAAATGCAGAAATACTTGCGCAGCATTTCGGGTGGAATCGTATTCTAGGCGCACGGGTTATCTTTGGTGCGCGAATCAATGAGCCCGGGCAGGTGGAAATAACTGTGATTGCCGAGCCGACTGCTATTGGTGGTTATCAAGGCGAAGACACCGCAGAAAAGTCCCGTCTTGTTGCTGGGATTATGAATGATGCGGGTATTCCCACGGTTTGCACAGATAAAATCCAGACGATTTTATGGAGTAAGGTCGCTTATAACTGCGCACTCAATCCCCTGTCGGCATTGTTAGATGTGCCTTATGGCCGTCTGACCGAAACGGAGTACACGCGCAAAATTATGGAGGAAGTCATTTGCGAACTCTATGCTGTGGGTACGGCAATGGGTATTTCCCTTGAACCTGCGACAAGCGAAGCCTATGCGGATAGGTTTTACAATAAACTGCTGCCGCCAACAGCGGCACATTATGCAAGTATGCGAGAAGACCTTAAAAAGGGGCGTCGCACGGAAATAGATGCGTTGAACGGCTGTATTGCCCGATTCGGGGACGATTATGGTATTTCCTGTTCAGCGAACGCTCTGTTGACCGCACTTATCCATGCCCGTGAAAAAGATGCTTGTCAGTCCGGGTAAGCATCACATCTTGCTTGGACTGTGCAAAGATGATTTCACGCCCAGGTAATGAGGCTCATTTCATGTTCCTGTCCCAAGTCGGGGTGATTCGGCAAAATACGTACAGTGCATCCTAACAGACCGGTCTTGGAACATTGTGCGCTTCCAGTAAATCTGAAAACACCGTTCCCCTTCTCTTCAACACATTCCATAAGTGTTCTGCTTCCGGAGGGAAGTTGTCCCAGGGTGTCAAGGCTGCCGTGGAATATCTCCACCTTCACATCGTCTTTTTTAAGACTGCCCAGCTGCACATCAACGGAAACCTCGATAGTGTCGCCAACCTCAAGTTCGTCAATATTTCCGCTTTCCAATGATAAAACCTGCACTTCCTGCCAATGTTCGCGTATCCATGACTTCCATTTTGCCAGTTCATAAACAGGTTGCCGGTCGTTTTCAAAAAGGCGATGCCGACGCTTGCAGCAGGGCACATAGAAGCGGTCGGCATATTCCAGCACCATACGATACGTATTAAACATGGGCGCTATGGTGCGAATCGCCGTTTTCATGCGGGCGATCCATTCACGGGGAAGCCCGTCACGACCACGATTGTAGAACATGGGCGCTACTTCGTTTTCCAGTATCTCATAAAGCGCTTCGCTCTCTATCTGGTCCTGTTCTTCCGTGTTGTCATAGGATTCGCCCTTTCCGATACTCCAGCCATTTTCTCCAAGTTCTTCCGCTTCACACCACCAGCCATCCGGTATGCTGATATTAAGTGCGCCGTTGGCTGCTGCTTTCATGCCGCTGGTTCCGCTCGCTTCCATGGGGCGTCGCGGTGTATTCAGCCAGCAGTCAACCCCTTGAAGCATGTAGCGCGAGACATTGATATCGTAGTCTTCAATAAACACAATATGATTGCGCAATGCAGGATCGTGGGCAAAATGTATTATCTGCCGGATCAACTCTTTTGATTGCGCATCTTGCGGATGTGCTTTGCCTGCGATAATCAATTGCACAGGCATATCAGGATTGAGCAGTATCTTTTTAAGACGTTCCGGATTCTTGAAAAGTAATGTTCCGCGTTTGTATGTGGCAAAACGGCGCGCGAATCCAATGGTAAGTACATCGCTGTCAAGCAATTCACCAGCGGTACGCACTTCAGAGTCCGGAGAGCCTCGGTTAATCAACTGTTGCGCAAGACGCCGTCGCGCAAAATTCACAAGCCTTTCACGGCGGCGTCCATGGGTGCGAAAGAGTTCCGTATCGGGCACTGTATCAATACGCTTCCACACCGACTGGTCATGAGGCGTTGCAACCCAGTCCGGACCTAAATAGCGGTCAAAAAGTCCTGCAAGATCACGGGATATCCAGGAAGGAATATGCACACCATTGGTAACGGAGGTAATGGGGAGTTCGTCTTCCGGGGTTCCCGGCCATACACGGGACCACATATTGCGCGCCACTTCGCCGTGCAACTTGCTGACGCCATTGGAGGCGGAAGACAATTTCAGGGCAAGCACGGTCATGCAGAACGGCTCCCGTGTATCACTGGGATCCTGACGTCCCAATGCAAGTAGGTCATTTATGGAAATATGCAGGGTCTCGCAGTATTCCTTGAAATAAACGGAAATCATGGCGGGATCAAACATGTCGTTACCCGCAGGCACCGGCGTATGGGTGGTGAAAACACTGCCGACTTTTACCACTTCCAGCGCCTGACTGAAAGATATGTCATCACGATCGATCAGGTCTTTAATGCGTTCCAGGGTCATAAACGCCGCGTGACCTTCATTGATGTGATACACGGTTGGATGCAAGCCAAGCGCCTTCAATGCGATGACGCCGCCCATGCCCAGCATGATTTCCTGTTTGATGCGTGTTTCACGATCGCCGCCATAAAGCTGACCTGTGATGGACCGGTCGGCTGGGGTATTTCCTTCATGATCGCAATCGAGCAAGTATAGGGATACACGACCTACCTGACAACGCCATATATAGGCTTTGATGTTGCGTCCGGGATAGGGCACCTCAATTTCCAGCGGCACACCAGCATCGTCCCGCATCATCAGGATGGGCATGTTATGAAAATCGTTTTTGGGATACAGTTCCTGCTGCCAGCCATCGGCATTCATATACTGGCGAAAATATCCTTCCCGGTAGAGCAGTCCCAGTCCGACAAGGGGCACCCCAAGATCGCTTGCCGCTTTCAGGTGGTCACCTGCAAGTATGCCCAAACCGCCGGAATAGATGTTCACAGACTCCTGAATCCCAAATTCTGCGGACAGATACGCAATCAACAGGTCCTTGGGGGCATCATCATGGCGGGAAGTCCATTCCCCATCCTGCATATAGGTATCCAGACGCGCCGCAACCCTGTCAAGATGTGCCAGAAAACTGCCGCTTTTTGCCAGTTCGTTAAGACGTGTCTGGCTGAGTTCACCCAATAGACGCCGTGGATTCTGACCAGTCTCAATCCAAAGGTCCCTGTCCATGCGAAAAAATAGTTCGATGGCGTCCGGGTCCCAACTCCACCAGAGATTATTTGCAATATCATTGAGACGCGCAAGACGTTCCGGAATTCGTGGGACAACCGTGTATTTAATGATGCGTGCCATGTATGGCGCTCCTTTATTAAAGTTCTATCGGGTACAGAATTGAAAAGTGAAGGTAAACAAGACACCCGTGTGTGAATAAGATAACAGGAACCTTTCACAGGATACAAATAAACAGAAATTATTGACCGACTGCGGGAACTGCAGAAATTACTCCCGCGAAACCTGTATAATCTCATAAAAGCAGTGTTTTTGTAGTTTTCCTTTTATAGTCCTCGTTGGAGTGCGTATGAATAAAAATAATTGCCCTAATCTACTCTGGATTATGGCGGACGAATTTCGCCCTGATTTTCTGGGGATTTCGGGAAATCCCGATATCCAAACGCCAAATCTGGATGCGTTGGCAAAGGAAGGGGTGTTGATGGAGAACACCTTCTGTCAGGCATCGCCCTGCGCCCCTAGCCGCATGTCAATTCATACCGGACGCTACATGTGTTCCACCGGTGTCGTTGATAATATGACACCCCTCGCCGAAGCGGATGACAATATCGCCGCTCATCTCCGTAATCATGGGTTTTCTCCGGCAATACTCGGTTATAACGATTATGCCTGTGATCCGGCATTACTAGCTGACGGTGAGCCCGGTTGCACTTCGCTCTCTTACGATTACTTCCTGCCTGGTTTTGATGTCGTGCTGAAACACGAGTACGACAGCCCTGAATGGTACGCCTGGCTTGAGGAAATGGGCTACCCGCCTGAAATCTGTAATCGGGAAGCCATGTATTCCCACGTTATTCCAGAGGAAGGACGGGGCGAACATCTCCCGCTGTATTATCCGGCTCCGTACAAGGCGGAACACAGCGAAGCACAATTTCTGACCATGAAGGCCATGCAGTATATAGAATCGCAGCAGGAACGGCCCTGGACTATGAGCCTCAATTATATCAAACCTCATGGCCCCTACATCTGCCCTGCCCCGTACCATGAACTGTATGATCCCGCTGATATGCCTGCACCACTGCGCCGTCCTGAAGAAGCGAACAACGAACATCCCTACATGTCACGCTGTCGCAATGATTGGGCACAGACGGAATTGCGGGATGAACGGGACTGGCGCGAGTTGCGCGCCTGTTATTGCGGCATGGTTACGGAACTGGATGCCTGCATCGGGCGCATGCTGGACTATTTGAAGGCGTCAGGACAGTGGGACAACACTGTAATCATTTTCAGCGGCGATCATGGATCATATCTCGGCGATCATTATCTTGCGGGAAAACCCCACTACTACGATGCAGCCATTCGCGTGCCGCTTATTATTCGCGACCCGAACCCGGAGGCCGATGTGACACGTGGTTTAAAGATGAGCGGTTTTGTAATGTCCATAGACCTCTCCCCCACCGTTTGCCAGTTCCTGGGGGTTCCTGTACACCACCGTTTTCAAGGTAGAGGCATTCTCGATGTGCTGCGGGGCAAGCCGGACGCAACACTCAGAGAGGATGTTTTCTACGAGTTTTATTACTATAATATACTCAAGAATCCAAAAAACTGTTGTCCTGAAGCGTGCCGCTTGTGGGCGATTCGGGACCATAAATACAAGTACGTGCAGTTTGGCGAAGAAGACATGCCAGCCCAGTTGTTTGATTTACAGAATGATCCCGGCGAGTTTGAAAATCTGGCCGATGACCCCAAGTACGCCGCTGTTGTGGCAGAATACTGCCAACGTTTGATCCGTTGGCGGATAAGGAATGAAGATTATCGCATGGAACAATGGGCGCGGCAATACCGTTAGGATTTCGATTTCGATGACGATTTCGATTTGTTTCGCGAAGTCTATGTCGAAATCCAAATCGAAATCGAAATCGAAATCCAAACCGTTTCGCATCGCTTTTTTTTTGTCAAGCGCCGCCAAAAAAGGTCGTGCCTCGCAAAGACGGTGATAGTAGTTGTACTCTCAATTCGATTTATGTTTTCACAAAGGAAAGATAAATGCACATTGGCATACTGAAATTTCAAGAAGTCTATATGGAACGAATCTGGGGCGGTACCAAGCTGCAACAGGTGCTGGGTAGAAACATTCCCACAGGCGCCCCGGTTGGCGAGGCCTGGCTGATTGCCGACCATCCCGCTTGCGAGAGTGTTGTCGTAGAAGGACCGTGTCAGGGGAAAAGCCTGCGCGAGTTGATGCAGGAGGACAGCGTCGCCATACTCGGTACCCATGTGAAGCCAACGACAGACGGACGTTTCCCGCTGTTGCTGAAACTCATTGATGCCGGGGATGTACTGTCAGTTCAGGTGCATCCTGACGATGCCCAGGCCGCAGCGCTGCACGAACCGGACGGCGGCAAGACAGAAATGTGGTATATCCTGGACGCTGATCAGGAAAGCCGATTATTTGTTGGATTGTGTCCAGACGTTACCCGAGAAGCAATGGCAGCAGCAGTCGCGCAAGGGAATGCCGATCAGTTGATGTATGCCTTCCCCGTGAAAGGTGGCGACAGCGTATTTGTTGCTTCAGGGATTATCCATGCCATTGGCGCCGGGATTCTACTGGCTGAAATTCAGCAGAACAGCGACATTACCTACCGCCTCTACGATTGGAACCGCAAAGATGCCAACGGTAATCCTCGGCAACTACATGTGGACAAAGCACTCAGCGTTATTAACTTCGATGCTGCGCCCAAAGAACCTGGCCCGATCCTTCGGTATGAGGAAGACAATTGTACACACGAGGTACTGGCCACCTGTTCCTATTTCACTACAGAAAAACTGATCCTGCCAGAGGCGACCACATTCAAGAATGACAATACCTTTCATGTTATCCATGCCATAGAAAACGAGGCCTATGTCACCGGCGACAATACAGCCTGTCTGCTGAAACACGGCGAAGCGGCACTCATCCCAGCCAATGAAAGACAGTGGACGATCAAAACAGAAAGACCGGTCCTTCACTATTTCGTTCCCAAATTCCCACTTGCAAACTAGCCGGTTAGACATGAAATTTGCACGTCAGAGGTATATAATAATCCACAAGGTAAACTAAGGGGTCCCGGCTACGTATGGTACCTCTGGAGGAGAATTGAATTATGGCTACTGTTGCAATTGCTGTGTTATGTTTTATTGGCTATATTATCGCCTATAACACCTATGGGCGATGGTTGGCGCGCAAGATATTCATGCTGAATCCTGATACCCCCACCCCCTCGCACACGTATGAAGATGGGAAGGATTATGTGCCTACAAAACCTACTATTTTGTTCGGACATCATTTTACTTCCATTGCGGGCACCGGTCCTATTGTTGGCCCTGCGATTGCGGTTTTTTGGGGCTGGCTGCCTGCTGTGTTGTGGGTGGTGCTGGGTTCGATATTTGTGGGCGCTGTGCATGACTTTGGTGCGCTGGTGGTGTCCATGCGGCATCGGGGGCAGACCATTGGCGATGTTTCCGGCCAGTTGATTTCCAAGCGGACGCGGCTGTTGTTTCTCACCATCCTGTTCATGACGCTCACCATCGTCATTGCGGTCTTCGGGCTGGTGATTGCAACCATCTTTTCTATCTACCCGGAATCAGTATTGTCCGTATGGACGGCCATGCCGCTAGCGGTAGTTGTAGGCGTTGTAATCTATAAGCGCGGCGGCAATCTCTTTATCATGTCTGCCATAGCGCTTGCTATCCTGTACTTAACGGTTTATCTGGGCGTACGTTATTTTCCTTTTCAAACGGAACTTCCTTTGTTTCCCGGTGCGGAAGCCACTTATCTGGAGGGACTTGGTTCTTCTGTTGTATTGTGGACATTGGTGCTGCTTGTCTATTGCTTTATTGCGAGTGTATTGCCAGTCTGGTTGCTGCTGCAGCCGCGTGACTATATCAATTCCCTGCAACTGTATGTGGCGTTGATTGTTTTGCTGCTGGGGTTTCTGGTGGCAGCGCCACCCATTATCGGGCCAGCATTTGCAACGCCTCCAGCGGATGCACCACCGCTAATGCCGTTCCTGTTCATTACCATTGCTTGCGGGGCGGTGAGCGGCTTTCACTCGCTGGTCTCTTCCGGCACCTCTTCAAAACAGATTGATCGCGAGAGCGACGCCCTGTACATTGGCTATGGTTCCATGCTGATGGAGAGTGTGTTGGCGCTGCTTGTGATTTTGAGTTGTTGCGCCGGTATCGGCATACTGGTGATTGCCAACGGCGAGAACCTCACGGGAACAGAGGCGTTTATGCACTACTATGGCCGCAATTGGGCAGATATGCGGCTTGCGCATACAGTGGGCGTATTTATAGAAGGCGGCGGCAATCTGATCGCCGCGCTGGGCATACCCCGCGATATCGCCATTGGCATCATTGCCGTCATGGTGGCCTGTTTCGCGGCAACCACCATAGACACATCCACCCGTCTGCAACGCTATGTCATACAGGAAATCGGCGGCGCCGTGAAGCTAAACCTGTTGTGCAACAAATATGTGGCCACAACGGTAGCCGTTGTGTGTGCCGGTATTCTCGCCCTGATGCGTGGTCCTGCGGGTCCAGGTTCCGGCGGGCTTATCCTCTGGCCTTTGTTCGGTTCCACCAATCAGCTGCTTGCCGGGCTGGCGTTACTGGTCGTACTTTTTTATCTGCGAAGCCTCAAT
>CAZBNU010000046.1:0-23623 GCA_964493075.1 uncultured Nitrospirales bacterium | reverse complement strand
GCGGGTTCGGGAAATCAGCATTTGTCTACGGCGTGGACGAAAACGATCTGCTGGTAAATCCGCTGCCCATTGGTGCTGGCATCCTGCTGCTGGATAATGGCTATGAAAAAGCACTGGAGATTGCCAAACAGCGGGTGCTGGGACATTGGAACTGGCTTCATGCTTATCCCCATTTTCAGGCGTATGAACTGGTGTCCATGGCGCCCATGCTCGGCATCCGGGAAAGTTACCGTGTGGTTACGGACTACATCCTGACCGAGTCTGATATCCGTGCCGGATTATCCGGGCAAACCCATCAAGACATGATAGCCATTGCGGACCATCCGCTGGATATTCATGGCGGCGGTCCCGCGCTCAAGGAAGGGAAAGAGCCTTACGGTATTCCCTACCGGTGTCTGCTGCCAAAAGGCAGGAAGAATCTCCTGGTGGCCTGTCGTGGCGCGGGATTCAGTCATATTGCCGCGTCCAGCTGCCGCCTCTCCCGTACCATGATGGCGCTTGGTCATGCTGCCGGCCTAGCTGCCGCTGAGGCCGTAACAAACGGTGGTGATGTACGTGCCATTGATACGGCGGTGCTTGTGAAAGAGATGGGTATTATTGATAGTAAATAAAGGACTTGAATACTGGAGGTAAAGAGAGGATAATCTGAGTTGAGTAGAACTTTTCATGGAGATTGTAACGGAGAGATTACATCCATGATCGTATATGATAATAACTCGCAAGCAGTAGGAGGCAATAGAAGCAAGATGTCCAACACACAGAAAACAATGCCAATTATTCTGGTTCTGCTTATGGGATTCTTTTGTTTTATGAGTTCTGCTAATGAATCGGAATCACAGCAGGATGCTCTTGCACTTCTTGAAGAAGTGTCAGCGAACTATCATGATCTGCTTCCCTTGAAAGCTGAAGGTGAATGGCATGACAAGTGGGGACTTCCCGGTCGCTACTCCAAAATACCATTCTCCCTCGAACTGCAATCGTCATCTCTCTTTATTCTTGATTGGAAGGGTGCTTTTAGAACTGAAACCTTTGCAACAAATGAAGGGGTCCTTGAGATTACGCACGAAACCAAAGGTACCATGGGAGTACTATATCCACCTCTCCCGGAAGACAAAGCAGCATATTCATACCTCAACGCTGAGTCTACAGGCTACCTGATATTCATGGAGGAACTATTCTGGTTTCTGCCATTGCTTGATGAACAATTCTGTGCATTACGTGAAGGTCAAGAAGGTGTGTCTGCTTCACTCGTACCAAACGATTCCGAAAGCGACACAGTAACCTTGCATATTATTAATCGAGGTGCCGATCCGGAAGTCTCAATTAACGTAGATGTAGTAGTTGTTCATGACCAAAAAGTAATTGAGAAGGTCACATCCAGGTATATGAAAGACGGAGAACTCACTGGTGTCGACCAATACAGTGACTTTGTCAAACTAAAAGGTGGGAACGTTATTCCAAGGCGCTACGAGATTTCATCGTTACACCTAAATGGTAACAAAAGTACATATTGGTCTGTTACTTTGACAGACGTCAAGAAATGTGAGAAGAGGAACATTTCTATGCCAGATATTTCAGAGATGAAGAACCTGTGGAATCTACGAGACAACAGGCTACACAGAATGAGGTGGAAGGTCGGGAACTGGGTTGAAGATGTATTGGATAAACTGCCAATCTGGTAACAAGGGAGGATAATCTTGGTTGAACGGTGGTGGTTTTGGAGTGAAAATTACAGTGCTATTGAAAGCATAAAAAGCGGAGAACAGTAATGGATGAATCCGGGATTTGATGAAATCCAAGAGGGAGAATAAAGAAAATGGAAACGCAAGAAACAATAGAGACTGTAGAAGCGGCCCTAACGGAAAATTCTGTTGAAGCAACGGGTTTAAAGCGAAAAATGACGGTATTTTATGTGCTTCGTTGGGTAATATTGCTTCCCGTTTCTTTTTTTATTGCATTTTTATCCTTACTTCCTGATGAAGATAGCATAACAGTCTGGTTACTACAATTTATAGGGATTCAGCCTGAATCTTATGCCGAAAAGATTGCCATGAACATGTCGTTTTTTGGTTTTGGCCTGATGTTTGTTTTTATGGGAACAGTTATTGCCCCCAATTATAAAAAAGTGACTTCTCATGTTATGTATGGTATTTGTTTATTGCTTATATGCATGATGCTTATAAGTAAAGGTGTCTCCATTGCCCCAATATTCCTTTTTGTAGGTAGTAGTCTCGGGACATATACATTCCCCGTAAGTAGGCACCGAAAAATAAGTGAACAACATACGAAGGTTGTAAAAGAACCTGGGTTGTAGGTAATGCTTACGTTAGAACGAAAATCAAGAAAGACAAACAAATGAGATTGGCCGTTATTATCTGTATTTCTTTGTTGTGCCTTGTTGCGGTGGGAGAAGACCCTGCTGAACCATGCTTGCGTTTGAAAGCACCCGAGGCGCACCAGGGTGTGGCGGTGGATGCTGAATATGTGTATGCGATTGGTTCCGATGTGATTGGCAAGTATGACAAGGTTACCGGTGAGGTTGTAAAACGGTGGCAGGCTTCGGAGCGTGTGCCGCTACATCATCTCAATAGCGGTGTCGTTCTTGAGGGTAAACTGTATTGCGCGCACTCGAACTATCCGGCGCTGCCGATGACAAGTTCGATTGAAATCTGGGATACGGAGACGCTAGAGCATGTGGACAGCCACAGTTTTGGGATACGGTACGGTTCCTGCACGTGGATAGACCGGCATGAGGGGTATTGGTGGGTGTTGTTCGCTCATTACGGAGGGAATAAAGGTTATCCCGACAAAGATGTGTCGTGGACAACGCTCATCAAATTCGACGATACCTGGCAGGAACGTGAAGGCTTTGTGTTTCCGGCATCGGTGCTGGAGCGATTTCAGCCCTACAGTTGTTCCGGTGGTTCCTGGGGGCCTGACAACCTGCTGTACTGCACAGGGCACGATCATCCCGAGTTATTTGTGATGCGCCTTCCCGAAGCCGGTTCGGAATTGATTCTCGAAGGGGTTGTGCATTTCGGTATTGACGGGCAGGGAATCGCGTTTGATCGGAGCGGCACCGGTCTTCTTTATGGCATCATTCGCGATGAAAGGGCTGTTGTTGCAGCACCAGTTGATACTACCGGGAAATCAGGCGCGAAGGACTGAATTGTCGGTTTCGTGGATTCCGGTCTTTTCCCATCCTCGTAACTCGTCTGGGAAAAACCGGAATGACGGGGGTGTGGTGGTGTTGGTTGCGATGGCAGGTTGGATTTCGATTTCGATTTCGATTTCGATTTCGATACCGATGGCGATGGCGATGGCGATGGCGATATAGGCTTTTCGTAGTGGATTTGTGGTGTAACAGTGGGAACGGGGTGTATAAATTGTATACAATAGGGGCTTGAAAACTCGGAACAATCGCGCTGTCTTCACTCGTGTGTTTCCATAAGGATATTTTTCTTTGAAAAGCATAAATCTTATATTTGGCTGTCATGCCCATCAGCCGGTGGGTAATTTTGATTTTGTTTTTGAGCAGTCTTACCATAAGGCCTACCGGCCTTTCCTGTACGTGCTGGAGCAGTATCCGGCGGTGCGGGTGACGTTGCATTTTACCGGGCCGCTGTTTGACTGGTTTGAAATCCACGCGCCTGAATTTCTGGAACGGCTTGCAGCGCTGGTGGAATCGGGACAGGTGGAAATCATGGGCGGCGGGTATTATGAGCCCATGTTGTGCGCCATCCCCGAACGAGATGCCCGACGTCAGATTCTGCGCATGCAACAGTTTTGTGAGCGGCATTTCGGCAGTGTGCCCAAGGGTTTCTGGTTGACGGAGCGTGTGTGGGAACCGCACCTGACAAAAGTGCTCGCCCAATCCGGTGTGGAATACACGGCGCTGGATGACGCCCACTTCCTGTGTTCCGGGTTGCGTCCAGAGGACCTGTATGGGTATTACATGACGGAGTCTGAAGGACAGGCAATCAAGGTATTTCCCATTCTTGAACAACTGCGTTACCTGGTGCCTTTCCACCAGGTGCAGGAGACGATTGATTACCTGCGCAAATGCGCCACTGAAGATGGAAGCCGCTGTGCTGTGCTACATGACGATTATGAAAAATTCGGCGTGTGGCCAGGCACCCACGCCAGCGTGTACACCGAGGGCTGGCTTGAAGAATTCTTCCAGGCACTCACGGACAACCGCGAGTGGCTTCATTGCCTGACCTACGAACAGTACCTGATGCAGGCGACGCCTCTGGGCCGCACCTATATTACTTGTGCCTCCTACGATGAAATGATGACGTGGGCATTGCCGACGAAGATGCAACGGGAACTGAATGAGGCGCGGCGTGAACTTAAAAAACAGCCAGAACTTCACCGTCAGGCGGCGCACTTTATGCGAGGTGGTTTCTGGCGCAGTTTCCTTGCCAAGTATGACGAGGCAAACAATATCCAGAAGCGCATGCTTCGCGCCAGCCGCCGGCTGCAACAACTCACTGAAAAATATCCGGAGGATGAACGCCTGGAGGTGGCGGAGCGTTTTCTCCATCAAGGGCAATGCAACTGTGCCTACTGGCATGGGGTGTTTGGCGGTCTTTACCTGAATCATCTGCGCACAGCCTTGTATGAGAAAATTATTGCGGCGGACCAGGTGATGGACCGGGTAGAGGAACTGGCAGGGGAATACGTATCCTTTGAAGCCACCGATTTTGATGCTGACGGTAACCTGGAAGGCATTTTGGAGAATGCCCATCTGGCGCTCTTCTTCAACCCGACCGATGGCGGCACGTTGTTTGAACTGGACTATAAAACGATACCCTTTAATTTCGGTAACGTGCTGACCCGCCGCGACGAAGTATACCATGACCAGTTACGAGAAGGACGCGCACTAATCGGGCAGGATGCGCAGGGTGATTTGAGCATTCACGAAATGGTGAAGGCCAAAGAAGCGGATTTGGACAAACTACTGGTATATGACCCGTATCGCCGCGTTTCTTTTCGGGACCATTTCATAGCACAATCCGCTGCGGTGGATTCGCTCTGGAGCGGCACCGAGCCGGAATTGGGCACATTCCACAACGCGGTCTATGCGATGGAACCCGGCGCGGACTGGGTCGCCTTCAACGCCCGTGGCGTGGTGCAGACAGAAACGCCCATTCCAGTGCGCGTCCGCAAAAAAATCACTCTGGCGCCGGGGGCATCCCATTTTACAATTGACTATGAACTGTCCTGTGACAAGCCGTTGCCCGAAGGGATGCTGTTCGGCTTTGAGTTTGTATTAAATCTGCTCACCGGCGATGCGCCGGACCGCTATTACCATTCTGATGATGTGGATATGGCCCGTGCGCGACTGGGTACACGAGGTATTCTGGAAGGTATTTCCCATATCGCCGCACGGGACGATTGGCAGAAGTTGGAACTGGCTTTGCGTTTTTCCCGTCCGGCACGGTTGTATCGTTTTCCCATTGATACGGTTAGTCAGTCAGAGGACGGGCAGGAGCGGGTGCATCAGGGATGTGTGTTGATGCCTTGCTGGTCTTTGTCCGGCAAGGAAAATCAGTCGTTTTTCCTGACGGCCAAAATCGAAATTTGCAGTACCGAATAATATCTCAAAATGGTGGGTTTCGCTGCGCTTCACCCACCCTACAAGCAAGATGATAAACGCTTAATTTATGAAGGATATTTGCGATATGGCAGAAGTATCAGGTGATGTTGTCGTAGTGAACTCGCTGGGTATCCATGCGCGCCCCGCCGCAGCGCTGGTTCAGACGACAACACGTTTTGAAAGCGACATTTACATTACGTTCAAAGGCAACCGCATCAATGCGAAAAGCATTATGGGGTTGTTGACGCTTGGCGCTGCCCGTGGAAGCCATCTGCAGTTGGATTGTGTCGGTGCTGATGCCGATGCGGCCTATGCTGCTGTTGTTGAAATATTTGCGTCGGGTTTTGGCGAAGCCTGACCCCATAACCTGGAGGTAAACTCTTGGAACGATATCTGCAAGGCATGGGCGTCTCCCCCGGCATTGCGATTGCGCCGGCCCTGTTGTTTTTTCATGACCGGTACGATGTGCCCTCTTATGGTGTTACGGATCTCGAAGCGGAGCTTGCCCGGCTCGATATGGCCATACAAAAAACGCGGCAGGATCTGGAAACCATTTACGAGCGGGTGGTAGACGAATTGGGCAACCGCCACGCGGCTATTTTTCAGGCACATATCATGATTCTTGATGATGTGGTGTTGCGCGAGGAGTTGACGGCCCACATTGAGGAACATCAGAAGAATGTGGAGCATACGCTGGATGCATTGGCAAGACGATATGAGCAGGCCATGGATTCAGTGGATGATCCACGTTTTCGGGAGCGCACAGCCGATATGCTGGATGTGGTGGACCGGGTGCTTCGGCATCTGCTGGACGCTGAACGTCCCAACCTGCGCCGCCTTGAACAGGAAAGCGTGATAGTGGCTCACGACCTTACCCCCTCCGACACGGCCACCATGGACACCACAAAGGCGGTCGCCCTGATTATCGAGGCGGGCAGCGTTACCAGCCATTCCGCTATTCTGGCGCGTGCGCTGGAAATTCCGGCGGTGATAGGGGTTGAGAATGCGCCAGCCGTAGTGAGCGCAGGCACCCTGGTGATTGTGGATGGTTCCAGTGGCCGGATTATTCTTGACCCAACGCGGGAAACCTGCACCCGGTATAGAAAAGCACAGGAACGACTGGCGTCACGTCGGGCAAAACTGTTGCGCAGCACAAAAGGAAAACCGGCGCGCACCCTGGACGGAACCGAGGTGCTGTTGAGCGCTAACATCGAGCTTCCCCTGGAGATTGATCACAGCCGGAACGTCAACGCCCAGGGCATTGGCCTCTACCGTACTGAATATCTGTTTATTGATCGTGATTCTCTGCCGGAAGAAAACGAGCAGTATGAGGCGTATGTGCATGTGGCGAAAGCAATGACCCCCCATCCGGTTGTTTTACGCACCATGGATATCGGGGGCGACAAGTTTGTGGCGCACCTGCAAATCCTCAAGGAAGACAACCCTCAGCTGGGCTGGCGGGCGGTGCGGTTCTGTCTGGCCCGTCCTGACATTTTCAAAACGCAGCTGCGCGCCATGTTACGAGCCAGTGCGGAAGGCGCCATTGAAATCATGTTTCCCATGATCAGCGGTATAGAAGAATTACGGCGGGTGAAGAAAGTTGTCCGCGAAGTGATGCAGGAACTAGACGCTGCCGGGGTTCCCTATAACCGGGAAATAAAGATCGGCTCCATGATTGAAGTGCCTTCAGCCGTTATGCTCGCCGATATGCTTGCCCAGGAATGTGATTTCTTCAGCATAGGCACGAACGACCTTATCCAATATCTTCTGGCGGTAGACCGGGTGAATGAAAAGATTGCGCACTTGTATGAACCGGCCCATCCGGCGGTTATCCGCATGATTCACCAGACAGCGCAGGCGGCGCGGGTGCGCCAGATTCCTTGCAGCATCTGCGGCGAGATGGCGGGCGATCCTCTGTACACTGAGTTGCTGCTTGGGTTGGGCATTACGGCTTTGAGCATGGCGCCGGTGGCCATTCCCCTGATCCGTGCGGAAGTATCGCACATTCATCTGGAGGAAGCGCGCACCCTGGCCCGAAAAGCATTGAAGATGCGCACTGCGGATGAAATAAAGGCTTTGATGGAACCGAGGCACCTTGAGCGTGTCGAAAAATATGATTTCCTGCTTGAACAAGACGGCAACGAAACAACGCCCAAAAAGAGGAAACCAAGGACGCAGTCGGTATGATCTGTAAGCGTATTTCCATATTGGGTTCCACTGGCAGCATTGGACGAAGCGCACTTGAAGTGGTGCGGCGCAATCCGGAACGGTTCAGAGTGGCGGCACTCGCGTCCCATTCCAATGTGGCCCTTTTACAGGAACAGATAGCCGAATTTCACCCTGATTTGGTCGCCGTATACGACGAAAACGCAGCAGCGACACTGCGCACAGCAGAACCGGGCTGCAAGGTACTATCGGGGGCGCAGGGCCTTGAAGAGGCTGCAGCGGAAGCCGTGGATGTGGTGTTGTGCGCTATTGTGGGCGCGGTGGGTCTGCGTCCGCTTCTAGCCGCCATTGAAGCAGGAAACCGTGTTGCCATAGCCAATAAAGAACCGCTGGTCATGGCGGGCGACTACATCATGTCGCAGGCACAGCGTAAGGGCGTGGACGTTCTACCTGTAGACAGCGAACACAACGCAATATTCCAATGCCTGCGCGGGAATAGCACATCCGATATTGACCTGGTGTATCTCACCGCATCGGGAGGACCGTTCTATGGGCGGGTACGGGAAGAACTCCGAGATATAATCCCGGCACAGGCCATGTGCCATCCCACCTGGGATATGGGCGCGAAAATCAGCGTGGATTCTGCCACCCTCATGAACAAGGGTTTGGAAATAATTGAAGCGTTATGCCTGTTCAGGTTACGATTAGAGCAGATCGAGGTGGTCATTCACCCGCAAAGCGTCATTCACAGTATGGTAGCGTTCCGGGATGGCAGCATTATTGCCCAACTCGGCGTTACCGACATGAAGGCGCCCATTGCGTTTGCGTTGTCCTATCCGGAGCGAATTGTTGCGCCGTCTATGCGACTGAATGTGACCGCTTTGACCGGGCTGACTTTTGATAAACCGGATTTTGCGTCTTTTCCGTGTCTGGCATTGGCCCACCAAGCCGCACGCTGTGGCGGCAGTGTTCCAGCAGTGCTGAACGGCGCTAACGAAGAAGCGGTGGCGGCCTTTTGTGCAGGACGCATAGGATTTCTTGACATCGCCTCGGTGGTAGAACGAACAATGGAAACGAGCGCAGCGTCGCAGGAAAGCAGTCTTGAGGCGGCGCTTATAGCCGACAGAGAAGCGCGTATTTACGCCGCTGAAATAATTAAAACCATGGAAAAGTGAATCAATGATTATTAATGTGCTTATTTTTCTGGCTGTGTTGAGTTTGCTGATTTTCTTTCACGAACTGGGTCATTTCGCCGCCGCCAAAGCGTTTGGCATCTATGTGAAACGATTCAGTATCGGCATGCCGCCACGACTGTTCGGGATTCAGATCGGCGAAACGGATTATTGCGTCGGGATCCCTTTTGGTGGTTTCGTCATGATGGCGGGCCAGGAAGATGTTCCTCTGTCCGAGGAAGAGCGCGAGGCGGAATACGGGCAGGTGCCGCCAGAACGTTGGTTCAAAAACAAGCCGGTTATCCAGCGGATGTGCGTACTTCTTGCCGGGCCTTTTATGAACCTGCTGCTTGCAGTGCTGTTGTACGGGTTTATCGGCCTCGTGGGCAGCATGGTGCCTGAGTGGGAAGTGGAAGCGCGGGTGGGCGTAATAGAACCTGGTTCGCCCGTAGAATCAGCGCCCTTGTTCCGCATGGACGGCGAGGTAAACACCGAATCCGCCCCTGATGCGGTCGGCTGGCAGATTGGCGACCACATCCTCACCATAGACGGCCGTGAAGCGGGCAACATGACTGATCTTGCCATTGCTGCGGTGCTCGGCGGGGAAAGCACGGAACACGAAATTGAGATTGCGCGCACCCTCGAAAACGGGGAAACGGTACGCTACCTCTCTCCGATAACGCCGCAGGTGCTTGATGACAGCGGGCATGCCCGTTTTGGTGTGGGTCCTTTTGAAACCGCTGTCGTGCGTGAAGTAATGCCTGACTCGGCAGCTGCGGCAGCAGGTTTTCAGAAGGGCGATATTGTCCACGCTCTGAACGGGACGAAAGTGTCATTGTCAGGATTTATTGACACTATAGAGAAGGTTAAGGAAGGCGACTCCGTCAAGGTGGAACTCCTGCGTGGCGACGAAACCCTCGTGGTTAACGCGGCGCCCCAAACAATCGGGCGGTTCCGTGAAATATGGTTTGATGCAGATGATCCGGAGATAGATTCCGCTTATGTCGTCTATTTAACGCCTGAAATGAAAGACAAGACTGGGCTGCAGAAGTATGACGTCATCGCGGAGGTGAACGGGAAACGTGCGACCCTTGAGGAACTGCGCGCAATCCAGATGCAAAGCCCCGGTGAAATGCTGCAGTTCAAGGTGAACCGACCGGGGCTGGTTTTCGGGCTGGTACAGTCGCCTTCCTCCTTTACTGTGGACATGCCGGTGGAACCGGTTCGCGCCATTGGCGTGGAACTCGAACCGAAAAGTGTCTTGCAGCGCGTGCCGGTAGGCCGTGTTATCCCCCACGCTTTTTATCAGAGTTACCTCGCTGTGGAACGAACCCTGATGACCATCTCCGGGCTGGTAATGGGTACGATAAGTCCCAAAGAACTGGGCGGTCCAGTCATGATCTTTGACGTGACCACTAAGGCGGCGGAGGCTGGTTTTGGATGGCTGGTGAAGATCACCGCTTTCATTAGCGTGAATCTTTTTATCCTGAACCTGTTGCCCCTGCCGGTATTGGATGGCGGCCAGGTGGTGGTTAATGCCATTGAAGCCGCACGCGGTAAGCCGGTAAATGAGAAAATTCTGGAACGGATGCAGCAGGTTGGCATTATCATGTTGCTGACACTGATGCTTTTTGTAACCTATAATGACGTGCTGCGCCTAGTTCGGGGATGGCTTCCCTGACAGCGCAGATTTCCCTGAACAACACATAGCTATTTTTTGATTAGGAGAACTGTATGCAACGCATTACCTGTAAATTTGGTGGTTCCTCGCTGGCGGACAGCGCCTGTATCCTCGCCGCCATGGAAATTATCAAAGCAAATCCAGCCCGCCGGTTCATCGTGCCGTCTGCGCCGGGAAAACGTTCCGCAGACGACAAAAAAGTTACCGATCTGCTTTATGCGTGGCACAACATTGCACGCCAGGGATTGGATGCTGCGGAACCGCAGAAAATTATTGAGGCGCGTTTCAACGGCCTGGCAAAAGAACTGGGCGTGGCCTTTGATGTGCGACCCTGTCTTGCGGAGATTGCAGAGCGGGCGGCGCTGGATGAAACGCCTGATTATATGGCATCCCGCGGTGAATACCTGAATGGCCGCCTGATTGCCGAGGCGCTTGGTGCGGAATTTGTGGATCCCGCCGAATGTATTCGCTTCAAAAGCAGCGGCGTACTCGATCCGAAAACGTATGAATTACTAGGCGCACGCCTTGAAGGCGATGGCCTGTTTGTGGTGCCTGGTTTTTACGGCGCCATGCCTGACGGCAGCATCAGGACTTTTTCACGGGGTGGAAGCGATGTCACCGGTTCCATTGTGGCACGGGCATCCAAATCCGACCTCTACGAAAACTGGACCGACGTATCCGGATTTCGCATGACCGACCCGCGTATTGTCCCTGATGCGAAACGCATTGAGGAAGTAACCTACCGGGAACTGCGCGAATTATCCTATATGGGCGCAACCGTGTTGCACGACGAGGCTATCTTCCCCGTGCGCGAACCGGGCATCCCTATCCATATCCTGAACACAAAAGCACCCGATGCTCCGGGTACCGCTATCGTACCCACACGGGAATCCACCACACCTGTATGCGGCATTGCCGGGCGTGCAGGGTTCACCATGTTCAACATCGAAAAAACACTGATGAACAAAGAACATGGGTTCGGGCGCAAAGTGCTTTCCATATTCGAAGAGCATGGTGTCAGTTGGGAGCACATGCCCACAGGGATTGATACCATCAGCATTATTGTACGCGACGACGAATTGCGCGGCAAGGGCGATGCCATCATGGACGCCATCCGCAAGCAGCTTGATCCGGATGATGTGAGCGCAACCCCCGGTCTCGCCATTATTGCCACTGTAGGCCAGGGCATGAACCATCACATCGGTGTGGCGGCGCGACTCACGACTGCCATGGCAAATGCGCGCATTAACCTGCGAGTCATTGACCAGGGCTCGTCCGAAATGAATATCATCATCGGTGTGGAAGAACACGACCTGCCCGGTGCTGTAAAAGCTATCTATGAAGCCTTTGACACTTGGGAATAGAACTATCAAATTGTAGGCTGGGTGAAGCGTAGCGGAACCCCCCTTATACGATACACAATAGGAAGGTGGGTTCCGCTACGCTTCACCCAGCCTACAATTCTATTCTTCATCCCCTGAACGTAACCTTCGGCGTTTTGATTTCGAAGGGACGCATTTCAAAAGTAACCGTATTCTCGTCAACAGCCAATGCCTGATCTTTTTCTTCCATGAGATTGCATACCGATGCTCTTCTTACGGGGCTGGTAAACCGGACGGTAACGCTGGATCGTTGCTTGCCTGCTTCGTATAACCGGATAATGGCGGCATCTTCCGACTCCGCCTTCTTGACGGCTTCCACGATGACGTTGGATAGCGACACCTCACAGAAGATGTTCTCAGCGCGAATTTCCGGAACATCCGCTTCCGGTGACGCCTTGATTTTTACAGTTGCAGGCGGCACGTTCAGGGCGTAGGCTTCGTGTACAACTGTCTCCACAGCAAAGCCGCCGATGTGTGGCAGCAATGCGTAGGTGAAGGTATGGGTTCCCTGGTCCGCTTCGGGATCCGGTGCCTGGGGTGATTTGAGCAAGGTCAGGGAGATCATATCGTCCAGCGAATCGTGGCCGTACTTACAGTCGTTAAGCAACGCTACACCGTAACCCGCCTCGGAAACATCCACCCATTTGTGGGCGCACACTTCAAACTGTGCCTGGTCCCAGCTGGTATTGCCGTGCATGTTGCGCGTGGCGTGACCGAACTGGATTTCGTTGCGCCAGGTATCGGCGCACACATCCACGCCAAAGCCCACCTTCAACAGCGTATGTTTTTCCTGCCAGTCCACTTCGGAGCGCCATTCGATACGGCGGCTGTCCGCAAAAAAGCGCATGTCCTGACGCACTGTTGAGGCGCGTCCAATTTTGTACTCGGAATGAATGGTGATAAACAGGGGCCCATCTTCGGCAACCTCGCGCCTGAGCAGCCGCGTTTCATAGCGGATGGTATCACGATAGTAACGATCAATATCCCAGGCATCCCAGAAAAGGGGCATATCTTCGGCAGTATAGAGGGCATTCAGTGTTTTTCCGGGACGCACCACCTCGCGTTCTGCCTCCTTATCGTACAGGCTTGTGATGCGCCCTGCCTTGTCGAAGTCAATGCGGTAGAGGGGCGTTTCCAGGGATTTTCCGGTATAAGCGAAGGGCGAGATGTCATTGCTGTCGCGATTGCGCAGGGCAACCGGCATCACACTCAGGGAACGGAGGGGCATCTGCAGGGCGAGACCATGCCGGGTTTTCTGCGCAGGCAGCGGGACACCCCCTTCGTCCACCGCGCCGTTGAAGTCCTTTACGGGAATCTCCACGATAGCGGTCCGGTTCCACGACAGGGCGTTGCCGACGAGCCATTCCTGTCCTTCCGGGTCTGGCGTGAATCGCCTTGCCAACACTTCGAGGGCAGCATTCCTGATTTCCTGCAATATGGCATCCATGCGCTTGTATTCCTCTTCCGCTACATGGTACACCTCGCGAATGGACGTACCCGGCAGAATATCGTGGAATTGATTTGTCAACAGGATTCGCCATTGCGCTTCGATCTCTTTTGCCGGATAGAGGAACCCGTCGGTCATCGCCATGGTTGCGAACAGTTCCGTCTCGCGCAGAAGCAATTCCATTTTACGGTTCCATTTTTTCGTGCGCGCCTGCGTGGTGTACGTGCCGCGATGATATTCCAGGTACAACTCGCCGGACCAGCGGGGACGTTCTATCGGCTGTTCGCGCAGTTCCCGGAGGAAGCGAGACACATTGGTGAAGACCGTTTTTGGGCAGCCTTCGAGATCGGTCATGCGCGTGGCGCGTTCGCACATCTCGCGGGACGGCCCGCCGCCACCGTCGCCCCAGCCGACAGACGTGAGTACCTTGTCCTGCAATTCTTTCTGCTGCACATAGTTCCAGGTTTCCTGCATCACCTCGGGCAACACATCGGCGTTATAGCCATTACTGCGCGTGGTGATATAGGCCGTGAAAATCTCTGTACCGTCAAGCCCGCGCCACCAGAACATGTCGTAGGGGAACCGGTTGGTGTCGTTCCAATTGATCTTGCTGGTGACGAAGTTGTCAATGTCGGACAGTTTCAAAATCTGCGGCAGCGCGGCGGCATAGCCGAACACATCCGGCAGCCAGAGGGTGTCACCCCTGTAACCGAACAACTCCATAAACTTCTTGCGGCCCTCCAGCAACTGACGCACCAGCGATTCGCCGCCAGATACGTTGCAGTCCGCCTCCACCCACATGCCGCCGTTGGGTTCCCATCGTCCTTCCTTCACACGCTTCTTGATGCGCGTCAACAGATCGGGATAATGTTTCTCCACCATGTCGTACAATACGGCCTGGGACTGCTGGAAGGTAAATTGCGGATAGTTTTCCATGAGATGCAGCACCGTGCTGAAGGTGCGGGCGCTCTTGCGGATGCTCTCGCGCACGGGCCACAGCCAGCCCACGTCAATATGGGCATGGCCCACGATACCAACGGTCGGCACGGTTGGGCCGTTCTTCAGTTTGAGCAACGGTGCAATCTGTTTTCGTGCCGCCGTCATCATGGCCGTCAACTCGTCCTCATCCTTCCACTGCAGCGAAATTTGGTCCAGCGCTGCGCGTAATTCTTCCAGGATGCGGGCACGGCGCAATGAGTTCTCATCCAGCAGCAAGGCGGTGCGATACAGCACCTCGGCGTCATAGAGGAATCCGGCAACATTTTCCCGCTCCACAACCACGACGCTCGCGCGCAACGGCAGTGGCGGCGGTTCCTGCGATGCGCCGCTGATGCCGTGCATGGTGATTTGTTTGGGGTCGAAAGCGTCCACCATGCGCATGGGATGGCCGCAATAGGCTTCCACATAAATGCTGTACTGTTCACTGCCCTTTGCTTTGGATGTCAACAATACTTCCTGGTGGTAGGGGTCCATGCCAGCAACAGGCTGTCCATTCACAAACAGCAGCCGCTCCCCATCATGGCGATGCCGATAATACACGCGCCTGCCGCGTAGTTCCCGAGGAATCTCAATCTCCCCGCGAAACCAGACAGTTCCCCAATGAACGCCCCAGGTCGAATCAATGGGCGCTTTCTTGTAAGGCAACTCCTCTGGCGGTTGCCGAAAATGCTCCATCGTCTCGGCGGCTTCCAGCGGCACATCAAATACAGTCGCATACCGCCACGCCGTCATTTTGTCCAATCGTTTACGAATCTGTTCTATGGTTTTTGAAGTTAACATGCCACTTTCCCCGGTAATAAATTAAGAATACATTTGCGGTTCAAAATCTGTAACTGTATACCCTACAGAATCCAATTTTTGGCGTTAAGAGAAAACCAAGCCAACCACTTCAATAAGCATCCCTGCGATGTCGTATTGTTACGACCAGTACTCGCAGTTTATTATCATGAATTTCGTAAATAACGCGATAACAGCCTATTCGAATACGCCACGCTAAACGCCCTGAAAGTTTTCTACAGCCGTGTGGCCGAGGTTCAGATTCCAACAATTTTATCACATCAATAATTCGCGTTTGGTCTTGCTTGTCAATTCTTGCCAACTCTTTCTGTGCAGACTTCAGAATTTCAATGGTATACTTCACCCACTTTGCCCTTCCTGAATCTCGCGAATAGCCTGATCGAAGGGTATACACTCCTGTTCGTCTGCCTTTGCAGCATCGTAAGCGCGAATGTCGTCAAGTTCCTCTAATTCGTCAACGACTGCTTCCCATTCACTAATTGCCAAAAGCACTGCTTTGGTACATTTATTTTCGTCTACGACATATTCTGGATGAACCGTAACCATGCTAAATTCTCCTCAAAAAAGACTTGTTCCTTTTTCGTATAATACCACAAACATTGGGTTGTCGTCATTTTGAAAAAACAACGTATCTAAAAAATTACATCCGAAGGGTAACAGATAATCACTCAAAATATTCATAAGCGTCAATAATATCCAGGTACGCGCCATCGAAGCCCGCGTTGAGGATGCGGTCGAGGTAGGCGCTGGGATCGCCGAAGATGACGGCTTGCCATTCGGGGTCCCAGTAGCGCACTTTGTAGTTGCCTTCCCAGTCGGGGTTTTCTCGTTCGATAAACTCGGGAGAGCCGGGCTTCCAATCCTCCTGCCAGTAGTAGCGGTAGTCTTCCGCTTCGCCAATGCTCATGTAGGCGATTACCAGCCGTCTTGCACCGTTGGGTTTGGTCTGTAATGCCGCCACTTCTGCGGCGGTCAGCATCTGGTCGTCATAGAAGGCGTCTATGATGAACAGGTCGTAGGTTGTGGCATCAAGTGCGTCGAGATAGGCGGTTCGGGTTTCATATTGGACCGGATCGAGCAGGTACAGAAAATTGCGCGCATCGGCCAGGCTGGTTATGTCCTCTTCATTCTCATTTCGGGGAACTAATGGATATTCAGGAATGACATCAAGGCCACGGGACGGAGCGGCAAAGGAGATGAAGTCCCATCGCTGGTTTTCTGCGTAGGAATCTGCCATATAAGATTCGTTCCAACAATAATCCGTCACCAGTACTTCGATGCCGTTGCTTTCCGCAACCTGCAAGTGCGCCTGCATATAGGCCGCATCCTCATCGGGGGTGGGCTTGTTGTCTGCGTTGTATCCGTAGAGCAAATCTTCCCGCCCCTGACCGTCTATGGCCGCCAGATAGTCGTCTGCCGGTGGTGTTTCATAGCCATCGCCAGTGGTGACCAGTTCTTCCCCATTCTGGGGAATCAACAGGAAGTTAGGTTCTATGGTGTCCGTATGGGCGCGCATGGCCATGACAAAATCGCGCATGTCCTGACGGTAATCCCGGTCTTCCGGTTTTTCTCTGCAGGCGCTAATCAGGATCATACAGAAGAGAAGCAAGGTTAATGCTGTTGTTGGTTTCATAGGAGTTTCCTGACTGTTTTTTATCCACAGATTACACAGATTTTCGCAGATGGTCTCTTTTTATTTTTTGAATGCTGTTTATGCAATGAATGAGTAATGCCAACCCCACTATGATAATTGCAACAGCGCTTATAGCCGCGCCTGCGATTACCGAAAGCGGCCTGTATTCAAAGGTTACTGTATGTTCGCCTGCTGCCAGTGCAATGCCCCGGAACAGTCCGTTGGTTTTCAAAATGGGAACGCGCTGTCCGTTGACCGTGGCACGCCATCCGGGATCATAGGTATCGCTGATCACCAGAATACCAGGTGCGGCGTTTTTCACTTCGACCATGATACGTTCAGGCGTTTCCGTCTGAGTGGCGATGCGTGTTTCGGCGGCTTCGGGACTGCTGGCACTTGGATCATTATCGGGCACCGTGCGTATAAGGTGGCTTGTGGCGGATTCATCAAGCAGTACAATGCACTCCTGTCGTGGATCGAAGTCTTTTTCACCGAGCGCCTCCAAAGCCGCTGAGATATCCGGCGCCATCCTCCAGGAAGAGGCCCAGGACACCCGGGGGATGGCGTTTTCATTTTCATAAAGGACTATATTCTCGAAGTCCCCTTTCCTGCGGAGTCGTAAGCCCGGCGCTGAACCAGAAGCAAGCCCCCCGTTTGCGGTGACGAGCGCAGCGCGTACGGCCATCACATTCAACAGATGTCCATAGGGTGTATCTGAGGAAACATCCAATCTGTTATCGAGTACCTCGTTATCGCCCTGAAGTGCCTGCCACCATTGCTTCTGTGCCGGTGTGAACGGGTAGCCTGCGCCGTTGGCAACACGAAAGGAATGGCTCATGCCGATATTAGCATGAAGCCCTGCGGTGGGAGAACCGCTTACAAGAATGCGGTCGTCAAGGGCGGTGTTTTGCACCAATACATCTATATTAGCAGGCAACGCAACACCCGCGCCGCTGTCAAAAGAGGGGTGGCTGTAGTGGTTGTTGCTGGCTTCGTTCAGGTCTACAAACAAAAACAGTACCAGTATAATGCCGCTAACTGCGCTCGCCCACCGTGTCCGGAACAGGGCAAAGACGAAGAGCGCAACAGCGAGGGGTACCATGCGTCCCCGGGTCTCGGCGGGAGCAATCACAAATAATACCAGGAGAAAAGCGGCCACAAGCGCCATGGGCCCCCACAGGCGCGGTGATGCTGTATTGCGGCGCGGTGCGAAAAGCCGGTCTGCGCCCAGTGCAGCCAGCACGGCCACGGAGAACGTGGCCGGATAGATCAGGACAGCCCACAAACCTTCGGGGAGGCCTGACCCGGAAAACAGGGCAACAGTCCACAAGGTTACAGCGGCAATGGCAAAGAAGGCACGTTCCCATCGAGGCGTTGCGTGCAGAAAAGCAGCGGGCAGCAACAGTAGCGTTGACATTCCCACATAGCCCAGTGCGGGCAATACGCCGGAACCGGCCTGCAACATCTGTGCAAGGAGCATACGCAAGTTGGCGGGCATGACGCCAGCAACACGGAACCTGCCCAAATGTTCCAGGGGCGAATTAAGATGGACTGCCCATGCAAGAGAAGGGAGCCATTGTATAGCAGTGATCGCAGCGGCAAGAAACAGCATCGTCAACAGACCGCCCACCCGGGCGACCCCTGTTTTGGGAGAATAGGAAGCAAAGTCGTTGTCCGCGGCCGTACCGAACATGATGTGGCAACCTGCATAAACACCGCAGAATCCTGTCACCACGAATGCCGCCAGAGATGACCCTGACAACCAGAGCAATGAAAGAATGACGCTTCCGGCGCACAAGGTCGTCAAACGAGGCGCACGAATATAGGCGCGCACCATCCAGATCAGCAAGGGCATCCAGACCAGTGCGTTGGCGATGTTGGGACGCGACATGGCGGCTGCGGTTGCGCCGCAGCACATGTATAGAATACCGCCCAGGGTTGCAGGAATATATAACACGCCCAGGGAACGCATGAACAGAACGAAAAAGAAGCCCATCAAGGCCAGCGCCATGAACGCGTGCAATGCCAGCGCATGAGGGGTATCCAAAAAGAGAAAGCCTATATTAAGCGGTTGCAGCAGACCATGAACAGGGTTCGCAAAAAACGGGACGCCGCACAATTGCCGGTCATTCCAGAGGGGTAGTTCGCCCGCCCGCAACCGGCCGAACCCGTAGTGCATGGTCGGCGCGATTTCCTGATACAGGTATTCGTTTCCCCGGACAAGACCGGCACGGTCCTTTCCCGGTGCTTCCACACCGGTCCAGAACACGGGACTTGCCAGGATGAACAATGCCGCCGCCAGAAAAAGCGGGAAAGGCATATAGGTGCTTTGTCGTGAAGTATTCACCGTTACTCAAAAAGTTCTTCTACAAGTATTCTGCGTTGTTCCTGCACTGCGCAGGCCATTGCATGGGTTGCCGCCAGACTGTTTAAGTTATTCCCGGCGCTCGTTTCCGGTTCCATCTTTTTTTCCAGTGTCGCGGCAAATCCATCCAGCAGCCATGCCTGATGCGTTGTTGCCATCTGCACCAGCGGTACCACACGGCGCGTGGCCTGTTTGTCCGTGAAGTAGACCTGACTGTCTTCAATAAGCAGCACGCCCTTTTCACCCTCAATACGCCAGTTGCCGTTCCAGTCGGTTTCCCAGCCACGGCTCACCCAACTGGAAAAATAGTTTACCGCGATACCGTCCGTCATCTCCAGGCAGGCAGACACGGTGGCTTCCCCCTTGTTCCAGTTCCACGGAGCGTTCACACTTGTCCCCTGCACCGCTTCTATGTCTTTGCCCAGAATGCAGCGCATCATGTCAAAATGATGTATGGCCATATCGAGCAACAGAGGATAGGCCATCTGCTCACGATAGCCACTGAAACGGGGACCTTTGTGAAAGGAAACGCCCGCGTAGCCGACTTTTCCGAGGCGACCTTTCGCAATGAATTTTTTGGCCGTTTGCACCGCCGGTTGATAGCGGTAGTTCTGGGCGACCATCAGGATGCGGCGGTTCTTTTGTGCCAGTTCCACCAGTGCGCAGGCGTTCTCAATGGTGTCAGCAAGTGGTTTTTCACAAAGTACATCCAGGTCGCACTCCATGGCCGCCGTGCATACAGCGCGTCGCGCCTGCTGCGGGGTTACATCGAGCACCGCATCGGCTTCCACACTGCGCAGTGCCGTGTTCAGGTTGCGGAAGCAGCGATTCTTCGGCATGCCGTGCCGTTCCGCTGCTGCGGTCATGTTCTTGCGACTGATGTCCACATAGGCCGCCGCCTCCCACTGCTCTGACCGCGCGACGCAGTCGGCCCAGCCCTGACCCATTGCGCCGAGTCCGATTTGGATGATCCGTTGCATGTGCGTCTCCTTGTGTTTTTATGAGGCCCTTGTGCGGTGTCTGCATACTATAACATGACCGGTCGAAGGGGCGACAACAAAACTTTTGCTATTTTCATGGGCGCTTCGCTATAATTGTCGCTCTGGGAGAGGTGACCGAGTGGCTTAAGGTGCACGCTTGGAAAGCGTGTGTGCGTGAAAGCGTACCGAGGGTTCGAATCCCTCCCTCTCCGCCAGTTTTCTTCAGGTCACAACTTGTCTGGTCTTTTTCCTGTGGAGTGTTGCGTTGCTTGTCTTCGCCCGTAGCAAATTTCTGATTACCCCCGTCAACCCGGAATCGGTGCATCTGTGCAGGCAGCGCAGGGGCTTACTATGCTAAACGGTGTGCCGCGTATTCTTATCATTCGATTCAGTGCCATTGGCGATGTGGTACGGGTATTGCCCGCGCTCCACGCCTTGCGTGACGCCTACCCCCATGCGCAGATAGACTGGGCGGTGGAACCCAAATCACTGGACGTGATCGCTGATCATCCCGCCCTTGACCAGATTCATGTCTTCGAACGTCCGGAGGGGTTCTGGCAGGGCGCGCGAGTTTTTCGCGAGTTCTGCAATAAAATAAAAGAATGCCGTTACGACATGGTGCTGGATTTTCATGGCATCCTGAAAAGCGGCCTGCTGGTGCGCGCTTCCCGTGCCAAGGACCGGTATGCCTTTGCACCGCCCCGCGCCCAGGAAATGAGCCACCGCTTCGCCAACCATCGCATTGATCTGCCCTCTACCCAGATGAACCGCATCAAGGAAAATCTGGCCATGAGCAAGGCGGCAGGCGCGACAGGTTCCAACCTCGACGTGGTTATGTCGATTTCCGAGGACACGCAGGATACGGTTGAGGAATATATCCACGAAGAGTTTCAGAGCGGTAAACTGCTGGCGGCGGTACATGCGCCGGTGGACCGCCCGGAAAAACAGTGGCCGCTGTCACATTACGCAGCACTGGTGGATTTGCTGCTGGCCGACGGGCGGTTTGAAGTATTGCTGACCTGGGGACCCGGGCAACGCGATATTGCCACAACGGTGCAGCAGATGGCAAAGCGCAATCCCCATATTGCACCGGAAACACCAGACCTTAAACATTATGCCTGGCTTGTTAAGCAGTGTGATTTGTACTTCGGCGGCGATACCGGGCCCATGCACATCGCCTCCGCCATGGACGTGCCCGTGGTGGCTGTGTTTGGCGGCACCTCCCCGGCAAAACATCACCCGCTGCGCCTTCCCAGTACCGTGCTCTATGAAGGCCCAGAAACACTTGAGCGTAATCTGACCGCGACCGAAGCAAAACAGTACCTGGAAAAAATCACACCCGAAATGGGCTACGATGCGTGTATTGAGATTTTGAAGAATAGGGTTTAGGGTTTAGGGTTTCGGAAAAAATGATCGGTCGGATCGGACGGATCGGGTAAATAACCCCAGAGATTATGCTGTTCCCCAGACCCTAAACCCTGAACCCGATACCCGATACACGATACACGATACACGATACACGATACCCGATACCCGATACCCGATACCCGATACCCGATACCCGATACCCGATACACGATACCCGATACCCTACTTCTCCATCGCCTCCCAGGCAGCGGTATTTTCCGGTGTATATTCGTCCAATGTCACAGAGCGGCTGATGGTCTCACGTAATTCCTCAAGACTGCTGATGGCGCCTATGCCCATGGCCTGCACTCCGATATTGCCCAGCGCCGTAGCTTCTATGGGACCGGTGATTACAGGGATGCCGCAGGCATCTGCCGTCATCTGGCACAGTAGTTTGTTCTGCACGCCGCCCCCAATTATGTGCAGTTTTTCTGTCTTGCGACCGAGCATGTTGTCCAGGTTGCGCAGGGTTGTGCGGTATTTCAGCGCCAGGCTTTCAAGAGCGCATCGGATAATTGCGCCGCGTGTTTCCGGTACGGGCAGGTTGGCCTCGCGGCATAGCGTCTGAATAAGTGTGGGCATATCGTCAGGCGCAATCAGCCGCGTATCATCCAGGTTGATGCACCCGTTGAAAGCTTTACTTGCCTTTGCCTCTGCGGTAATCTCCTCGTAGTTTAGAGAATTACCATCCTCCCGTTCCCAACTGCGGCGGCATTCCTGCACCAGCCACAAGCCAAAGATATTTTTCAGGAACCGGATTTTTTCGCCGACACCGCCCTCATTGGTAAAGTCCTGTTTCAGGCTTTCGTCACTGATATGAGGCTCATCCAGTTCTGCACCCAGCAACGACCACGTGCCACTGGAAAGATAGGCCCACGGCTTCCCTCCAGAAGTGACGGGAACTGCTGCGACAGCGGAAGCCGTGTCGTGCGATGCCGTGGCAATCACAGGCACATTCGAATTGACGCCAGTCAGTTCGGCAATGTCGGCACGGACAGGCCCCAGCACGGTCCCGGGCAATACAGGATCGAGCAATAGATGCCTGGGAAGTCCGAGTTTTTCAATCAACCCGTTATCCCAGGTGCGTGTATTGGGGTTCAGCATCTGGGAGGTGGAGGCGTTGGTATATTCGCAGGCCTTGCATCCGGATAACAGGTAAGCAAACAAATCGCCCATCAACAACAGCGTATCAGCAACAGAAAGAATGGGCGAATTGTTCTTTTTGTAACTCAGCAACTGATACAGCGAATTGAACGGCAGGAACTGAATGCCTGTGGCCTTGTACACCTCGGCGCGGGGAATGATGCTGAAGGCATAGTCCGTCATGCCGTCGTTGGCCTTGTCCCGGTAATGACGCGGATTTGCCAAGAGGGAGCCGTCAGCAGCAATCAATCCAAAATCCACGCCCCAGGTATCCACGGCGATACCATCCAGATCAGGGCCATGTTCGCGCACGCATTGGGTCAGCCCCTGCACCATCTCTTCATAAATACGCGCCACATCCCATTGGCGCACGCCCAGCATGAACAGCCCTTCCGTCCGGAACCGATGCACCACGTTGAGTTCAATGCGACCTTGGTCCAGAATACCCAGGACGGCACGGCCACTTTCCGCGCCCAGGTCAAATGCCAGAAACCGGTGCTGCTTTGTCATGCTTTCTCCTCCGTATTTTATGTCTGATTTGTGATATAAACGAAATGGCAAGGCAGGTAAAACGAAAAGATACCTGCCAGAAGTAATTCTAACAGATAAGCAAGGACACACGTCAAAATGTATTCAATGGGCGTATCCTTTGAGGACGCCGCATTGCTTTAATTCCCGCTGATCGTATACAGTAAACACCATTCATCATATCCATTCTTACCAAGAATATTGCATTGTAGGCTGGGTGAAGCGAAGCGGAACCCACCTTTTAGGATACACAACAGGAAGGTGGGTTCCGCTTCGCTTCACCCCGCCTACACCATCGACCAAGGAAATAACAGCACTAT
>CAZBNU010000045.1:18379-23970 GCA_964493075.1 uncultured Nitrospirales bacterium | reverse complement strand
GCGAAAACGGGGACTGGCACAAGCGACGCAGGAGACGTGCCTGTCCCCGCTTTCGCTACTGCGTCCCTTATGTCTCTTTCGTCCCTTATGTCCCTATTCCTTACAACAAAACTCTAACATCTTCAATATACCCATTCACCCCATCATCGCTGTTCTTGACGGATGCCATACCCGTTCGCAAATGCAGCAGTGCCAGCGGCAGACAATCCTCATCGGCTTCAGGTGGTATCGGGCTTGCCGCTTCTTCGCCCTCCTTGACCACGAAAGACCAGTCGCTCAAACGTGCCTGCACCAGGTCGGTGCGCGGGTTCGTGGTCGGTGCGACTATGGGCAGCAGTTCCACCGCTTCCTTCAAGGCGAAGGGCATACCGGAGATAAAGGCATACCCCGCCGACACCTTCACCGAAAGGCCGGGCGGCGTCAAAGCAACTACCTGCAAAGCTTCCAACGCGTTTTGCAACACCCCGTCCCCCCCGCCAAAGGCTTCGTTAATGAGCCGGTACGCCAGTTCCAGCGCATCGGCGACGTGGTCGTCCCAGGCATTCAGTTTCGCAGCCGTCACCGGCCGTTCGCCATAATCCCAGCGGGTGGGAATATAGGCTTTTCCTTTTTCAGACATGAGTGTGTTTCTCCTTTGTTAGGGTTTCGGGTCTCGGGTGTAGGGTGTTGTGTCGGGTACTGTCCACAAAAACTGATCCGTCCGATCGGTCTAACGTGGGCTATGCCCACACCCCAGAATAATTTCATAAGAGTAAGCACCACCGCCGTCATTCCGGTTTTTTCGGGCAACGATCCGAATGCGGTGCTTCGCGCATAAAACTACATCTATATCGTTATTGCCTTCTTTACGAAAGTAATCCGCCCGAAAAAGACCGGAATCTATAATGTAATGCGAAGGCCTTGTTGTTACTCGTGGATTCCGGTCTTTTGTTTTCAGTTTCTCATCAGAAAATAAAAACCGGAATGACGGTAGTGGTTGTCTTAGCGTAAACTAAACTTCTTGTTTTTATTGCGATTCCAAACCGATAAGGCCCTAATCCGACCGATTCTTCCCCTATACCCGAAACCCGAGACCCTATACCCTCTTTATCCCAAATAAAAAACATCCTGGTCGAGGCCAGCCATTGCTTCATCAAGTCGTAGCGAGAACAGCGGTTCACCTTCAGAGCGAATGCGCCGCAACAGGGTCAACGGTGCTTTCACCGACCGCAGCGGTGCGGCCAGTATTGCTTCTGTTCGGGCGTCTTTCCCGGTCATCACATGGCGCACTTCGACAACACGCCCCACCAGAGTTTCATCAAATGCGTCGCCCCATTCATCAGGCAGTCGCCGCGCATACCGTGCGAGCGGTGCGCCTGTGACGGATACCAACGCGCCGGGCAACAGTTCCGGTGCGCCCCCGAAAAACGTGAGTGTTACCGACGGCGATGGATAGGCAAGATCATGGACCAGATTCTCTGCGAGTTGCGCCTTGTCGTCGTCGCTGCCCAACCACTTGCCGTCAATGCGGGAACCCGATGCGCCATAAGCATCAATGCTTTCATCACAGGAAACACTGACTGTATCGGGCGCGACAATGGTGTTCCCTGTCACTGCTAGCGTGTTGACCAGGCCCTTGTTTGCGAACCCTGATGTCACCGCCATTTTGTCCGCCCGATACCGGTACTGGTGATCAAAGAGAGTGGCATCCTGGAAAGTAACCCCTAGTTCAGGGGTGATGCTGAATGCTTGTCCTCCGCACAGGTACGCCAATAACGTCAGGGCTTCGAGTGCGCCGCAATCCAGATCCACGGCATGAATAGTTTCGCCTAGCGTGGGGTAGGAGTTCGTGTGCGCCCCGGTGTAGGAAAAGAATTCTTTCAACAGGTGTTCCGGCACATGATACTGGCCGTCCTCATAGAGGTACACATCCGCAAGCCCCTGTTCCACCAACGCAGCACTGAAACATTCCCCATCGCCAAATACCCGCCCGATGTACCGCCCGTAAGCGTCCACCCGATCATCGAAGTCGCCGTTGCTGTCACGATGCGGATTCAGTTCAATATGGGAAATGCCTTTCGTGTCCAGCAAGTGTTGCAGGAAGGCCTTCGCCCGATCCGCGCTCAGTTTATAGCCGCTGTTTGCGTAGCGCTCCGATGACCACAGGGCTGTTTCGGGATGTCGTTGCCGGGCATGATTGTTCAGAGTTGTTTCCTCCGCGTCAATCATCATGAGCCGCACATCGGGCCAAAGAACGCCGTCTACCTTGATGCCAGAAATAGTGTCGCCGTCTTTCGCGTAGGCTTCACTGGCGTCAATACGATCCGCATCCACCCATTGGCCTTCGCTGATGCCGCCGGGTTCCAATTCGTTGTCAGGTGAGATGCGCCCCAGAAATTTCCCATACTCGCGGGTGGCGCCATCGGGATAAGCGTCATGGTTAATCAGATAGTGGATGGAGCCGGGCGCACGATTGATGACGTCCATCAGGGCTTCTTCCAGCGTAACGCCTACATAAGCGCGGCGCAGGCGTGTGTTTACCGCCTGTTTCGTCGCCTGGGCTTCAACCTGCATCACATCGCGAAGGGGCCTGCGGG
The DNA here is from genome assembly GCA_964493075.1 of uncultured Nitrospirales bacterium. Classification (GTDB taxonomy): domain Bacteria; phylum Hydrogenedentota; class Hydrogenedentia; order Hydrogenedentales; family CAITNO01; genus SLFT01. The sequence continues at coordinate 21,394 of CAZBNU010000045.1, read as the reverse complement.
TAGCGTGTTCAGGCTGGAAATCCGCGTCCCAGCGAAGTTGTGTGCATGTTGTTTCATAACGCTGCCAGAGCGTGTTGTCGAGGTATACATCAATCGTGCATCCCGGCCCAAAACCTTCCACATGAGGCACTGTGCATTTAAGCGTATCCGCCAGATCAGGCACACACCGCGTCGCTTCCAGAGAAATCGCTTCGTTGAATACCGCGATGCGTTGACGCAGCGTGTCCAGCAATTCAATGCGCATTTTCATAGCCAGCGCTCCCGCCAGGTCAGTGTCAGTGTGCCAGCGTGAGCGCCTTCCGGATCCGCCTGAAAGCCAATCTGCGTCGTTTGCGGGCTGAGGATCAGAAAGTCGCCTGTTGCCTGGGAAGACACATCGTCCTCATTAAGAAAAACCTTGCGTGAAACGCTGTCCACCTCAAGAATATCGCCGTTCTGGAGTACCCCCGCATAGGCAAGCGTATTGATGCCATCGCTGAAAGCGGGCAGCAGCACCATGCCTGTCGCAGTGAATGTGAGCGACAAGGGCGACGGGAGGGAACCGCTGCACGCAATGTCGCAGACAACGCCGTCCGTCGTAACTGATACGGTATGGGTTGCAGGCGCATCGCTTTCCTCCCAGGGGCTCAGCCCTTCCAGCTCCAATGTGAACGTCCCTGCAATGGCGTCGTCGTGGCAGGCCTTCTCGAAGCCGCGCAGCCGCACCGCAACGGCACGTCCCGGACGCAACCGCAGCAGCACCGGTTCCGGTGCAAGGGCTACTGCCGCCAGCGTATCCAGTGCCGCAGTCAACAGCGTGGTGCTTTCGAAGGTATCCGCCGTGCCGCGAATGACGATACTTCGTTTCCAGCGTCCGCTGTCATAGCGTTGTTTTTCCACAACAGCAGTCCGCCATTGGTCAAGCACATAATCGCCCAGTGTGGGTATCATAACTGTTTCTCCAGGTTACCGAAAGCGTGTACAGGCATGTCTCCTTCGTCGCTTGTGCCAGTCCCCGTTTTCTTGTCCATTCAGTCCATTCGGTCCATCCTGTCCATTACTCCGCGCCCGCAGTCAACAGCGCAGGCGCTTCCGCCGTTGCGTCGTACCGCAACCAGGGCGCCAGTAGACGCAGCGCTTCCTCTTCGGCAGCAGCAGCCACCGCCAGCAGCGCCGGAAACCGTTTGCCCGTTTCCAGTTGATGTCCTGCAAGGCGCACTTCCCGCTTGTCAAGTGCCAGGCGCGAGGACAGCGATCGCAGCAGTGCCGCGCCTGAGAGCAGTGTCTCTGCGACCACGACGCATTCCGGAGGGTCTTCTAGGTATTCCTCACGTATCCGTTCCAACACCACGCTGTGTGCGTTGTCAATGCTCGCTGTAATGAGTTCCGTGGTGGCCTCGGGCACGTTGTCAAGTTGAAACTTAAGACGCACCGTTTCTTCCGTGGTAAATGCCGCCATGATGTTGTCCTTTCATAAAAGGCCGGGAGCGGCTAAGCTCCCGGCCGCCGTTTTCTTTCTTAGGACCAGTCGTTGGTAACCACGACTCGGGCCTTCTCATAGACAATCGCAAAGTCGGTCACAATGCTCATGTACGCCCGATCCCATTGCTGGTTGATCAACTTGTCGTTCTCCAGCAATAGTTCCTGTTCGGTCAGTTTTTGTGCGGCATAACCGGCGTCCAGAAAAATGATTTCCGTGTCTGGCTGGCTTTCCATGGGCACCAGTTTCATGCCCAGCGGTGTGGGTAGCGAACCCGTCTTCGCGAAATCGAAGAGCGGCGTGCTCTCAGGATGTTCCATCATCAGGATAGCGCCCGTCGCCTGTGGGCCCGCCAGGATGTGGGTGGGCGTGAAATGATTCTGCAGCAGCAGTGTCAAATGTCCCAACAACAAATCCTCGTAGCGCCAGTTGGCGGCTGTGTTCGAGTTCAGCGTTTCCGGCGCGGTTGCTCCGGAACCGTCGCCCTCCAACAACACCTGGCTCAAACGTGCATCCAGTGTGCGGCCAAGTCGTTCGCCCATGCGCCGCATGTGAACGCGTAGCATGTCCACAGACATGCGCCGGATCACTTCGTAGGAAGCAATGACGCCGCGCCCTTTTTTGTCCAGCCGCACCACGCGGTCGCCGTAGCGAATGACGCTTTCGGGTATCGCTGCGCCTTCCGCAACGCTGCGCAATTCCTCTTCGTTCGCGTCTTCCTGCACATAGGGCATGTCATACACCGGACTGGAAACACGCTCGTCGCGCACAATCAGTTCCGGGTAGCGCGGTTTGTTGCGGATGCCGGTCAGCACCGCTTCGCGTACCACCTCGGGGAACAGCCATTTCGCGTTCGGGTCGGTGTGGAAGAAACGTTCCACCGAAATCCGCCGCAGATCCACGCCGAATTCCTTGGCGCAGTAGTCGTCCAGGTTCGTATCCAGTGCGCGGAAAAACTGGCCATGCGTCAGGTCCAGTCCTTCAAGCGTGTCATACAGGTCGCGTCCGCGCAGTGTTGCCAGACGGTCTGTGTCCTGGCTCAGGAACTGCATCTGTTCCTGCATCAAAGCATCTCGTTGACTCATTGTTATCGCCTCCTATAGCAGCGCTTCGAGTGTGCTGTCTGTGTTGTTCACCTTGACAATCAGGCCGACGCCAGCGCCTGCCTGCACCACGCCGACCCCCGTCGCGCCGACCACGCCCGCCTCGCCGTCCACCGTAGGCGCAGTGCCCGTAAACGGGAAGTCGCAGATGCCGCGCACCCGCACCGGAATCGCCGCAGCGTTACGGTCGCAGTCCACCAGCGCCTGCCCGAAGATGCGGTCCCCGTCAGTAAGATCGTTGTCAATTTCATAGGGGCCGACCAGTTTCAGCGCGTCGCCCCGGGTAATCGCCACCTCGCCGGTGGCCGCCGTTTTGCAGGTGATGATCAGTTCCGTCACCGGCCCGCCAATGTCTCCATAAGCCATGGTGTGTTCCTTTCGTTGGTTGTGTTGTTACGGGAAAAAGGGTACAGGCACGTCTCCTTCGTCGCTTGTGCCAGTCCCCCTTTTCCC
>CAZBNU010000045.1:17055-18279 GCA_964493075.1 uncultured Nitrospirales bacterium | reverse complement strand
ATCCGTCTAATCCGTCCGATTCAAAATCTCTCGTACCCGCTGTGCGCGGTTTTCCTGTGCGTGTTCCTTGTGGTCGAGGGTTTCCGGGCGCGACACCGGCGCTGGTGGGTGGCTGCGATCGTAGCGTGCCTCCACTGCCGCCAGGTGTTCTCCAATCTGGTGCAAGGTCATGCCGCCGAACAGGTCGCGCCAGTGCTGTTCATCAAAGCCCGTGCCGTCCAGTTCACGGCTCAGCCCGCAGAACCGGGCCATGGCGTTGCGCCGTGCTGCCAGCCCGTCTTCCACCAGCGCCGGCAATCCATTCAAGGCAACATGCTGTTCCTGTGCCAGTGTTGCCAGCGCGCGAACGCTTTCCACGGGCAGCGCGGCGCACCGTTCAAAGTGCAGCGTTACGGTTGCTTCCCCGCTGTGCAGCAACAACTCCCGGTGATTCGGTTCCGTGTCGCGCCATCCGTAATTGCCTGCAAGCACCCGTTGCGCATCCCGGTCCTGTTGCAGCCATTCCTTTGGGTGCGGCATCTTTTCCGTAGCCCAGCATCCTGCTTCAAGGGCCTGTCCCGCAATGCGGAACCCCAGTAGGCAATTGCCGTCCTCCAGCCGCAGATCATGATGAACGCCTTCTGCATCCTGGTGACGGTGCAGCACAAAACGCGATGCATCCGCCGCCGGAGCCCCCGCTTCCTGCCGTGTCATTTCTGTGATTTTCCAATACATTGATGTGTTCCTTCTTGTAGTGCGCTCTAAAGTTCTATTCCGTCAGAAACAGTGCCTCGCATTACGGAGGGGGGACATTCCTGTCCCCCGTACTACAAGGGGACAGGAATGTCCCCTCTCCGAAATTTCGTTGCCTACCCCAATAACCGACCCGCAAGCATGATCACCATGCCCGCGAGATTCGCCACCAGCAACCCGATCCCTTTGCCAAGGGTCTGCTCAAGGCGCGTCATCCGTTCCCGTAACTCGCGCACCGAAGCGCCGAGACTGCGGAACTCCACCTCCGCTACCTGCTCAAAGGTGCATTGTCTGTCGCAGGGTTCGTTGTTCATGTTGCATTTCTCCTTTACTCGTTTGCCCAAGCAAAAATGGGGACTGGATAAAAGTGGGGACTGGCACAAGCGGAGTGAGGTACGAATGTAGACGTGCCTGTCCCCACTTTTATCCCCACTTTTGCGGCCTTGCCGCCAGTCCCCACTTTCGCTACTTATTCGCTTGCCCAAAAGTCAC
>CAZBNU010000045.1:0-16955 GCA_964493075.1 uncultured Nitrospirales bacterium | reverse complement strand
TCCTTGCCGCATACCGCGCATTCTGGCGTGCGAAAGGAAAACCCGATGGACGTTTCCCGGTACACGCCGCCTTCGATGTTGAGAATGAAGTCGTGGTTGTCCGTGGCGCGTAGCACATACACCTCCGGACGCACCGAACGAAAATCGTCCTGTTGATGAATGTGAGAGCGGAAGAACGTGCCCCGTGGCAGGGTGCCGCGCAGGTCGTGTCGTTCCATCAGAGGACGTCCCGGTGTGAGCCAGTTGATCCGGTCGAGTTCCTCTTCCGGGAAGCGGCTGAAATGTTTGTCCACCTGGTTGTTGCACAGGTCCAGCGTGAACACCGCCACTTCTTCCTGCTGCAACGGACGCAATGCAAAGCGGTTGATGGCTTCCAATGCTTCGGAGGATTCGTCCTGTTGGGAGCGCGTACTCACCAGCGCGCCCGTATGATTGAATACAAAAGGTTCAAGTTCCATGTTCGATTCTCCTTGTTAAGTGAAAACGGGGACTGGTAACGCGAGGTACGAGCGGTACCTGTACCTGCTTTCGCGAAGTATGTTGTTTACGCCACACCGTGTTGGTTCAGTCTTGCGCCGGCCTCTTCCTTCTCCAGCAACCCGGCCTCAATCAATCGCAACGTGTTGTCAATCTCACGACCGCGGGCGGTTGCTTCTTTCAGAATGTCCACTGTGCGGTTGCCGCGCATCTGCACCTCGGCTTTTGCAGCCACGCCGCGTAGCGACAATTCGCGGTTATAAATGCGCTCGAGCAAATGCCCCACCTGCCGGTTTACGGTCTGCACCTGGCGATTCACCACCTCGAATTGTGCCGTGCCATAGGTTTCCGTGGAGCCGTAGTTGCGCCCCATCAGTACCGGCATCATGTGCATGCCTGTGATCACCTGCTCCTCAATGGCCTTGTGGTTGTCGTAGAACGTCGGACTGCGATGGTTCCCGCCCAGCACCGATACGTCCACATTGTCGTAGGTGACCAGGTTCTGGTCCACTGCCGCGCCGCTCAACCGGTCGCGCAACGCGCCCAGGTTCTGCGACATGCGGGTGCGATACGCGTCTTCGGATTCGCCGGGTGGACGCTCCTCAGGCCGGTACTGCACATGTAGTTTGCTCCAGCCGGCGTTGTGGGTGGCTTTCGCCATATCGGCGATGAGTTGTTGCTGAATACTGATCATATTGGGTAGGGCGCGCAGCATGCTGCGCCCATAAGGATTGGTGCCGTCCCGGTCGAGACCGACATAGAAGAAGGAATCCTGGGGAAGCAGTGTGGATTCACCCTCGAACAGCTGCCACGCTTCGAGCCGTCCCTTGTTGCGGCGAAAACGAACCGTCCACACGTCCACAGGAACGATGTCGTGAATCCACTCCCGTGCATTGCCCGGCACTACTTCGAGTGCCGCCGCGCCAAAGGTGAACAGAGAGGCATAAAAGATGTCCAAAAGACCATCCAATCCGCCGTCGGCGGCATGAACACGAGAGGCAAGATCATCCACGATGGCACGGGCTTCGGAAGGCGCTTCACCACCGTTCACGCCCATTAGCGCCACGTCGTGACCAGTATGGCATAACCGCTTCCACGACCAGATGGCATCGGAGACGTCCGGGACGGTATCGCGCAAATAACGGTATAGTGGCAGCATTTCAAAAGGAGCGCGGTCTGGAAGAGGCAGAAAATCACTTGCAAACAGACCAGATTGGCGGCCGTGTTCAGGACAGGAAACCGTTCCCATGGTTTCCATAGGTCTGCTTCGTTGTCGCTTCCATAACAATTGCCCAATGCGTCGAAAAAATCCTGAACGCGCCATTGTGATTCTCCTCTTGGGTTGTTCTATCTCGGGGAAGTGTGTAAGTGCTTCTACCCGGTCCGCACAAACGATTTGCATAAATCGGAGGAAGTAGCCGCAAAAAAGCCTGAAAACAAGGCAAAATCCTCAACTTTGGGGAGACGCAGCCCGGCAAAAAAAGTAAACGCATTCGTTTACTTTTGACGCCCGTCACCCACTCTAATAGTTCTAGGCTCATAAATCCCATAAATCCCATAAATCCCATCCCCCATAAGCAAACGCCGTATTTTCCAGTCTCGCCATTGGCTTCCCAAAAACCGCAAATAATGCGCATAAGGTATTATCTGCTTTTTTCTTCGCATATTAAAACAAACGCTTGAATCAAGCGATTGTTTATGGTATACTCTCGCAATGATCAGGGATTTAGTGGGCATGAACCAGAGAGGTTTCAATCATGGAACGGACTGTATCCACTACAAAGGAAGCACTACTGCACGCTGCAGGAGAACTCTTTGCAGAGCACGGCGTAGAAGGAACGACCATTCGCGCCATCGCGGAAAAATGCAAGGCCAATATCGCAGCGGTAAACTATCATTTTGGGTCCAAGGAAAATCTGTACCTGGTCGTTATCCGCCATGTACTGGAGCAGACCCGTTGTTACCGTGCGGAGGAATTACTGAAATGCAAGCAGGACTGGGGAACGGATCCGATCAAATGTGCCGAGGCGCTCTACCGTATTGTGGAAGAGCATGTCCAGCAGTTTTTTACGGGCGTTCATCCCCGCTGGTACGGACGTATCTTCATGCACATCATGTTAAAGCCGACACCCGCCATCTGGAGCATCATGGAAGAACTGGTCATGCCTAATGTTGACGCGTTGCGTGGGGTACTTCAATGCTGCCGGGCGGGCATGAGCATGGAGGAAACAGACCTGTGGGTGGATTCCCTCATGGGGCAGCTTATCCACTATGTATATGCAGAAGATTTCATGCGGATTGTACCGAACCATAAGGATTTAACCGATTCAGGATTCCAGAAAGCGATTCTGCGGCATGTGGCAAAAGTGCTCATCTGTGGATTGAACCTGCCCATACCTGCTTTCCTGGAGGAAGGGATTGCTCATGCCTAAAATCATAGTTAGTGTCGTTTTGTTTGTCTGTTGCCTGGTGCAGGGCTGCGCCACCTTTGAAGGCGTGCTGGTACGTCAGACGGATGCCGAAGATTTTCTCGCCCGGATGGATACCCAAACCGAAGCCGTGCTGGCCCGTGGCGATACCTTTACTCTGGACCGCTGTATCGCTGTTGCACTGGACGGTAATCTTACCATCAAAACCGCTGCCCTCGAAAAGCGACTGGCAAAACTGAACCGGCGCATTGCCTTTGCCAATTTCCTGCCGGAAGTATCCCTCGAATACACCTCCACAGAACTGGACCGCGCCCCGGCAACCCAACTTTTCGGCAACATGTCCACCACCATGCAGGACCGTATTGTGCGGGAAACAGCGCTACAGGCGCACATGCCCATTTTCGCCCCGGCAACGTGGTTTCTCTATGCCATACACCGGCGCGGCGAAGAAATCAGTGATATTGCGGAGGACTACACGCGCCAGATGATCGCCCTGCAGGTGACCGGACTGTATTTTCAGTGTTTGGCCACAGAGGAATCACAGCGCACCCTCAAGTCACAGCGGGATGCCGCCACGACACTCCTGAAAGAGGTGGAAGCCTGGTACAAGGAGGGCATGGTCACCGAAGCCGACCTCGCACAGGTATGCGTTTTGTCCCTTGCACGGGAACAGGCCCTTGAAATGAATACCCGCGCCCGGGAACGCTGCCAGGCTGAACTGCTCACCGCAATGGGAATGGCGCCCACCGCATCCATACAACTCGTCGCGTCAAGCCCGGTGGAAGCACCGCAAGGCGACCTCGACGACTGGATACTGGAGGCGCTGCTGCATCATCCGCGGCTGGCCATTGAGGACAGGCTCATCGCCATTGAACAGGAGAAAGCGCGCATTGCAATAGCCAACTTCCTGCCAGCGCTGGTGGGATTTGCCGGACGCAGCCACACCTCGAATTCCTTCATGGCGTATCCCTACGTCTCCGCTGTGGGATTTACAGGACTGATGACCCTTTTCAACGGGTTTGCCAATGTTAACGAATACCTCGTCGCCCGCACCGAGCAGGAAAAAGCGTTTCTGGCGCGGGAACAGGAAAGCCTGGCGTTACTGCTGGAAACCGTGCGTGCCCATACCCATCTCGCGGATGCCGAGGCGCAGTCTAACCTGGCACAGGCCGCCGCCGCCGCCGCCGCGCTTAAGTTGAAGGAAGATAAGGCGAAAATGCACGAAGGACTGTTGCGCCCTTCGGAAATGCTCGATACCGTGGCGCAACATGATGCAGCGCAGGTGAACGCTACCAATGCGCAGTATCAGAAACAAGTAATGGCTGCCATAGCACGAAACGTGCTTGGCGTAACATGGCAGGGGCAAAAGGAAGACAATAATGAGTAGTACCTTCACAAAAACAATGTTGCTGACCGTTGCTGCAACAACAGTAATGCTTTTGCAGGGCTGTAACCCTTCCGGGGACAGCAAAGTCTTTGCCCAGGGAGACGGCGCAGCGCGAGAGGTCGCCGTTTCGGTAACCCCCGTGGAAGAGCGTACTTTCGAGGAACGCATTATTGCTCAGGGCAACCTGCTTGCAAAGAATTACGCCATGGTTTCGCCCCAGATTGACGGCGTCATAACCGATATGTTTGTGGAAGAAGGCGACCCGGTGAAAGCCAATGAAACGCAGCTTTTTCAGATAGAAAAAGTGATGGTGACCCAGGCTTATGAAATTGCGCTGCAGGACCGGAAAGTCGCGGAATGTGCGCGACGCGACGCGGAAGCACAACTTGTAGCCGCCCAGGCGCAGCACGACAAGGCAAAACTGGATTATGACCGGTTTACGCGGTTGCGCGAGCAGCAGGCCATTACCCCCGACGCCATGGAACAGATGGAGGCAGGGTTCGCGGTGGCGAAAGCGCAACTGGAACGCGCAAACACAGGCGTAACCTTGCGTACCGAACAGGAAAAGCAGGCAGAAGCGGCGCTGGTCATCGCCAAAAAGCGTCTGGATGATTCGTTGCGGATCAGTCCCATAGACGGCTGGGTCAGCTATCGCGGCAAGAAGCAGGGTGAATTTGCGGGCGTCGGTAATCCTGTCGTCAAGGTGGTTGACACCACTGTGCTGGAAGTTTCTGCGTTCCTGCCCGGAGAATATTATCCCCGCATAAAAACTGGGGAGACACAATTGCGCGTCATGGTCAGCGGCGTTGATCTGGGACTGTTGCCCATCACCTACAAGAGCCCGGAAATCCAGGACCAGTTGCGTACGTTCGAGGTGAAATGCGCTGTGGTATCCCCGCCTGAAGGCATTGTCCCAGGCGCCATCGCCAATATAGAGGCGGTGCTGCATTCAAGCGTAGGACCAGGCGTGCCCAGCGATGTTATTCAGATTCGTGACGGCAAGGATGTCGTGTTCATGGTGGAAGAAAATGCTGCCAAACTCGTCGAAATCCAGAAGGGGCTTACTGCGGACGGCTGGACGGAGGTGTTGGATAATGCGGTCGTACCGGGCGCTTTGGTTGTCACCCTGGGCAGCAACCTCGTGAACGACGGCACCCCCGTCGAGATTCAGCAGCAGGAGGAAAAATAGATGTTTCTTTCCAATGCTGCGGTAAAACGACCCGTAGCGATGAGTTGCCTGATTATCGGACTGACCCTGTTGGGCATGAACGCTTATCGCAAGATGGGACTCGAAATCATGCCCAAGGTGGACATTCCCTACATTACCATTATCACGGTGTATCCGGGCGCCACACCCGAGGAAATTGAGACGGATGTCGCCAAGCGCATCGAGGATTCTGTCGTTGCCATATCAGGCCTGAAGGATGTGAGTTCCTCCTGTATTGAAAACGTGTCTCAGACCCTGCTGGAATTCAATCTTGATGTGGATGTAGACCTTGCTGCTATGGATGTGCGCGAAAAACTGGACCTCATACGCGCTGACCTTCCCGAAGATGTGGAAGACCCGAAGGTAGTCAAGTTTGATATTAACGCCAAGCCGGTGCTCAGTCTGGCCTTGACCGGCGACGCCCCAATTGATGAACTGTATGACTACGCTGACAACACGTTGCGCGACCGCATTTCCGTAATTGCCGGCGTGGCGAATGTGGATTTGATTGGCGGCGCGGAGCGCCAGGTGCATGTGCTGGTGGACCGCGAAAAACTCGCGGCTCGCGGCCTCACAACCCTGAACCTGGTGCAGGCGCTCCGGGAAGGCGTGCGTACCATCCCCTCCGGACGCATAAAGTCCCATGGCGTGGAATATGCCGTCAAGTTTGACGCCGATTTCAAAGACATTGCCCGCATTGGCAGCCTGGAAGTGGCGGGCGGCAATGGAGAACGCACCTATATCAAGGATGTGGCGGAAGTGCGCATGACCACTGAAGAACAGCGGCAGATAGCCCACATTGACGGGAGGAACGCCATTGCAATCAAAGCGGTGAAACGGGCGGAAGCCAATGCCGTACAGGTGATCAATGAAGTCCGTGAAGTGATTGAGGAACTACAGCAGGAACTACCCGGCGGCATGGAACTGGTCTGGGTCACTGATGACGGCGCATTCACCAAGGCCATGGTGGATAGCGCCTGGCGCGACGTGTTCACCGGTATTCTGCTCACGGCATTGATCCTTTTCCTGTTTCTTTACAACATTCGCACCACGCTGATCATCGGCATCACCATGCCGCTCACCATTGTCATCGGTTTCTTTTTCATGCAGATGGTGGGCTTTACATTGAACGTGTCCACATTGCTCTCCATCGGCATGTCCGTGGGCATTCTGGTGACCAACTCTATCGTAGTGCTGGAGTTTATTGTTTCGCGGCTCGACAAAGGCATGACTCCAAAAGACGCCGCAAGGGTCGGAGCAGGCGAGGCGTTTGTCGCCGTACTCGCCAGTGCGGGCACGAACGTGGTCGTCCTCTTTCCCATTGCAATTATGCCGGGCATGATCGGGCTGTTCATGAAGCCCTTCGCCCTGACCATGGTGATTGTCACCCTCGTGTCCCTGTTTGTGTCCTTTACAGTGACCCCCATGTTGTGTTCGTTGTTGCTGAAACCCAAAAAGAAGGACAGTCGGTCGCCGTTGGCCTATATGGAACGCTTCTGGAATCGCGGCTTTGACGCCATCGTCGCGGTGTACAGGCGTTTTCTTCAGTTTACGGAACACTACCGCGTTGCTGCGGTGCTGTTGTTACTGCTTATTGCTGTGATTTTTGTCCATAGCCTGAAAATCGGCGGTTCGCTGGGTTCCGCCATGGGGGCCGAGCCTGACCGCGGCGAGATGTTCGTCAAGCTTGAATTTCCGGCAAGCAATACGCTGGCCCGTACCACCGAGGGCGTGAGTGCTGTTGAAGAAAGCCTGCGTTCCCTTCCCCATCTGCGCCACATCATGACCACCATCGGCAAGGTGGAAGGTATGTTCGGGCAGACCGGTGAAGGCGTTTATCTGGCGCAGATTCTGTTAAGGTTCAACGAACGAACCGAACGCCCGGAATCCATACATACACTCATCAACATGGCGCGTGAAAAAGTTGCCAAGTTTCCGGGAGTGCTATATACCGTTACCATTCCAAATTTTTCCGGTGGGCAGGCCTCAGATGTGGAATTCGAGATTGCCGGCCCGGATTTGCAAGTCCTGGATCAACTGGCGCTTCAGGCGCAACAAATAGCGACCGAAATTCCCGGATTCCGCGACCCGGATACAACCGTGCGTCCGGGCAGGCCGGAATTGCGCGTCAGGCCCAACCGTACCGTGCTGGCAGACCTCGAATTTCCCGCCACCACGCTGGGCATGGCGCTGCGCGGCAACATTGAAGGCATTACCGCAGGAACCTTCAAACGCGACGCTCGTAATTATGACATTGTCGTGAAGTTTGCGGAAGAAGAGGGGAAGGAACAGGTGCGCGACTTCCTTTTCCCGGCAGCGCCCGGAAGGCCCATGTCCCTCACCAGTCTGGGTTCGGTTGAAGAAGGTCTGGCGCCCCTCCAGATACCGCGCAAAAACAAGTACCGTGTTGCAAAACTCTTCTCCAATCTGGACCCCTCGCTGCCCATGGGCACCGCTGTGGAATTGCTGAGCGCCGAGTTTGACAAGCGTGCGCCCTTGCCTCCCGGATACAAGTACGAATTTGTGGGCGTATACGAAGTCATGGCGGAAGGCCAGGAAGCGCTGGCAGAAGCCGGACTCATCGCCATCCTGCTCGTAGTGCTCATGCTGGCCGCCATCCTCGAATCCTTCAAACAGCCCGTACTGATTCTGGCAACCCTGCCCCTCGCATTGATAGGCGTCTTCTATTCCCTCTGGCTGGGCGGTTTCGCCATGGGAATCTTTGTGATGATGAGCATTGTCATGCTTATCGGCATCGTGGTGAACAACGCCATTCTCATCATGGATCAATTCAACGTGCATGTAGCCGCAGGCATGTCGCGCCACGGCGCCATGGTCAGCGCCGCCTCCGAAAGGTTCCGGCCTATCGTCATGATCACCCTCGCCGCCGTCCTGGGCATGCTGCCCCTCGCATTCGGACGCGGCATAGGCGCAGAAATGCGAAACGACACCGGCCTCGCATCCGCTGGCGGCATCCTCGTCTCCGGCATACTCACCTTGATTGTGATACCCGTGCTCTACGACTTCTTCACGCGCAAACCAAAGTCAAACAAGACTCTCGAACAGGAGATAGAATCACAGGACAGTGAAAATCAGCCGAAATAGCAAGGGAAGTACATATTTGCGACATGTTTTCCCGCTTCATACTTCCCATAAGTCCTATAAGTTCCATGCCTACTGCTATACGCTCCTGATTCGCTGTCAGGACCGTGGGCAATCCCATAACCCCAAGTAATCCGACAGGATTGCTGAGGAAGTTTTTGCCAGAACGGGTTGTTACATGGTACTATTGGGCGTCGCCTTGTAGTTTAATTACCTTTTCGCTTAAATATCTGTTCGGTGCCCTGTACGTATTACGGCAGTATGGCGTGAACAGGTGTTTTCGGAGTTTTCCTGTTGAAAAAAAAGCGCCTTTTCATGGTAAATGTCGGCCTGCGGAGTACGCTCTATCCGCTGGTCAGTCCACCCATGGGCCCCCTCTATATAGCGGCGTGGCTTCGCGATCGCTTTCCCCTTGAGATTCAGATTGTGAATCAACGCCTCGACAATCCCTCCTTCGAGCAGGTGGCCCGCATGGCAGCGGCCTTTGATGCCGACATTGTTGGCTTGAGCGTTATGACGCCTTTTGCCTACGCCATCCCCGAAATGGTCGCGGCGGTGCGTGAAGCGCGTCCGGATACAAAAATCATATTGGGCGGACCCCATATTTCCGCATTCGGTGCTTCCGTGCTGGAAACTGCCCTGGCAGATGCCGCAGTAGCAGGCGAAGGCGAACGCAGCATGGAAATGTTTCTGGAAGCGTATTTGGGAGATGGGGACTACAGCAAGATACCCGGACTTATGTGGCGCAATGAGGAAGGCGCCGTCATTCTCAATGACGGTCATGCGCCCATCGTTGAAGATATTGACACCATTCCCATGCCCGCTTATGACCTTATCGACCCCACCCGTTACTGGCGACAGCAATCTATGCCGCCTATTCCGAGACGCAAATACATATCGCTGGTCAGCAGTCGCGGATGTCCCTATGGCTGCTGGTGGTGCCACAATATCTTTGGGCGTGGCTTTCGTGCACATTCCCCCGAACGTATCGTTGAGGAAATCACCTACTACAAGAAAACATACGGTGTGGATGACATTGAGTTTCTCGATGATTGTTTTAACCTGAATAAAAAACGGGTCTTTGATTTTTCTGACCTCTTGCTCAAACAAAACGGCCCCATCAAAATCGCCTTCCCAAATGCATTAAGGGCAGATTTGTTGGACGAAGAAACCGTTGGCGCCCTCGCCGATGCGGGCACCTACTTCTCAAGCTTTGCCTTGGAATCCGCCTCAACGCGCATTCAGGAAATGACCCAGAAGCGACTGAATATTGAAAACTTCCTTGAAGCGGTAAGAATGGCAGTGAACAAGAAGATTTTCGCCAACGGCTTTGCCATGCTCGGGTTTCCGGGCGAAACTGAGGCGGAAATGGAACATACCATACGGACAGCGTCAGAGTCAGCTCTGCATACGGCTTCGTTTTTCACCGTGACGCCGTTTCCGGGTACCCCTCTGTTCGATTACGTCAAGGAAAATTTGGCGGACCGCATAGGCCACATAGATTATTCGAATATGGATTTCTGCCAGGTATGCGTGAATTTGTCCGGCGTTTCGGATGAAACGCTATACTACTATCAGCGCAAAGCCACCCGCGATTTCTTCCTACGCCCGGAGCGCCTCTACCGCATTATGCGCGACTTCCCACAGCCGCACCTCCTACCCCTATACATCCCCATCGTCTTGAATCGTGCTTTCAAAGGTTTGTTCTCAAGTATTCGGTGATTTCCCAACACACACCTCACCCCGCAACTCCGACACACACTCCCAAAGAAAAGGCTGCCTGACACGCAGTTGGAAACTAAGAGATGTGTCCGTTGTGTTCTTTGTGGCAAATAAGCAATTTCAGAGAAGCAACATGCCGAGAACTGATAAAGTAAGCACCTAATCTTTGATGCTCCAGTTTATTTCTTCCGCCAGCGCCTTCGCATGTTGGTCGTCCGGGTTCAGGAGTAAAACTTGCTTGTTCATCTCACGCGCCTCGGCAAAATTTCCCAAAAGCGCCATCGTATAGGAAAGATTGTGCATCACTTGGGTGTTGTCTGGTTCAATTTCCAACGCATGCCGTAGGTATTGTTCCGCTTCTTTGAATTTCTTCAGATTCATCATTGCCACGCCGCATAAACCCAGCAGATCCGGATGGTCAGGATCAATCTCAAGCGCCTCCTCCGCAATCTCAATTGCCTCCTCAAAAGCCCCTTGACGCAACAAGGTATCGGCATAGAAAAAACGTAATAGGATGTTTTGCGGCGCAATCGCTATAGACTCCCGAAAGTGTGCGTTACATCGCTCATACAGCCCCTGATCCTCCCTGACAAGGCCAAGCATGTTGTGCGCAAAGGCGCTACGGTTGTTTGTTACCGCCAATACCCGCTGGGCCATATTTTCTGTATCCCTGAAAAAACCATGTTGCCAAAAACTTAGCCCTACAAGTAGTAGCGTAAGCCCTCCTGTCACCACCCAGTATCCAAGAGGTGTTTCGCTTTTGCCACTCGTCCTACCGAGTTGCAGCCACTTCGAAAGATCATGAAGACCAAAACAGAAAGCCAAATAGAGCCCCATAGCGGGCAGGTATAAGTAACGCAATGATATTGATTCTACCATGTAACGAATTACACCGCTTGCTGGCAGCATAAACAGCACAAACCAGAACCAGCCAACCGCCAGATAAGGGCGCTTCCAAAGCAATGTGAGAACAAACACAAACAGCAACAAAAGCAACAGCGCCGATAAAATAAAAAATACAAGTGTCTTTTGCTCCTCGTCAACCATGAAATAGCCCAGGCGAAGGGGATAGAAAATATGGCCGACGTACCGCGCATAACCGGTGATGACCAAATAAGCGGTCTCTCTTAAGGTCATCTGCTCAAGCCCAATCCTTATCAGGTCGAATTCGCTCTTGCCATAAACCGCCAGTGCGGAACCAACAACTGAAAGAGCAAAGTAAGGCGTCTTTTCCAATATCAACCTGAAAGTAGCCCGCAGTGTTTTCAGCGGTTCGCGAATAGACAAGGCAACTCGCCCCAAGGGCCAGTAGTCCAGTAGCAATAATACCGCAGGCAACACGACAATCATTTGTTTACAAAGAATCCCCAACACCATAAAGAGCAATGAAAAAACATAGGCGCGTAGCGATTTGTGTACCACGTAGCGCCGATACGCCTCAATGCTCAACAGCGCAAATACAGCCTGCATTATTTCGTGACGCGTTGCAATCTGACTTACGGTCAATATCTGTAAAGGATGAATACTCATGATAAGTGTGGCCGCAAAAACAACAGAAAAATTGCCGGTTAATTGAAACATTACCCAGAAAAAAAGGCACATGGCGAGTGCATGCCACACCAGCGTCACCGTGTGGTAGCCGCCAGGCCAGGCACCGAAAAAATCGCTGTCAACCATGAAACTGATATTCGGCAAGGGTTGAAAAAGCCCAAAATTGGGACTCGTAAATGCCCAGTAAATATTCTCCGGCGTTAGCCCAGACATTATGCGCGGATTCTCGAATATTATCTTCGGAACGTCAAATTGGAGGTAACCGAAAGTGATGTTCTGACCAAATACCACAAACACAAGCAGCGTTATAAAGGCCATGGCCATGTAGGAACGGGTATGGGGGTTCTCGGGGGAAGCGGACGGGGCAGCCTTGATTTTCGGATTCGGTTTCATCTCAAATTCCTCAGAGTGACTTCTGGACACCGTGTGGCGAAAACAGGCTGACAGTATAAGGGAGCGCAATGCAAGCGAGCAAATTTCAATGTTTGTTTTGAAAAGCACAGCGCCTACTCCTATAATGTAGAAAGTATCTCACAATTAATGCAAGCGCAATAGAAGTGAAAGTATAAACGTATTGGGTACCATACTGCAGAACTTTGTTATATGGCCTTTGGTTTGGATCGCTTCCCTGCTTTACTGTCAATCCACAAGCCAGGCACGATGGATATATGAAAAAATAAGAAGCCCACGTTCACTCTATCTCATAGCGCGAAATATGATAAACTTTCGCCTCGGCATTCCAAGAATAGCGGGATGGGTAAGCATGACCATAGAACCCGCAGCGGCCTGCAACCTGGCCTGTATATACTGTGCAAGATCAAAAAATAAGCCGTGGACTACATCCCGCCCGCCACTAATGGATTGGGAACTCTTTAGACAAATCGTTGATGAGGCCCCGAAAACCATCGAAGCAATTTGTCTGTCCGGTATTGGGGAACCGCTGATGAACCCCAAAATTGTGGATATGATTCACTACGTCAGCAAGAGTGGCAGGAGGGTGTACATGTTCACCAATGGTACATTACTCAAGGGCGACTTGCTAAACCAATTGGCTGCAAGCCCGCTGGATGCCTTGAATGTATCTATCGAGCCGGATGCCGAAAGCGCCCGTCATTATCGCGATGTGGATTACGATGAAATCGCCGGCAATATCCGTGCTTTTGCTGCTATTAAGCGTAAGGGACTGTCTCTAAATATCTCGTTGGTGATGAACGAAATGCACGATGAACGAATGGAACGGTTCAGGGCAGAATGGAAAGGCATCGTGGACCACATCAAAATCTCTCCGCAAATGATCCTGGGAGAAGTAGATGCACATACAACTTCCCTCAAATGCAGCGAACTGTGGCGCGGCAATATGGATATCAAAACCAATGGGAATATATCTATATGCTGCTTTGATGGTATGGAGGACCTCACCATCGGCAATGTCAGCAATACCCCGCTCGCTACCATTATTGACGGTGACGCATTCAGAAACCTGTTGCAACGCGTGGTCGCTGGCGATATGCCCAGCCGATGTCGAAGATGTAAGGCTTCCTGCTTTTCTGGAAAAAAAATGTCGCGCATATCGCAAAAAAAAGCAAAATAAAACTGAAACGGTGTCGGGCATTAAATTTATGGGTAGCCTCCTGAGACATTCGTTTTGCCTTCAAACTTAAGACTTCACTATACTTGTTCTCATGAATCAAGCAAAACGAAAATCCAACAGATTGCAAAACAAACCGACTCCTATCGAAAGTGAAAACGGATGGAGTCGTGAAATAGCCGCGCTCCTGCTGATCTTCATCGTCGGATGTTTCGTTTACGGGCGATGCGTTAATTACGAGTATGTTCTTTATGACGACCCCAACATCATTTTTGATAATGAACGTGTTGTATCAGGCCTTTCTTTTGAAAATATCTACTGGGCCTTCACAAATCCCAACTTCGGCCTCTACATGCCGCTGCCAACAATAAGCTTCATGGTGGATAGGGAACTGTTCGCTGATTGGGCAGGCGGATACCATCTCATGACCATGCTTTGGCATCTGATTTGCGCCTGCACTTTGTTTGTTGTGCTGCGGCGGCTTCTGGATAACTTTCCGGTTGCTTGGGGAACCGCCCTCTTCTTCACCGTTCACCCGGTGCAGGCTATGACAGTCAATTGGATTTCAGCACGCAACGAAATTATGCCCGTCTTCTTCGTGCTGCTGAGTATTGAAGCCTACCGACGCTTCACTGTGCGCCGGTCCCGGGTAGCGTATATCGCAGCGTTGGGGTTCATGCTGCTGGCGCTGCTGAGCAAACAAGGCATCGTCTTACTACCCCTGATCCTATTGATCCTCGATTACTGGCCCTTGCGCAGAATTCAAATAAATTTCCATAATAAAGGCGAAACAATTCGCATCGCAGTGCGCCTGATAGCTGAAAAGTTGCCGTTTTTTGCGCTCACAGCACTGGGCGTGTTTTTCGCCTTCTTCGGCAAGACCCAGTTCGGGGTGCTCGAAAAGAACTCGCTTATGTCGCCCTTGGATAACCTCGGATTCGCCTTTACAGCCTATATACGTTATCTGTGGAATTTGATTTATCCGTTGCGCTATGTGACAGCCTATTCGCCCTCAACCGAATGGATAACGCTCTGGGTGGCGCTGGGGGCTTTGACAGTGCTTATCGCAATCACAATTGTGGTGTTAGTCTTATACCGCCGTCACCCGTATCTTATACTCGGATGGGGCTGGTTTGTCTTGTTCTTGCTACCCGTAAGTGGTTTGGTGCGGTACGCCTCAGAATCCATTGCCCTACGGTATTTGTATGGGCCAGCTATCGGGCTGTATCTAGGCCTTGCCTATGCAATCTATGAGCGGACACAGCGCTCCTCTCAAACAGGCGCCAGCAAAATGCAGGGCGTGGGAAGGAACTACTGGATTGCCCTCGCCGCATTGACAACAGTATTGGCTGCCCTGTGTTTCTGGCAAAGCGGTTTCTGGAGGGATTCAGAAACCTTGGCCAAGCGTGCTTTGGCCGCAAGTGGCGGCACAAATGCTGTGGGACATAATCATCTCGCAATTATAAATGAAAAGGCGGGGCGCTTGGAACTGGCCTTTGAACATCATCGTGCTGCCTATGAAAATGACCCGGATATTTTTAAGTGGAAAATGAATTATGCGGGCGCACTGAACAGCACAGGGCGCTATAAGGAAGCCGAAACCCTGCTCAAACCCATGCTTGCCGAAAATCCAGATAATCCAAGGCTGCTTAACTTGTACGGCGGTTCCTTAATGGGTATGATGAAGTTTAAGGAAGCATTGGTTTACCTTGAAAAGGCCGTTGCTATGGACACGGATTATTTGGCCGCATTGCTGAATCTTGCCATGTGCCACGCATATCTGGACAATCCACAACAGGCAACGAGGCACCTTGAATACATCTTGGAGAAATATCCGGGACAGGCCGCCGCAAAAGATATGCTGGATTCAATGAAACTGCCCTGAGAGGGTCGTTTCACTGAGCCCAAAGCAAAAAAATCGCGAAGACCAATTACCCCATGTGGTATAATGGAACACGACCGAAGTAACAACAAACTGTTTGGAGGATCAAAAAATGTCTACAATGAAAAAAAGTATCGCAGTAAAAATAATGGCCGTGACAATGGCACTGTTTCTCACAGGGATTCTCGGCGCATGCTCCCCAGCAAAAGAAGCACCGGCGCCTTCGAAGGAAGCACAGGAAAACAAGAGTGAGCCTGAACCAGCGGACGTCGCCGTGGATCAAGCCGAAACCCTGACGGATACAAAGGACGCAACAGCGGAGGGCAGCGATGACGTCGAGGAAGCGGCTTCTTACGAACTGCAACTGCGGCCCTACGAAGGCAGCCCCTATGCCCAGGCCATTGACGCCGGGTTGATTTATGTCGCGGAAAACCTCGATAACAAGGACATAATCAACTGGATGGATTACTTCTTCCTTGATTATATCCAGCGAAAATTCGCGCTCGATGAGGTGTTTGCGGCAGAGAATGCGTTCAAGGTGGAAAATGTCTTCGAGGGTGATTTGGTCGCTTATAAATTGTTCTCAAGGCTGGTAGAACCGGGCTTTTCTATCGCCGAGGCCAACATCCCAATCAAGGATGCAACGCTATTGGGTGACTATGAACCAGCAGAAGGGGAGGAGTTGCTAACCCCTGCCAGTCTCAAACACGTTGAGGTAAACCTTATACGGATTGTCTTACAGGCTATGTATTGTGATGTCGAACCCGTAGATGCCGCCTTCGCACAAGAGATGCTGGAAATGATTCAGGCAGTAAATTATGAAGGAATACCGAACGATATGCGAAACTACAGTGTCGTTTATGTGGCATTGGCACAGCAATGGCTGCAGGAACGGGGCTGTGGCGAAGCCATCGCGGAATTACAGAGCGTCAGGGAAAGCGTCGCAGATGCTCTGGTAAAAACCGTGGAAGATCAAAAGGCCGCTACAGACCTCGCATTTGAGGCCATGGCGCTGCTCGCTTACATCGGCCATGCAGACCGCATTAATGAGCAATGGCTTGAGAAGATTATCGAAACGCAACTTCCAGAAGGCGCATGGGCACGCACCGCCGACGGAAGGGCCGAGTGCAGACCCGCAATCTTTGCCCTGTGGGTTTTGCTCGAAAAGGCCTTGCCGGAAGTGACCGATATACCCTGGCTGCGCTGATACGATCCATCAGACCTAAAGACATGGTAACGACAAAATTCGCGACAGGCCGTAAAAAAATATCGATAACAAAATGTTTATAGTGTTGAATAAGTGAATTTTAAGAAATAAAAGGGAAATGAAATGTCTCAGGGCAATTGCGATTTAGGCCCATAGTTCTGGTGACTCTCGTTCACACTACTAACGCGGGCTTTGACCACAACCCAAATTATGTAAAAGTAAACGCCTCCACCGTCATTCCCGTGGCATTAAGCACCTAAAGCGTAGTACACATGATTTTCTCTGCAAAATGTTACAAAAGTTTGGTTGCCGTCATTGCGAGCCTGAACCGCTGTTGGCGGCGATTCTCTGAAGAAAGATTTTTCGTGATTCGGAGGGGGGACATTCCTGTCCCCCGAAACTT
>CAZBNU010000044.1:17042-24251 GCA_964493075.1 uncultured Nitrospirales bacterium | reverse complement strand
AGCAACCTTGACATAAAAACCAGGCGGCGTATGATCGCCATATTGCGCGTGTTGCATGATGCGGAGAAGAGCATCGGCAGCGAGCGCATCGCCAACGCGCTGGGCCTGTCCGGCATCATCATCAGCGAACGGGCAGTGCGTAATTACCTGGCGCAAATGGACGGCCTGGGCTGGACACGCAACCTGGGGCGGCGCGGAAGGCAGCTGACGGAGAAAGGATCTGCGGAACTGGATCACGCCCTCGTTTTTGACAAGGTCGGGTTCGTGGCCGCAAAAGTGGACACCCTTTCCTATAAAATGGATTTTGATGTGAAAACGCGCTCTGGCAAAGTGATCCTTAACATCTCCACGGTGGATGTAACGGACGCAGCCGCGGCGTTTCGCATCATGCGGCGCATCTACAAGGCGCGCCTCGGCATGGGCAGACTACTCGCCGTAAAGTCGGCCGGGGAATCCATCGGCGGTTTTTGTGTGCCGCCGAAAAAAATTGGAATCGGCACAGTTTGCAGCGTCAGCCTGAATGGCATTTTGCTTCATGCGAATATCGCCATGGCTTCACGCTTTGGTGGTCTGCTCGAAATGGAGCAGGGACGGCCCCACCGTTTCACACAAATCATTAACTACGACGGATCGTCCCTGGACCCCCTCGAAATTTTCATACGAAGCCACATGACCTCCCTTACACAAATCGCGCAAACAGGCAGTGGCGCGCTGGGCGCCAGTTTTCGGGAAGCACCGGCAGCAGCGTTGCCTGAAGTGCAGCGTCTGATTCGCGTGGCCGACACGCTGGGCATGGGCGGTGTGCTGGCAGTAGGCAGCCCCAACCAGCCGCTTCTCGATATTCCTGTTACCATTGGTCGTTTCGGTATGGTCGTTTGCGGCGGCCTGAATCCTGTGGCGGCGGTCGTAGAAGCAGGCATTACCGTTACCAGCGCCGCCATGAGTACGCTGTGCGACTATACGGAACTCCGTGATTACCGTGAGGTTTTATCATGAGGAAACTCCCGCTTCTTGAATGATTCTGACAGGCAGGAGTAAAATGAACATGAAAGAGAATGCACATATTGGACAGCCATAAACGACAGGAGATATGAGTCATGGAAACAGGCAAACGTTCGGATGCGGCGACGCGCAGAGATTTTCTGAAAACAACGAGCGCTCTCAGCGCCGGGTTATATCTGGGAGGATTGGCAGGTGCAAAAACAGCAACTGCGGCGGATAAGGTGGAGACCCTGGCGCTTAACGGCGGCGCCAAGGCCGTCACCCATCCGGCAGCCGCCGCCACCAAATGGCCCCTGTACGGCGCCGAAGAAATTGAGGCCGTAACCCAATTGCTGCAGGACCCGAATTACGGGCCAGTAGCGGAATTTGAAGAAGCCTGGCAGGCCTATCACAGTTGTAATTATGTCAAGGCTCATTGCAACGGCACCAGCGCGCTCACATCCATGCTCTTTGCGCTGCAACTACCCGCTGGCAGCGAAATCCTGGTCGCCGATTACAGTACATGGTTCCCCGTGGTGCCTATGCGTTTCTTTGATCTCGTACCGGTGTTTGTGGACGTAGACCCGTGCACCATGAACATAGACGTGGAAGACTGCAAGCGTAAACTCACGCCCAACACAAAGGCAATCATGCCGGTGCACTGGTACGGCTTGCCCTGCAACATGGATGACATCTGCGCTTTTGCGGAAGAAAAAGGCTTGATCGTGGTGGAGGATGCCAGCCACGCCCACGGTGCCAAAGTAAAGGATACCCTCATCGGTAATTGGGGACGCATGGCAGGGTTTAGTTTCCAGGCCACAAAACCGCTGCCCGCCATCGAAGGTGGCGTGGGCATGTATAAGGAACAGGGCGACTTTGAGCGGGCCGTCACCTATGGTAACTATGACCTCCCAAACACCTTCCCGGCAGACAGCCCCTATCGCAAGTATCAGGGAACGGCGTTCGGTTCCAAACTGCGTATCCATCCCATTTCCGCAATTCTTGCAAAACTGCAGCTGGCCAACCTGGATGAACTTAACGACATCCGCACTAAACAAGTGGTCGCGTTAAACGAACGGCTGACCCAGCTGCCCGGATTGACCCAGCCTCACAACCGCCCCGATGTCAAACGCGTCTATTACTCCAAAAACCTGATGTTTATTGATGAAGCCAAGGCGGGCGTTTCCCGTGACAAACTGGTGCAGGCGCTGAAAGCCGAAGGCGTGGACGTATTGGTTTACACCTGGACGCTGCTGCACACCTATCCCATCTTCAGTGAATCACAATGGTGGCGGCACATGCCGGTGTTGCCCGAATCTGTACCAGGCTGTGACGAAGCCAACCAGAAAGCCATCCAACTGCCCCTGTGGACATCGGAACAACCGGAACTGCTGGAACAGTACGCCACCGCTTTTGAGAAAGTATGGGCACATCGGGATTCGCTGGCATAAAAGATTCTTTCGGATTGTTCATTTCTAGTAACAATCGAAAAATGTAGGGTGGTTGTAGCGCATCGAAACCCACCTTAAAGGTGTACCGCAAGAAGAATACCCTTATCATTTGTGCCCTTGGAGTACCACATGACAACAGAAGTGTTAATGGCGTTTGGTCTGACCCTGTTTGCAGGCATGGCAACAGGTATCGGCAGTATCATCGCATTTACTGCCAGTCGCACCAATTACCGCTTCCTGTCTGTGGCTACGGGTTTTTCCGCGGGCGTCATGTTATATGTCTCCTTTGTGGAAATTTTCTTTAAGGGACAGGAGGCGCTTGCCCTGCGCTACGGCGACTATATGGGCAACTGGGTCAACGTTATTTCCTTTTTCGGCGGCATGTTGTTTATTGGCCTGGTGGATGCGCTGGTACCTGATGCCGAGAACCCCCACGAAATTCATACGGAAGCAGAAACAGCCCCGCTGCACAACCCCGATGCGCCTCTCCCCGACACGCCGGTTGCCGCGACACTCGCGAAAGTGCGCGCCCGAAAGGACGCAATGCCAGCGGGCGACCAACACAAGCGGCTTATGCGCATGGGTATCTTTACCGCCCTGGCCATTACCATCCATAACTTCCCGGAAGGACTGGTAACATTCCTATCCGCACTGGAAGACCCGTCTTTGGGACTGGCCATTGCCATAGCGATTGCACTACACAACATCCCCGAAGGCATCAGTGTTTCGGTGCCCATTTTTTATGCCACCGGTAGCCGTAAAAAGGCCTTCGGCTATTCCATGTTGAGCGGCCTGGCGGAACCCTTCGGCGCCGGTGTGGCCTATCTGCTAATGCGTATCTTTCTGGGCGGCACCGACGGCGCAATCCCTCCCGAAGTCATGGGCATCCTCTTTGGCGGTGTCGCAGGCATCATGGTATACATCAGCCTCGACGAACTGCTCCCCACCAGCCGCGCCTACGGCAAAGGACACGACAGTCTCATCGGACTTATCGCGGGCATGGTCATCATGGCGTTGAGTTTGCTGTTGATGCAATAGCAACGGCAATGGCCACATAAGGCATACAATTCACAAAATAAATCGCCTCGGCGACTACAGGACATTTTCAGCAATCAAGTCAATCCCTCTTTTGTGTCTTTTGTGATTTTTGTGGCGAAAACAGAAAAACTGGGGAGAAGCCTTTTTCTCATGGTACACTAATTCCATATTCTGAAGAGGCAACATAAGCAAAGAAGTGTTTAAGGAGACTTTCAATGAAACTACAATTGTTATTGGTAGTGGTGTTGTGTGCAGTCATTGCCGATGCGAACCAACCCGAACTGGTCTGGACCTATGAGCCGCCGGCAGGGTATGTGGATACGTCTCCTGTGCTGGGAGATTTGGATGGTGACAGCAATGCTGATATTGTGGTCGGCACCACGGCGGGAATGTTGGTTGCCATAGATTCCAATATGCAGGAATTGTGGCGTCAGGAAGTACATAGCACCATTTGCGTACCGCCCAGTATCGGGGACGTGGCGAATAGTACCGGCCCGGAGGTGGTGATCATGACCCGGCAGGGGCAAATCGTCTGTTATGCCGGAAGTTCGGGCGAGATGCTGTGGGAAGCGGCCTCGCCGGATGCCGTGTACTGGGGGGAAACATCGCTGGCCTTGGCGGATGTCAACGGCGACGGCAGTCTGGAGATCGTCACCGGAGACCGTAGCGGCAATGTACTTTGCCTTAACGGTGCTGGAGAAACCCTTTGGCTGTATAAGGGCCAGCATGGCGTAAACCAGTCCCCAGCCATAGCCGACCTTACCGGAGACGGTATTATGTCCGTGCTGGTGGGCGGCGACAAGATACCGCTGGTGTGCCTGTCTGCGGCTGGCAAGGAATTGTGGCGCAGCGAAAGCGGTATTGGCAGCAGCCCGCTGGTCTATGATATTAACGGAGACGGTGCCAAAGAGATTCTTGTCGCCGTGGATGAAAATTTCACGGTTCGGGACGCCGCAGGGAAAATACGCTGGGCCTATGAAATGCAGCGCGAGATGGATAGCGCCATCACCGTGGCAGACGCCAATATGGACGGAGAAGCGGAAATTTACGTGGTGGACCTTGCAGGTAATCTGGCTTGTTTGTCGTCTGAAGGAAAACTCCGCTGGGCGGCGGATGTGGAAGAGCGGGTACGTCGCTCGCCGTCTGTGGGCGATGTAGACGGCGATGGTGCCCAGGAAATTCTGGTGGCAGGGTACAGCAATGCGATTCATGTGTTTGACCCTGAAGGCGGACTCAAGGCGCGTGTTCCCCTTCCCGGCGGCGTGAACAGTACGGCTGTGCTGATACCCTTGCATGACGGAACACCGGGCGTACTGGTTCCTGTGTCCGGTGCGGGTATGCAACTGCTGCGCTGGCCCAACGCCCAACCGGATGCCACGCTGTTGTGGCCCGAATACCGTTACGATGGAAAGCGCACGGGCGATCCACAGGCAAGTGCCATCTTGCCGCCCGTGGAAATCGAAATGGATGCGGGCCACATGTATGCCGGATCAAACATGTTGCAGGTGGTGGTGAAAAATTCCGACAAACGAGAACTGGAGGTGCGCCTTGAAGCGATCCGCAACACCGGCGCACCTGCTGTGGATACCATCGCTACTTCGGATCCCGTTATCGAACATCGTTTGTCCTATACGGTTCCGGCCAACCAGGCCATAAACCTCACGCTGAACTGCACCGTCCTGGAAGAGGAACGTATCCTTGCGAGACGAACCCACACCGCCTATCTCGCACCGTTCATGAAGGAACTCGGCGACGCTTCCCGGGCATTAACAGAAGTCGAGTTGCTCTTGCCAACATTGATAGATTCCGGAGGACTTGAAGAACGTGCCTGTCTCTTAAAACAGGAACTGGAACATCTGGAACCGTGCATCCTGGCTGCTGGTGCGCTGAATGATGGTGAACTAGTGGACTTACGGAACGCGGTCCACGCCTTCCTAGATCAAATAAAGCAACTACAGGAACTAACCCGCGCTGCTTCGCTGGCAGCAGAAGCCCAAAGCACAATTCTCGTTTGCGCCGCCAATCCCTGGGCGCCCTTCGGCGGCATGGATGAAATCAAGGAAGAACGCCTGCAAAACAACACTATAAACATAGAAGCCTTTTCAGGAGAAACGGAATCTGCCGCCCTGAATATTTTCAATCTCAGCAACAAACCACGCACGTTCCGTGTGGAGCCAACACCGCTGGCATGTGAAGATAAAAAAGTGATGGCTTATGATGCCATGACCTTACACGAAGTAGTGGCCGTACCCACGGAAATGCGTGATTTCTCAGAGGATGCGCTACCCTTATTGAACAGTGCCAGTCTGATCCAGGTGCCCGCATGGGGCGGCCGCCAGTTGTGGTTCAATATCAACACGAGCGTTCTGGAACCGGGCACATGGCAGAACACCGTCACCCTGCGCAGCCTAGATATTGATCCGGTAACCGCCCAGGCCGATATAGCCGTTACGGTATGGCCCGTGGTATTGCCAAAAAAACAGGCCGTATCCCTATGTCATTGGGGATACGTGCATTCTTCTGTGCTGAAGGACTTCCCCGAAGAAGCACTGGCAGACCAGCTGCGCAATGGCACGAATGTTTTCGTAGGACTGTTTTATCCCCGGGCAGAATACAACGAACAAGGGGAGATCGTCGGCGAGATCGATTTCACGGCCCATGACGACTATGTGAAACGCCATGCGCCTCACGGAACAGTCCTGTTTTGTGGGTATCAAGGAGCACTTAAAGGGCCGGGCGGACAGGAATCGGATGCCTATGCAAAAGCCCATGTGAAGTGGTTGCGCGCCTGGGTGGCGCACTTGAAAGAACTTGGCGTGGGGTACGAAGGGTTTGCTCTGTATCCCGTGGACGAACCCGGACTCAGCGACGGCCTGGTGGACCTTTATCTGCGCATGGCGAAACTGGCACGGGAAGCCGACCCGAATATTCAGATGTATACAGACCCGGTCGGACGCATCACCGAAGCGGAACTGCGCGAAATGGTTCCCTACGTGGACATCTGGTGTCCAAACCGCAACGGCCTTATCCTGGACGAGAACAACGCCGCAAAATTGGAGATCATAAAGGCTTCGGGCAACACGGTATGGATGTATGAATGCGATGGCAACGTCAAGCATCAATCCCCGCTGGGCTACTATCGCGCCCAGGCATGGCTGGCGTGGCAACAGGACATGACCGGTATTGGTTTCTGGTCCTACTGTACCTCCCGGGATGACCCCTGGTTCCGGCCCGCCCTGCGACACGATTATCTCATGGTGTATCCCGGTGACGGAGTCGTCACAAGCAAGCGATGGGAGGCCGTGCGCGACGGCGTGGAGGATTACACCATGCTGGCGGAACTCAGCAGCCTCGTTGAAACGCCCCTCGCCAACGCAACTGCAGAAGACCTAGGCGCAGCAAAAACGCTTTTGTCTGAAGGCGTGTACGCCATTGCCCAGTTCTGCGGTCTGGACGATGACGATACCCTGCCCGGTACGGACGGCCAGCCCGGGGTCCGCAAAATAACCGATACACGCTGGGAAAAAATACAGGAAACAAGAAGAAATCTTGCCGGCTTACTGTCTCGGCTTGAAGCCAGTAAGTAGTGGTCCTATAGTGCCTCACGCAAAGACGCAAAGTCGCAAAGAGAAGAGAATAAAGGTTTAAAATAAATCGGTCATAATACAGTAATAATTCAAATTGAGAAATAGATAGTTTCCTATACTTTCTTATCTCAAAAAGCTCATTGCGACTTTGC
>CAZBNU010000044.1:0-16942 GCA_964493075.1 uncultured Nitrospirales bacterium | reverse complement strand
CTTTGCGCCTTTGCGTGAGGCCAAATTGAATACAGAGCGTCTTATTCCTGTAATAATTTCTTCACGGATGCCATCAGCACTGCTTCCGCTTCCGGAGCAACGTTGCTGGCCCGTTCACTGGCTTCATAGCCGCCCTCGCTATAGGCCTTGGTGGTGCATACATATCCCGGCGCGTAATCGCCATAGGCTGCCATGGTAACGAACAGGTCAGGACGTGCCGCTTTTGCGCCCAGTTGATATTCAACAAACAACTCGCCGGGCATATGCACAATCCGCGCTTTCCCCACGGCCAGACAGGTAATGTCTATTTTATGGCCTGCGGCACAGCGCTGTAGCCATGCCAGTCGGGTAGCCGTTCCAAGGATGGACGCAGGATTTTCCTGATTTATCATTGCATCTTCCAGCGCTTCCATGGAGAGCCACGGCGCCGGTGGTACCGCAGTCGGTTCTATGCGCCAGGCGATGTCCTTTGGTGTAAGCACGCTCTTTTCCGTGGCCTCCCATGCACGGCGCATGCCGTCCGCCAGTTTCTCAGCAAGAATCATACGGTTTTCGTGGGAGCCGTCGTTGTACTTGCCTGCACCCAGATTGCCGCCTGCGCCATTAAAGTGCACATGCAAGGCAGACGGTACACGCATTTGCCGCAGGAACCTTGCCACACCGGGAAAATCGGGGTTCGGTATGCCCGTCCGGTAGTAACTCTGGGGATGACAGGCATAATAACTCAACACTGCAACTGGAGTTTCTTCGTTCCAGAAACTGACAAGAGATACCATGGGATCAATCACCCCCTCCGGTTCCGCACGAACGGCAGGATCGGTACAGGTGGTAAATCGGGTAATGCGAACCTTGCCATCTTCGCCTAGGATACGGCGGTTCGATGCCACTTTATGCACCGGCGCTTCACCGAGTCCCACATGCGTGACCGGCTGTGCTGTCTCAAGAGAGGCACGCACCGCAGCCTCCAATCGGATAAGCACGTCCCGCGCAAAATCGCCTTCATAGCGCGAAGCGTCAATGTTGTTCTGGTTTAACAGTTCTTCCGCCGAGAAGTCGCACCCAGGAGCATCGTGCTGATGCACACAATGTACCGCCACACGATCCGGTGTTGTACCCGCCCCGTCACCCAATGCCTTGCGGAAGGCATCGTGCCCGCCATTGCCAATCCCTATCCAATCCACGGCGCACAACACTATGGGTGCACCGGAACCCATCAAAACCACGCCCCGCGCGCGCAAGCTCATGTCCCACGTTTTAACAACAGGATCGTATGCCATGTCCGCACCGACAGGCGGGGTGACATCTATGTCAAAAGTCGTAATACGCACCGCTGCCGTTTCTTCGGTGAAGGCAGTAGGCTGCATGATAAATAAGAGGGAGGCAGCCAATAGGCAGGACATCAAAAACGCAATACAATTCGATTTCATAGTTTCGCTCCTTCAATAACAGTTAATAAGCACAAGGACGATAAATCAGCCCCGCATCTTCAATGCTAAAACAGCAAGGACAAAGGGGATGAGCGCTGCTATCCACCATTTGTGCAGTACCACAAATTGATAAACATCACCAACACTAATATCCATTTCATCTTCCTCCAATAAGGGTTATGAATAGACAACCACCTGTTGGGTTAACGAAATAAAAAGGCTATGAGTACTACTACAGCACAAAATACGGCGCTGCCGATACACATGCGCTTACCTTCTACTTTTGTTTCTACCTGCAACCCCGACAGGCTCCATACCACGGCGCCTCCAGCGAGGATCATGGAAAAATAGGAGAACCAGGGTTGATACTGTACGAATCCTGTGCGCAGCACAATGGGTACCATGAAAAGCAATGCAAGGACGCCGCAGAATATCCCTTCCACATACATGTGCCGGGTTTGCGGGGAACATCCAGCAAGTACACGACTGTTTATACGGTCTATCTGGTCTTCTTCGAGGGTTTTCGGAGCGGGCGCGTCGTCACCCATAACCGTACCGCCCATGTCCGGGAAAAAATCCTCCGGAAGCGTATCATCGGCAGCAACCGCATCCTCATCAGGAACAGGGATGGTAATATCGCCGATTTCAGCGGTAATCGCTTCAAAACTTAAAACCTCGTTTTCCGGTTCGTTGGCATGTTTTTGTTCTGTCACAGGTAATACTCCTCTACACTGGTAATGGTATGGTACCCTGAAAACAAAGGTTCACGCAAGGAAGCCTACGGTTTGAACAGGGACACGTGGCTTTTCCTGGCAGCACTGCGCAGCACAGTATCCAGAGTGGCAAGGGGCAACCCCAAACGAATGGCAAGATCAAGATAGGATGCATCGTAGGTCGTAATGCCACGTTCCCTGGCGAGGGTCAGGATACTCGTGAACATTCTACCAGCGCTTTCCTGTTCAATACGAATGGGCAGGTCGTGCAACAAGGAAAGAAATTGCGTGGAATCACTTTGGTGCAGTCGCTTCTTCCGCTCTGCAACGACCAGGACATTACAGACCTCAAGCGGCCAGATGGCGGGCGTTATTGCTTCATGATACGCAAGCGATTCCAACACTTTTTGTGCATAAGAACTGGTTTCATCACGGAAACACCACGCCATGACGATTGAGTTATCAACAACAAATCCCAATGCCATCACCGCCGCCCTTCTTCAATCATATCACGTATTGACAGGCCATCAAGGGAGTGCTCTTCCCGGAACATTTTAATGCGCGCTATTGTCTGCGATGGGTCCGGTTTGCTATGAGCGCTGACAGGCTGTAATACCGCTACCGGCGCACCGTTTCGCGATATGGCAATTTGTTCGCCGCGCATAACACGATCCAGCAACTGCGCAAAATGGGTTTTTGCTTCATAAGAACCTATGGTTTCCATATCAATTCCCTTTATATACTGGTCGGCGACCAGTCTATATAAAGTATACCAGATAATGCAACTAAAGATGTCAAGCCGATTTCTCGGCAACATATAACGTGGCAATGCCGAAAGTAAGGGGATGCGCCGTAGCGTTTTCAAATCCCGCGGCATGAAGCAGGTCGCAGAAGGCGCGGCCATAGGGAAAGGCTTCCACGGAACGGTTCAGATAATGGTAGGCGCCAGGCTGCTGGCTGAGCATCCCCGCAATACGCGGCAGGATATGGCGAAAATAGAATAGATAGCCCCAGCGGAAGATGGGGTTTGACGGCATACTGAATTCCAGGATAATAGTTTTACCGCCTGGACGCAACACCCGGTGCATCTCCCGCAGGCCGGTGTCAAGATCACTGTAGTTGCGCACACCAAACGCCACAGAAACAACGTCGAAGGTGTCCTCAGGAAAACACAGCGCGGCAGCATCGGTCTGAGCCAATGGACTCGAAGGGGCAAGACCGGCGCGGGCAATTTTCTCCTGCCCGTAACGGAGCATGGCGCCCGATACGTCTGCGCCGACGACACGAAAAACAGGACTGCCCAGCCCCTGTAGCGCCAGCAGCACATCGCAGGTGCCAGTGGCAAGATCAAGCACATGGAGTCCCCCTTTTTGCGGCAATGCCGCCACCATTGCCCTGCGCCAGACAATATCGCGACGAAGGGATAAAACACGGTTGACAAAATCATAACGGAAGGCTATAGCATCAAACATGCCCCTGATCTGGTTGCGGGGTTCCTGTATCCTTGGAGGCTGTATCATAGTTCTTTCGACATCAGCAACGCATTTTCATTGGTGTGCTGGTAGTATCCTTTGCGGAGCCCATCCCGAACGAAACCAAGTCCGTCATAGAGGCGTATGGCGTAAATGTTATTCTCACGTACTTCAAGCCGGGCAACCCGTGCCCCCGCGTTTTTCGCCTGTGCCAGGATATGCACCATCAGCTGTTTTGACAACCCGCACCCGCGACGATCACGCACAATGGTCACACGAGTTATATGCGCTTCATCCAGCAATAACCAGTACCCACCATATCCCGCCAAGGTATCCTTATCATACATGAGGCAGAAGTATCGGGCAGTCTGGTCCACTTCGTCGCGCAGCATGTTAAAAGTCCACGGCTCCGGATAGGCATCTCGCTCTATTCGCAACACATGAGGAATATGGTCCAACGTCAAAGTCTTGAAATACAGCGTCTGTTGTTCCTGAATCGCCATATTACTATCTACTCCCTGTTAGATTGTCGAAACCACTGCTTCTGTAGCCAACCGCTCCGCCCGCGCCTGCTCCGCCTGGGATACACGCAAATATTGGGGCGCTACCTGTGCGGCCGAAGCGTATGTACCGGCAGACCACAGCGCATACCCCTCCCGGGCAACGGCATCGGCTCTGGGCGTACCGCAGGGGGCTGCCGCAAAAAGAGCCTGTGGCGCCAGCGCCTCTATCCGTTCACGGTAACGATGTGCGCCGTCCCCAAGTACAATTAGCGGATATTCTTGCGCATAGTCCGCCGCCAACAACGTTTCCACAGTACAAACCCGGTCCGGGGTCAGTTTCTCGCGGGCGCCTCCCTGAAACCGATACACCGCGCCAAAAACCTCGTCCATACGCGCATCAATCATGGGAATAACGATGCCGTCCGCCGCCGCATTCAAAAGGCTCATGGCGTCCAGAGTAGGAACCGCCACCAAAGGCAAACCCAGGGCAAAGGCCAGCCCCTTCCACGCCGCAGCCCCCACGCGCAACCCCGTAAACGAACCCGGCCCGATACTGATAGCCAAACAGGTTATTTCTCCAAGGCCATGCTCACATGCATCCAGCGTAGTCTGCATGGAATCCATCAGGCGCTCCGCGTGAAGCCGCTTCTGGTCTACACTTGTCTGCGCGGCAACCTCGCACTCTCCCGCGCCACCAAAGCGACACACAGCCACAGTACAGTGGCGGGTACTGGTATCCGCCGCAAGTATAAGTGTTTCATCCGCCATGATCGGTTCCCCGCGGTTATAAAGAAGCGACTCGGCCGTATCAGGCATCTATGTCCGTGCCAGATTGCTGCTTGCGCAATTTCGGGCGGACAATCTTCGGAGCATCGGCCACACGCAGCAACATCTCCTTACCTGGCTTGAACACCACGTCCCGGTACGAGGGCACAGGGATATTTTCGCCGGTATGAATATTACGGCCCAGACGCGGCGCACGCTGTTTCAACTTGAACACGCCGAAGTTACGCAATTCCCAGTACTCGCCTTCCACCAAAGCGTCGGAAATCGTCGCTAAAATAGATTCAACAGCCCTGTTCGCATCTTTCGGGTCTATTGATAAGCGTTCACTCAATTGCTGCGATATATCATGCTTTGTCGTTGTCATTTTCCAACTCCTGTCCTGAGGCGAGGTATTACAATTGCTTGTAGGTTCAAAAGAACTTCCATCCAATAAGGATATGGTATATGAAAAGGCGTAGGCGGATGCAAACTTACTTCGGCCTATGTTGCTTGGAAACGTGTTTTTCGGGTATCATTATGGTCATGAAACTTTCCACAAGAGCCAGATATGGCCTTCGCGCCATGATTGAATTAGCCCAAAATGTTGAAGGGGCAACAGGACGCAGCATTGCTGAAAGCCAAAATCTGCCCGCCGCATACCTTGAACAGCTGATGGCGCGACTACGTAATGCAAACCTGGTCACTTCAATCCGGGGCGCCAAAGGCAAATTCGTGCTGGCGCGTAATCCTGAAACCATCAACCTATCCGAAATCGTCATCGCACTCGATGGCCCCATTGAAATTGCAGACTGCGCAGACGTGACCTATTGTAAATCCGACCCCGAGACCTGTGTGCTACGGCAGGTTTTTGTCGGTGCAAACAATGCACTACACGAATATCTGGCGCAAACAAGCCTCGCCGAACTGGCGCGCCGCCAACAGCAGGAAGTCAGCAGCCAAGCGATGGATTACAGTATTTAGTCCAGATACCCCAAACTTTTCAGCGCTTCCCGGTCTTCCTCAGTTAATTCTACAGTCTTCTCTTTTCCTCTGGGAAAGGTAGTGTTCCAAAGTTCCAGCAACCCATTTAGTTCTCCATGCAGTTCCGGACTGTGAGACGCCAGATTCCGACGCTCTTCCGCGTCATCAGGAAGATAATACAGACCGGGCTGCTGGTTTTCGGAGCAAATCAGTTTGAAACCCTCCTTAACGACACCCTGATGAACAGGGGAGGTTGCCTCCAGCAATTGTTTCATGCCGGGCAATCCGGGTACAGCGCCGCCATAGGTTTCCATGAAACGCGCACGATCATGAGGTATGGTCTCATGAAGGATATTGCATCCAACCATACCGGGGATACGTTCAATACCCAACAACCCCAATAGCGTATTTCCTATGTCAATAGCACCTGCAGGCATATTTGTTCGGCCTGGAGAAACACCGGCAGCACGAATGATCAGCGGTATATGCACAGACGGCTGATGCAGATTGCGGCCATGTCCGAGATAACCATGTTCATACAAACTCTCGCCATGGTCCGCCACAAAAACAACCGCCGTGTTTTCCGGCAGTGCTTCAAGCACGTTGCCTAAATGATAATCTGTATAAGCTACTTCCGAGGCATATTTCACGCGGCTTCGTTCTTTACGATCCAATTTGTAGAGACTGGTTTTCACCGGGCTGAATTCCCTGTGATAATGATAGGGTGCATGAGGATCGCTGAAGTGTATCCACGCAAAGAAAGGTTTGTCAGCGGGACGGTTTTTCAGCAGTTCCTGTGCAATATGAGATACCCGTTCCGCATTGCGTTCCCCTTTGTAAAACGCCCATCGCCGTTGCTCATAGTCGTCCTCGTAAACATCAAAACCGCGATCCAAACCGCATAGGTTGCCTTTCAAAGTCCAATTGCTCTGTACCGCAAAGGTGTAATAACCCGCGTCACGGATGCGTTCCGTGATCAGCGGCACACGCTCGTCCACCCGCAAACCGTTGCGGGTAACGCCTACCATACGCGGGTAGCGCGACGTAAACATGGCGGAAAAGGAAGGCGCGGTCAACGGGATTTCACACAGGGCATCCTCGAAAAGAAGGCCTGTATCTGCGAAAGCATCAACATTCGGGGAGATGCCCCATTCGCATCCATAACACCCCAGAAAGTCGGCGCGCAAGGTGTCCACTGAAAGCAACACGAGGTTCGGCGGCTCCGCAAAAACACGCGCCCCCACCGCCAGCAAACATATAAGAACGGCCCGTCGCAGAATCATGTCATTTGGACGGGAACTGAATGTTTATGGGTACAGTCTGCTTTAAGACAACCACCTCGCCTGCCTTATCCCGAATCGAAACCGGCATGCCGTCCGGACCGTAGGCGGTGAATTCGAGGCTGAATTGTCCCGGAGGCGCCTGGAAAGGCACGTCCACCTGCATGGACCAAACGCTGTCTTTCGCCTTTTCATCCGGCGGCTGTCCGTCGTCGCGCAGGCGGAATGTAATGCGCGGATCTTCAAGGACAACGCCTTCAATACGCTGCACGACTTCCTGCTTGTCTTTCACAGCAAGGGTAATTACAGCCGTAGAACCCGGCTCCAGCACTTGCGGATCAATGGCCGCACGGGTTATCTGGGGCTGCCCGGAAAGGGTATTGCACCCGGTCAATACCAGCGTGGCCAGCAGCATTGTTGCAAAAAAGTATCGAAACATAACAGAAATTTCCTCCTGAATGGTCTATTGACTAAGTAACGACGGCAACGGGCAATATGTTACACCGTTGCTATTCGCATCAAGACTAGCGCATATCCCAATGGCGTGTCAAAATTCAGTCCGTTGACATGCCCGCACCCTCACTTTTGTTTTTGGGAATCGGCCATCATCTCCGGTGCGGCGCGCAGATGCTTTTTCAAAAGGGACTCTGGAATCTCCGCCAAGAAACGACTGGTTTTGCAGTCCCGTTCACGCCCGTTACGTGCGCGCGACAAGGCTTCAAACAGGGTGACATGGCGGCGACCCCGTGTAAGCGCCACGTAAAACAAACGGCGTTCTTCTGACAAGTTGCCTTCTTTAAGACTTTGTTCATGGGGTAATAGACCGTCTTCCAATCCAACAATAAACACAAAGGGAAACTCAAGCCCCTTGGCGCTGTGGACAGTCATAAGTCGCACAACATTCCCGTTTTCCCGTTTTTTGGATTCAGTCATGGAATCGCTGTCCAGATGGGTCTGGTCAAGGAACCCGGAAAGGGAAGGCTGCCCGCTTTCGCTTTCATACTTTTCTATCGCCTTCAACACAGCATCTACATTTTCCAAGCGCATGGTGGCCTGTTCCCGGTTCTTGCTCATACGGTCAATCTCACCAGCATAGTCAATGGCAAGCACCAAATCCCGGGTAATATCACGGAGCGAGGCATCCGGTTTTTTGTAACGTTTGCGGTACCCCTGCAGCAGCCCTAGAAAGGTGCGGATGCCCTGGGCGCTGCGGCCAGGCGCCATGCCCCGTTCCAACAGCAACGCGAGCGCCTTGCCAATGGAGCATTTCTCCAGACGGCAAAGGTCGTGGGCCTGATGGAGCAGCGCATCGCCAATACCACGGCGGGGCATGTTTACAATGCGCAAGAGCGCAGCCTCGTCGCGGGGATTGGCCATCACCTTGAGGTAGGAAATGATGTCTTTCACTTCCGCGCGCTCAAAAAAATCCTGGCCGCCAATAACCTCATAGGGAATACCCGCCTGCCGAAATGCCAACTCAAAAGGGCGCGATTGCATGTTGGAACGGTACAGCACGGCGAAATCACGATAATGAGCCCCACTGTTGCGCATGATATGACGCAGCCAATTGGACGCTTCCGTGGCTTCAGCCTCTTCATCCGCCACAACAAAATGATCAATGGCGCGACCCTTTCCCAGGTTCGACCATAACTGTTTGGCGCGACGTTCCACATTGTTCTGTATCACCGCGTTGGCCGCTTTGAGGATGGTGGTGGTGGACCGGTAATTCTGGTCGAGGGTGATGATGGTGGCTTCGGGAAAATCCTTTTCGAAATCGAGGATGTTCCGTGCCTGTGCGCCGCGCCAGCCATAAATGCTCTGATCGTCGTCGCCCACAACACAAAGATTGCGATGTTCCGCCGTCAGCAGGGTCAGCAACTCGTATTGAAGCCGGTTCGTGTCCTGATACTCATCCACCATGATGTAACGAAACTGGCTGCGTGCCCGCTCAAGCGCTTCGGGATGCTTGCGCCACAGATGCAGCGTGTGCAGCAACAGGTCGTCAAAATCCAGACTGTTCGCGGCGCGCAACGCGGACTGATACTGCTCGTAAACATCTCCCAGCCGCGTCTCATATTTTTCTTCCGTGGCGGTGCGCAAGGGACGCTTCTTCAGTGATTCCGGCGTTTCTCCTGAATTCTTGCGCAAACTGATGGCGGAATGAAACATGGCGGGACTGAACCTGTCGCGCTGACCGCCTAGTTCATCCGTTACGCGACGAAGCAATGCGCGTGCGTCGCTTTCAGTGTAAATGGTGAAGTTCTTGCGATAGCCCAGATGCTCAATGTCCTGCCGCAACACACGCAGGCAGTACGAGTGAAAGGTGGAGATAACCGTTTCCTTCGCCGAAGTGAAGCCGATAAGGTCCGCCACACGTTCTCGCATCTCGGTGGCCGCCTTGTTGGTAAAGGTCACCGCGAGGATTTGTTCCGGCGCTGCCTTGCCCGAAGCAATCAGGTGGGCAATACGCCTGGTGATCACCCGCGTCTTACCGCTGCCCGCCCCAGCCAGCACAAGCACCGGTCCCGCAACGGTTGCAACAGCATGACGCTGTGGTTCGTTCATATCGGACAAAAATTCACTCATGAATCAGCAATTTTCCCTTGTGGCATAGATTTACGGCAATAAGAAGCGCATTGTGTAACATAAATACGCAAAAGTCAAGCATCCACCCATAAACAAGGAATTGTAGGCTGGGTGAAGCGTAGCGGAACCCACCTTTTACGATACACAATAAGAAGGTGTGTTGAGAGAAGCGATACCCCCGGTAGCATCGCGCCAACATCCGTGAGGCTATTGAAGCACATATAGAATCCCGAATTGATCACGGCGGCTATTTTTGATCTACATAAAATTTTTCACCACGTAAACCGTACTGTGCATAACCCACGTGCAGGGATAGTTACCGGAACAAACTCTTCACCCAGCGTTACAGGCTCTTTCCATTCTTCGTTCAGGTTGCATACTGCCGCTGTCTTGATGGGGCGGTCGAGTTTGAATCCTTCGGCAACAGGTTCGTCGGTGGGGTTCCAGAACCGGATGATGCCGCCAGCGCCATCTTCGGCGGCTTTGATGGCGGTGACCACCGCATTACTGTGCTGCAGGGTCAGGAATGACTTTGTTGCAACAGGCGTACTGGCGGCGTGGGTGCGTATTGGGGTCTGCATGGACGCGACGAGTTGCGAGAGTTGCACCAGGTCCGGTGTACCCGCAAAAGGCAACAGTCCGTACTCAAGGGTATACACGCCGGGCAGTTGTCCGTCCCGTTCCTCCGGCTTGCTTACGGTCTTGCGGAAAGCACGCAACAGCGTAAAAGCGAGTTCTCGTTTCGGGCTATCCAGAACAGCGTACTCATGCAGTCCCGCAGGATTCAGCACCGCCAACCCGCCCTCTTTATCATGAATGCCGAAGAAAGAAGAGAACGCCTTTTCCTCATTGATACGTTCCTGCCACAAGGCGCTTTCGGCGGGAATTGGAATGTCCCGTTCCACAATAGCATAAGGCGTTTCCGCAAAGGATACGTCGGTGTTGCGTTCCGTGGGGAACAGCACGCGCAGGCGATGGTCCCCGGCTGTGTTGTTGATGATTGTTTTCACCTTTACCACAGGGCTGTGTTTTTCCATGCTGATGAAATCCGTAATTTCCACGGCGACCCGATCTTTGCTGCGGCCTTTGGTCTGGGGGTCGAGACGGCGGGGCAGCAGCAGCGTGCGTTCAATGCGGAACGTGGTGCGCACCGGCCCGTTTTCTTCGATACCCGTGGTGACCGTGCTGCCGTGGGTGCGGAACAGAATATCGTTGAGCGGAATGCCCCGCGTCCAGCCGTCGCCGCAGTCGCCCACGTCTTCATAAAGAAACAGATCGTTGAATTCGGGGCTGTCGCTGCCCTTGATGGACACGGCGCCGCATGGACTGACACTGACCTCCACGAGGCCATTCGAGGCGGACAGGGGGCCTGTCAGCATGCTGCCGAAGGTGCGCGTGGCATCGTCCGTGCCTTCAATGGTGAAGCCCGTCATGCCGCAGGACGGCACGTCCAGTTCCACGGCCAGATGATAGAGGTCGCCACCTACTGTCGTCTCACGGCCAATGGCATCCAGACGTTTACATTCGATGCCCCGTTCCACGAAACGGTGCTGATAAGCAAGGCGGTTGCCCTGTCCGTCCACTAGATGGAACTTGTTGTAGCGTTCGCCTGTCGCCAGACCATCATGGTAAATTTGTCCTGTTTTTTCACCGTAATTTGAGGGGAAGTACAGGGTAACATCAAACACGCCCTTGCGCGACGTGGGCAGCGGATTATGCACCGCAATGTGCTGCCAGTCGTCATTGGCCGATGTGGCTGCTGCAAGTTTCGCCATGGCACGACGGTTTATGCCGTCGCCAATAAGCGCACACTGGTCAAAACGATAGTGCATGTCGCGATGCACCTGGTCAATGCTGCACCCGCAAATCGAATCGTGGGGATGATTCCGGAGCAGGTATTCCCACGCCTTGTCCAGATAACTGCGATGGGTAGCGCCGCCTTCCATGGCCGCAAAGAGCATATACGGTTCGCACCATTTCTCCAGCAGCGCCTGACATTGGTCGTTGCGCTGCTTGATGTCGAGCCGCGACGAGATGGTATGCACGATGAGATACTGACCAATGCGCTTGCTGTCCCGGGCAGGTTCACGCAGTTCGCCAGAACGTTCGGGGAATTTATCCACATGCTTCCACAGTTCGTGCCCATAGTCTTCAAGACCGCCCCAGATAAATTCAACATCGGGATACCGATCCTGCAGTTCCCGGAACAGACGCGGCATTTCCGGATCAGGACGCTGGTGATCAATGGCGTCCAGCAGCAGCACCACCGGCGCGGCGCCGCGGGCTTTTTCCTCGGCGAAATAGGTTTCAAAGTGTTCCTTGAACGAGGCGTCACTGAAACCGGCCTCCTTGATAGGACGCCGTGCGAGGAAATCGAAGGGCGCGTAACTGCCCTTGTCCACCAGTTTCAAATAGACCATGCGGCTGCCGTCCGGACCGACCCAGACAAACTGGGCAGGGTAGTTTTCGTCCTGCGTGCCACGCCAGACAATGCCAGTCTTCAGACCGAATCCGCTCATAAGCATGGGCAGCGCCGCAATATGACCAAACTGGTCAGGCGTATAGGCAAAGTCCAGTGGTGGGATGCCCATTTCACGACAGATACGGAAGCCGCGCATCAGGTTGCGCACCATGCTCTCACCGGACACAAGCCACTCGTCCGGCAAATTGTACCAGGGCCCCGCAAAGAGGCGACGCGCCTTGAGGTGTTTCAGGAGCCGGTCTTTCTGGTCGGGACGGATTTCAAGATAATCCTCCAGCATGATGGTCTGCCCATCCAGGTGGAAAGACTTGTATTCCGGATCCTGCTCCATCAGGTCCATGACCTCGTCAATCAGTTCCACCAGCCACATGCGGAATTCCTGGAACGGCTCGTACCATTCACGATCCCAGTGGGTGCCGACGCAGTAATAGGCTTTCAT
Organism: uncultured Nitrospirales bacterium; assembly: GCA_964493075.1. Taxonomy (GTDB): domain Bacteria; phylum Hydrogenedentota; class Hydrogenedentia; order Hydrogenedentales; family CAITNO01; genus SLFT01. The sequence continues at coordinate 4,294 of CAZBNU010000044.1, read as the reverse complement.
GTAATTTTCCTTGGATTTTTATTTTTCAGGGGTTGATACGTACACAGTAGATGCGACAAAAGGAAGTGCCATACAGTAGTACATTCGGGCGGCTTCCGTCAAAATAAAGACACCTACCAATAAAGATTAACCGCGCATTCCCCTGAGCAATTCTTTCAGTGCAGGATACAGTTGGGCATATCGCTGATAAATTTCCTTGTAGTGCCCGTGGCGTACCGGATCAGGATCAAAGACGCGTTCCCGAGCCACAAACAGCGCCGCCGCTTCGGCAGCATCTTTGAAAAGGCCGGTAGCAATCCCTGCGAGCATGGCTGCGCCAGCGATGCCACATTCGGTGTTCGTCAGGCGTACAAAAGGCGCACCGAAAATATCTGCCTTGATTTGCAGGATGGCATCGGACTTTGCCGGACCACCTGTGGCGATAAACTCCGAGGTGTCTATGCCCATGTCGGTGAAAGCGTGAATGCTGTCGAGGAAATAATACGTAGTCCCTTCAATAATCGCCTTGAGGATGTCGCCGCGACTGGTGCTTGTCTTCAGACCTGCAATGACCCCTGCCGAATCGGCGATATACCCCGGTGCGCCGGTGATCTCGAAGTGGGGGAGTACCAGCATACCCGTAGGCGCTTCCGGCAGTTCCGCAAGCAGCGCCTCGTAAATATCAGCATCCGGCCCGAGCACCTGTGCGTCTGCTGCGGCAAAGGTGTCCCGGAACCATTTCAGCAACACGCCGCTCTGATTGTAGATAAACGACATATACAGACCGGGCAGCACATGATGTTCAATGCTTAATCCCATAGCGAGCATGGGCGCTGCATCAGGCATAAAATCAAAAACCGGCGTGATGCATTCAATGGTGCCGATACCGCAGACCGCCTTGCCGCTGCTGATGATGCCTGCGCCCAGCGCGTTCAGACACTGGTCATGGCCGCCCAGCACCATCTTGACGCCTTTGGGAAGACCAAGCACGGCAGCCTTTTGGGTTGATATCTCGCCCACAATCGCCCCGCTCATGGCGGTACGGGACAGTTTATCCCTTGGAATGTTTGCCCAGTCGAGCAGGCTGTCCGACCAGTCCTCCTGTTCAATATCGAAAAGCAGCGTGCGGTTCGCGTGGGAATAACTGGTTACCGCCTCACCGCCGAACAGAAAGGTTGCCAGTTCGCCCCACAGCATAAACTTCCACGCACTGTTGTAAAGTTCCGGCTGATGTTCACGCAACCATAACAACTTCGGCAGCGAATAATTCGGCGCGAGGATGTTCGGGTTAATCAGATAAAACGCCTCCTCCCCGATTTCCGCTTTCATGCGCTCGGCATGTTCCGCACCGCGCAAATCACCGCCAAGAATGGCATTGCCGAGTATCTCGCCTTGTTCGGATACCGGCGTCATGGCCTCGCCCATGGCGCTGACGCAAAGCGCCGTTACCGGGTCGGCATGGGTTGCTGCGGCAGCCTCCTGTATTGCCTCCTCAAGTTGCGTCATCACAACACGGCTGTCTAGCTCCGCCCAGCCCGGCGCAGGATGCAGCGTGGGATACTCGCGATACGCCAACGCCAACCGTTTCCCCTCCACAGAAAACGCACCCACCTTGCAACCGGTGGTGCCGATGTCAATGCCAAGAAGGCTCAAAAAGAACAGTCTCCTCTATTATAACTTCACAATATGTGGAGCAAACGCGCAGGGCATTATTACTGAGGCTTTTTAAGGTTATCCACATCAATCAAGTCTTGGGGGCGTCCGCTGGCCTCTTTGGCTTTAATTAAATCATGTCGTGATATGAAGGGGATTACATGACCGGCAATAGTTGTTTCCTCACGTCGTTTCCATGCTTCTTCAAATTCGATGCCGGGAATGGACATCATAATATCAACACGCAATGGAGGACGCCCCATCTGATAAAAATATCCCGGAGCGCTGAAATCTCTCTCAGTCAACCCGACCAATGGTGCCCCAAATTCTTTTAGTGCGTGATAAAGCGCATGTGCATTGTCATCGTCTGTAGCCACCCATAAATCCAGATCTTTGGTGAAGCGTGGTTCCGTATATTTCATGACGGCATATCCGCCTACCACCAGATACCGGATGTTAGAGGCGTTGATAAGACTCAACAGTTCTATCCAGTCGCGGTTCTTCAGCATAGCCGTTCCTTATAAGTGCCGCATCCAGAATCAATTGCATCGTCGCGTCAAAAATGGCCTCATCGCCCTGTGCCTGCCAGAACGCTATATCAAAGTCTTCTTCCTCATCGCCAATAGCCTTATAGGCTTCAATAAAATCGGACATTATTTCATCCTCAAACATTAACTAAAAATTATACTGCCCACCTTCTATCTGTTTCTATTGTAACATACCTTCTATTAAGAACAGGGATCAAATGATTACGTCGGACGCCGTCAGACAGTGTCCGACAGCGTCCGACGAAACTAATCTGTTACTACACCATCGTCACATCATAGCCGAGGTAGCGTTCCATGGCTTCCTGGACGGGCGCAACGATATGCCCCGGTGTTACCGCAGTGTGATGGCGGTGTCCGGCGAGGCCAATGGTTTGCAGGGTGTGCTGCATATCCGGGAACTGGGCGACACCGGCGCAACCGAAGAAATTCGCGGGGATCGGGTCTTTGGTGAATTCCGCTTCACCGAGGTAGAACTTCAGTTTGCCCTCTTCCGTAATCAGATTGCCGAAGGAGAACGCACCCGGTTTGATGCGGCCCACATTACACCCAAACGCACAACCTTTGCCAACTTCATTGGCGAGGATGGCATGATCGGTTATGTCGCCTTTGGCGGTCATCATCGCCTGGGGCACCGGCCCGCAGTGGAACAAAATGCACTTGTTGTCGTCATCGCCGTAATTGTTGTTCCAGTCGAGACAGCTGGCCACGTTGCCCGAAGCGCTGCGCAGGGCGTACATGGTAATCGCGCTGCCGACGTCCACCTCGCAGCCGACGGGGATATGGCGGTTGTTCATTTCACTAAGCAACACGCAGCAGGAGATGCCATACTGACGCTGCATCTCGATCCAGCAACGCACGGCCAGCGCATCCAGTTTCAACTCGTCCACAATCGCGTCCAGCACCACGCCGAGACGCGTGATCGTCTCAAAGGATTTCTTGGGCACGCCCTTCCAGTTCGAGTAGTTCTGGAGCACCTTTGCTTTGGCAACCACAGCCTTTTCAGACATCTTCAGTGCCTGCATCCGGGCGAACACATCCGACATATCCATGGTTTCCATGGTGATGCCGTGCCGCTGCAAGGCAAGTTCATCTATACGCACCGTTTTGAACGCCGTGGTACGCGCACCAATAGCACCAACCGTCATGGTGCGCATCGCCTTATGCACCCGGCACAGGCGATCGAAATAATCAATGTTCTCCGCAAAACGCGGGCTGCTGGGAGAGACCGTGTGCGGCTTGAGCGCGGTGAATTTCAGACCGTACTGGCAGAACACATCCATAATGGAAAACTTACCACAGAAGGCGTCACGCCGCACTTCGGGCGCCATCTTGTCCAAATCATCCGGATACGCTTGTATCAGGATGGGCACACCTGCATCCTTGAGCGCCGCCACTGCGCCGGTCTCGTCACCGAAATTGGGCAGACACAGGATCACGCCGTCGTACTTGCCTGCATTACGGCGCAGGAAGTTCGCATACACTTCCCCTTCCGCTGGTGTTTCCACCGCGCCGTGGCGCGTGGCTTTGGCATCCAGCACCAGTGTCTTGTGCCCCAGTTTTTTCAGTACCTCCGTCATTTCCGCACGCGCACCCGCCTGGAGCGACGCCGGGAAAAAGCCGCGGTTCCCAAAAAATACCGCGAAACAACTCTTCTCCTTCTTCATGTAAATTCCCTTTCTTTCGGCTTACTTGCCGGGGTTGAGTATATCCACCGAATTCATTAATTCCAGATCATCACGCACCACGGATACCGTCGCCTCGTACACCGCTTCCAATGCCGCTTCCGGCGATTCTTCCATAAGCGCTTCGTAGGGCTGACGGATGGCCGTGGCAATGTTTATTTTAGCAATTCCATGCTGTACCGATTCCAGTACGCATTCCTTTTTGATGCCCGTGCCGCCATGCAGCACCAGCGGGATGCCTGTGGCTTCCCTCAGCGCATCCAGCCGTTCAATGCTCAGACGCGCCTCAAGTTTCTTCTCGCGCCGCGCCGTGGCGCTGATGGCGCCGTGAACGCTGCCAATGGCCACGGACAGCCAGTCCACACCCGTTTCCGCAACAAAGCGTTTCGCCTCGTCCGGATCGGTGAAGCCTTTGCCGGACGCGAACAATTC
>CAZBNU010000043.1:0-24297 GCA_964493075.1 uncultured Nitrospirales bacterium | reverse complement strand
TTCGGGACGAAGAGGCCGGAGGTTCGAATCCTCTCACCCCGACCATTCATTTTTCTTACCACGTAGTCATTGCATCCCATGTAATGACCGCCAGGAGAATTGGTAGCCGGACAGGTTACAGGGTCTGTTGCATGCCAGTGCGCCAATGTGCGTTCCATCCACATCGAAGTAATAACCGCACGGGGCATCTGATGCTTCAAGTTGCAGATATTTACTACGCAGCATGCCCAACAATGTGCCTTTGCCAAAAGCCTTGAATAGGGCTTCGCTTGCAGACCAATAAGCGGTGAACTGCTGTGGAGTACCGCACTCTTCACTCAAATATTGCTGCAAAAGACTACTCAAATGCGGATAAAGCCCTTGGGCTCTGATTGCCTCAATGTCAACCCCTGTTTCGCAGCGTGAAAATGCAATCAGCAAAATGCCTTTGCTGTGACTCCATCCTGTAAACAAGGGTAATATCGAGGATGTTGGCGGGACGATTAGAACCTTTTTATTGGGCGCTTGCTGTAGAACAACAGCAGATGGCATTACTCCCAGATAAGCGCCAGCGAGATATCGCACGATAATACGCGTACTAGCATATTCATCGCGTCTTTCTGGATCAGAAATGTTTTGAAGACGGCTGTGTTCTTCGTCCGATAACCAACTGCGACAGTGTTCCGGTAGTGCGTTCACCTCCACCAAAGAAGATTTCCAAAGATGGACAGCGTCGCAGGACAAATCGAACCTTTTAAGGGCGTTGCTCCAGTACACATTGCTTTTATGGAAAGAAACAGACTTTATCTTTAGCGGCATATGGTCTTTCTCTATCAAGACTATACACATTTCCTTTGTTTAGGCAAGAAAAAAGCGACACCCACCGCACGCAAGGGCAAGTGTCGCCACCAAATTACCACAATATTTCATTGTCGTTAAAACAAATCTGCATGTAAGTTCTATAGATGGGGTTGAAGAGACTCGGGAATCTTGCCATAGGGTGTAGGGTCTGTATCCAAGACCTTTCGGGTGATTTCCAGGATTTCATCATTCTTAAAACCCGCCGTCATCGCCTCTGCGATAGACTCGTACATGTGTCTCAAAATTGTTTTTCGGCAGGTGGTACGGCATTGTTCTTCGATGCCCTCGTTAATGAATACACCAAGGCCTCGTCGGGTGCTAAGCAATCCCATAACCACAAGATCACGATACGCCTTGGAAACGGTATTCATATTTATGTCGAGTTTCTCTGCCAGTTCACGCGCTGGTGGCAGCCGATCCTTAGCCTTCAATTTCCCTGAAGAAATTCCAAAATGGATAAGGTTTTCCAACTGCACATACACCGAGACATTACTATCCGGATTGATGGTAGCAAGAAGTTCCAATGCACCGTTCTCTGATACGTACTTTGTTCTGGGCATGACGCCCTCCTTTCAATTATTCAGTTATCAACTACAGATAACACACCTTAATTTTACCTGTTACGTGAGAATGTTTCTCATTCATTCGCCAAACACTGCGTAAGTATACAGAAAAGGATAAAAGCAATACAACAATATAAATTGCAGCGTGAAACGAAACTGTTGTAGGTCAAGTAATTAACCTTTTACTTTCCCTTGACTTTGAATCATACACTGTCGAAGTCAGAGAACCACGTATTGTGGTAAGTGAATCTCACGATCATCAATCCAGCCGCGGAAGAATATCCTGGAGAAAAAGTTCCCAGGCTTCCATGTAACTTTTCATAGACAATACAAATCCATCGTTATGTCCACCGCGTATTTCAAAAAAAGTCTTTGGCGAATTCGCAGCCTCAAATAATGCACGCCCAAGTTCATAGGGGATAATATCGTCTTCCTTGCTATGAATGACCAATAATGGCGCGTGGATGTCCTTAATCTTTTCAATGGAAGGCAGCGGATGGCGTACACATGGCGCCAACAGGAACCCCAATGGCAGCGAACGTACAACATCTGGTATTGATGTGAAGGTGCTTTCCAAAACGACTGCAGCGGGTTTTACTTTTGAAGCCAAATGCGCCGTGGCGGATCCCCCCAGTGATCTCCCAAACAGGACAATCATCTCCGGTTCAATACCACGTTCTCCTATTAGATAAGACCACATTGCCTCTACATCAGCGTAAATACGCTGTTGCGAAGGACGTCCCGCGCTATAGCCATAGCCACCGTAATCATAGGCCAACACAGAAAACCCCAGTCGGCGCAGCAACTGGATGGACTCCAGACGGTCGGCAATATTACCGGCGTTGCCGTGGCTGAAAAGCGCATATCCTCTTGCATTTTCGCGTTCAATAAGCCAGCCGTGGGTCTTTTCCCCGTTCACATCAACATAAATATCTTCATAGTCCCATAGAAAAGGCACATCTGCAGGGGTTCGATATATATCGTGTGTTCGGGGAAAAATCAGATCGTCCTGAAAAAAATAGGCCCGGCCCAACACCAAACCAAGCAGCACAATCAGAATAACAAGAACCCACATAGATAATTTCTTTCTCATAAATGTATCCCCTTAACTGTTTTACACCATACCACAGGACACCTAAACTCAAAACAAAGCATTCTATGCTCTATTCACCAACGCTGGAATTATACTTACGAAACAGCGAATTGAACTGGGGAATTGCAAGGGGCACGTATTCGTCACCAAGTTCTTCAAGAACCGCCACGATATCCGAAGGGGTATAGGCCCAACTTAACGCCATAACGTGCATAAATCCGGGACGTTTCTTCGGGGCATGTGCGCGTATGTCTTCTACAAGCCAGGCGATATTTTCTTCCCGTGTTTTTTGTGAATAATCAGTCGCCCAGCGTGTCATGACATGAGAAATGACAGACGTATCCTTATCGTTGATGAAATAGTTGGAACTGTCACAGTCCACGCCGTCGTCGCGCCCCATCCCGAGTACAACACTATCAATGTTCTTCAATCCCTGCAGGAAACGCATAACAACCACATCGGCATCACTACGTACATAGGGCTTCCATGCGTCGGTGTATATTCCGATATCCCGGCAGTACATGCGGTCCAGGTAATGCTGGGTTTTCTCCAGATAGGTGCCCCAACTTTTCTCCGGATCCTGCGTTTTTGAGAATAGGCCCCGGAACGGATGACAATAACCGGCACCGGAGATTGCCATGTAGATATAGTCGTTGGGGGATGCCTGCTCATAATAATAGGCGGCAATGGTCGGGGCCAGGTCGAAAATGGCAGGGCCAAGACTCCAGTTTATGGGCACAACACCGCGTGCCTTATCCTGAAACACTTCATATTGCCTGCTCTGCACATAACTGGGGGCATCACCAGACTCCACCACATCAAAACACAGGTAAATCTTATCCTTTTGGAGTGGGGGATCCGTGGTTGTAAGTTGCGCCTCATATTTTTGTATCGCACCAGTCAAATCCCCTCTGCATCCACCAAGAAATGAAAAGTTGGTTGCCCAATCCGTAACAACCGTAATCTTTCCATACTCACCTGCCAGGCCCACACCTGTATATTCATCCAGCCCGGGATCACCGCCAGAGTACCAAAACCCCAGCACAGGAATGTTAGACGGCGTGGCCTTCATCAGGTTTTCGAAGAACACCCGTTCGCGTTGCTGTTCATCCGCTGTGGTGCCGGGCGTGGAAGGGGAGGTGACCCAAAAGTGAAATACTTTCTGACTTACAAGATAATCCCGCAGATGATGGTTGCATGCCGTTGGATGATAACAGGCGATTACGTGCTGGTTCATTTTGGGCAGGAGATTGTCCAGCGCCCATTCGTACGCTGCGGCATTGCTATCCCACCGTCCACGCAAATCCACCGTCTTTACCGACGGCAACAATTCATAATTCATATCAGGGTCGACTACGATGCCTTCCTCCAGTGAGACCATCATTGTTGCGATATTGATAGACGCGGAGACCTTGGGATCATAAAGGATAATAGACTTTACACGGTCGGCGTATTTTTTCAAAGCATTATCAAGCGAAAGTATTTCCTTGATAGTGATGTGTTTCTTGTCCACCAGCTGATCGCGCCAGAATGTATCCCAGCCCGCCAGCAACAGATAGAGTTCCGGCTCCTCATGATTCACAAGCCCCTGCAAGGTTGTGGCCGTAAGTTTCTCATCCGCAGAAGATTCCTGCATATCCAGGATAGATATAGGGTTCCTGGTGATTTGCGGTGTTGCTGGCAAAAAGTCAGCGGTAACAATCTGCCCCATCAAAATAAATACTACATATGACGTCACCGGTAATAACATCACAACCCTTCTGCCATTTCAGACGGGAAGGTGGGTTCCGCATCCGCTTCACCCAGCCTACAGTTTAATATTTTTTGTTGGTAATTGTCCGTTATAATCAATACTACTTAAATTTCAGCAGATGATAATTCTTTTTCCCAGTTCGTATGACACTCATACCTCCGGCAAGGAGAAAGGCCTCTGCCATCTTCTGGTCTTCTGCATCCACACGCTGATTGTTCACATATAAACCGCCATTACGCACCAGCCTTCGTGCTTCTCCTTTGCTTGTAAAGACACCGGCATCCACGAGGACATCCATGAGAAGGCGTTCTTCTTCCAGAAGAGACTTGGAGAACTCCGCGCTGGGCATCTCATCAAATATCTCGCCCAACGTACGCTCATCCAGCACCGATAAGTCGCCGCCAAACATGGCTTTCGAGGCGGCAATGGCATTTGTCAGTGCAGTATCCCCGTGTACTAGACGTGTTACTTCCGCAGCAAGGGTGCGTTGTGCTGCCCGTTCATGGGGAGCATCAGTCACCTGCTGGTCCAAGGCTTCCACCTCGTCCCTCGAAAGAAAGGTAAAATAACGCAAGTATCTGCCCACATCGGCATCGGTTTGATTCATCCAGAATTGATAAAACTTGTACGGGGAGGTGCGCTCTCCATCCAGCCAGATATTACCGCCTTCAGACTTGCCGAATTTCGAACCGTCGGCTTTGGTTACCAACGGAAAGGTCAGCCCATAGGTGGAAGCATTGCGCAGCCTTCGGGCAAGGTCCATACCGGAAACGATATTCCCCCATTGGTCAGCCCCGCCAATCTGCAGCCGGCAGTCATATTTCTTGTTCAAGTACAAGAAATCATAGGACTGCAACAGGATATACGAAAACTCCGTGTACGAGATGCCGTGGTCACGGTCTTCGAGCCGCATGCGCACGCTGTCGCGGTTCAGCATCATGTTGATGGAAAAGTGCTTACCAATATCGCGGAGGAAATCCAGTAATTTTATCTCGCATAACCAGTCTGCGTTATTCAGCAGCAAGGCGGCATTATCGCCGGTAAAATCCAGGAAGCGCTCCAGTTGTCCGCGAATACCTTCCACATTGCGGGCAACATCCTCAAGCGTGAGCATACTGCGTTCCTGTTTTTTTCCGCTGGGGTCGCCAATCAGGCCCGTACCACCGCCTACCAGGGCAATTGGACGATGGCCGTGCCGTTGAAAATGGGCCAACCCCATAATGGGCAACAGACTGCCTATATGCAAACTATCGGCAGTGGGATCGAATCCACAATAAAAGCGAAGGCTTTCCTTGTCGAGGATTTCGGGCAACTCTTCGTGGGTCATCTGCTTCACGAAACCGCGCCAATTCAATTCATTAAACAATGCCATAAGAAAAACTTTCTTTATTTCAAATTAAAAGAGGGATACGCAAATCCAGCCTACTCTATCAAACTTTTGTTTTTCGACGCAAAGCCAAAAAGAGTTCCAATCCGATGAGGACAACAGGAATGCCGTAAAGTAACGTCATTCCCCACCATGTATGTGAGAAGCCCGTAAAATCCTTGCGATGCGACCACGGCCACCAGACGGCAAACGTATGGCCATAAAGATGATTGTGGGGCACCCAGCCAAACATACGTCCATCCATGCTGTGTTCGCTGTTATCGCCCAGCAAGAGATAATGATTTTCAGGGACATTCGAGAATTCAGGTTTATCAATGACACCATACTGCATTTTGGGACTGAGATAGACATAAAGCCCATGAAGCAGGCGCAAGGCCGCCGGATTTACATTGGTGCACAGATCTTCGATCTCTGCTGGATTCAGCATGTCTATCTGCAGATGCGCGACAGCAGCATGCAACTTTTCCATTTCCGAGTACAAAATCTGAACATTGAGATCAAGGGGATCGAGGCTCGGCAATGGTTTGTTCTGCTGTGCCAGCATAAGAAACTGGCGCCTGCTTTCATCGTCACTTATGTGGGGTTCATCGGTGTAATGCAATATATTCGCCAATGCTCCCGGCGGAGTTACAGGATCCCCATTTATCCATATCTTTCCATCCCTAATCAGCACATGTTCTCCTGGAAGACCTACAACGCGCTTAATTAAAATGGGATGCTTCGCATTCGGATCAACTGCATGAAATACAACGATGTCCCAACGGTCAGGTTCGCCCCAACGCCAGAGTCGTTTTGTGGTGAAAGGAATTCGTGGACCATAAACCCATTTTTTTACCAGCACACGGTCCCCACGAAAAAAGCGGGGATCCCCAATCAGTGTAGGCTCCATGGAACCGGTGGGAATAGTATACTGGTCTATAACGCAGCCCTTAATAAAAAGAACCAACAGAATAATGCCAAGCCAACTGAACAGATTCTGTTTTGTCCAGGGGCCTGTCACGGCTTGTATGAAACCCACAATACCGCCTGGGGCGGCTGAAACATCTTCCGAGATGTCTTTTGAACTGGCGTCATCACTATCAGCCATTATCATCCTCATTCACGCGCAACAAAGCCATGAACGCTTCCTGGGGAACTTCGACCGTCCCAATCTGCTTCATGCGTTTCTTGCCTTCCTTTTGCTTTTCCAGCAGTTTACGTTTTCGGGTAATGTCACCACCATAGCATTTGGCAGTCACATTCTTGCGCAACGGCGAAATGGTTTCGCGCACAATAATTTTTTTGTGAATTGCCGCCTGAATGGCCACTTCATATTGCTGGCGCGGAATCAACTTGCGCAGTTTCTGGGCAAGAGCACGGCCAAGACGCACCGCGTTTTCGCGATGTACAATCGTTGAAAGGGCATCCACAGGTTCGCCATTCAACATGATGTCCAGTTTCACTAGATTACCCGGTTGATGTCCAATTAGTTGATACTCCAGGGAACCATAACCACGCGTGAAACTTTTCAATTTATCATAAAAATCAAGAACGATTTCCGCCAGCGGCATCTTATAAACCGCCATGCAACGGCTGCCATCAATATAATCCACTCTCACATGAATGCCCCGCTTTCGCTTGCAGAGTTCAATAACGGTACTGAGGTATTGGGTAGGGCACATGATATCCGCTTCGATGTAAGGCTCCTCGATAGTTTCAATCTCTGCGGGGTCCGGCATTTGTGATGCTTTTTCAATCTCGATCGTCGAACCATCTGTTTTATGCACGATATACGCCACATTCGGCATAGTGGTTACGAGGGTGAGACCGAATTCCCGTTCGAGCCGCTCCTGAACAATTTCCATGTGTAGCAGGCCCAGAAAACCAAGACGAAATCCGAGCCCAAGCGCATCTGAACTGTCTGCATGGTATTGAAAAGAAACATCGTTCAAGTGCAATTTATCCAGGGCATCACGCAGTTCTTCGTAATCCGTAGCAACAGCAGGATACAACCCCGAAAATACCACCGGTTTCACCTCCTTGTATCCGGGAAGGGGACTTGCCGCTGGCTTGTCCGTATCGGTCACCGTATCGCCAATCTGCGTATCCGCCAAGGTCTTGATATTACAGATTAAATATCCCACTTCCCCGGCGGTAAGATCATCCCGGGGAATGGCCTGTGGATGTAGCGAACCAACTTCAACAACATCATACTTTGCGCCGGTAATCATCATGGTAACCCGCTGCCCCTTTCGGATGGCGCCCTCCATAATACGAACATAGACAATGACACCCCGGTAGGAATTATAAACGGCATCAAAGATTAAGGCACGCAGGGGCACGTCCAAATCCCCTGTCGGAGCGGGCATGCGTTGCACAACTGCCTCCAAAACATCCTGTGCGCCCAAACCGGATTTTGCGCTCACCAACAACGCTTCATCTGCAGGCAATCCGACTACCTCTTCAATTTGACGCCGTGCGCTTTCAATATCGGCGGCCGGCAAATCAATCTTGTTGATAACCGGCACGATTTCGAGGTTCTGCTCAATGGCCTTATAGGCATTAGCCAGGGTCTGCGCCTCCACACCCTGTGCAGCATCCACCAAAAGCAGGGCGCCTTCGCAGGCGGCCATGGATCGGGACACCTCATAGGCAAAATCCACGTGCCCGGGTGTATCGATCAGGTTCAACATATACATCTCGCCGTCATTCGCCAGATATTCCATGCGTACAGCAACGGATTTGATGGTAATACCGCGTTCCCGCTCAATGTCCATGGTGTCCAGCGTCTGTTCTTTCATATTCCGCTCGTCAACCGTATGCGTAAACTCAAGCAGACGGTCAGCAAGCGTGGACTTGCCGTGGTCAATATGGGCGATTATGCAAAAATTTCGTATTCTTTTCTGGGGTATTTTCATACTTATGATACTAAACCTGCTTTAGGGGGTATTATCCCCCTTGATCTCGTTGCAACAAAACCATTTTTCTGTGTAAACCCATGCCCCGTCCCGTATATAGTATCAATGCTGGCAGTGATTACACAAACGAATGTATGGTTTTTGCGAAAATAGTTATTTGAAAAGACGACATGACAGGGATGTGGTGCCTACGTTTGCTGACAACAATCGTGCGCTTTCCTGTTCGCGGTACTGGTGTATAAATTGGTATGATGGTGGCATTAACGATCCCATTACAAACACAAGGTACCTGTTGTTGCATTCAGACAATGAAAATAAACACTATGTGGAACTTGCGTTCCCGCTGGCATTGGACAAGACACTGACCTATGAAGTCCCCCGGGCACTGCATGACAGGGTAGCCGTGGGTATGCGTGCTTTGGCGCCAGTTCAATCGCGGGTCAAACTGGGCATTGTGGTAAAGGTAATGGGGGAGAGCGCTGTTGCAGAACCGCGCCCCATAATTGATCTGCCGGACGATGCGCCCATATTCGATGATGCCATGTTGAACCTGTGTCAATGGATAGCGGAATACTACTGTTGCTCCTGGGGCGAGGCCCTGGCATGTGCCGTGCCCGCCGCCATCAAGACAGGCCCAAAAATCCGATATCACCTTGTAACAGAACAGGTGGGCACGGGCCGTTTCAGCGATCGGCAGCGCAAAATTATTGCGGCACTGTACACCCGTGGTCCCTTGACTACAGGTCAACTGGCCAAGGAATGCGGAGGCCAGTCGTTAAGCAATACCTTAAATGCGCTGGTGAAACGTGACGTCCTTCGGGAGGAGCGCATTTTTCGCGACAGCGAAGAGAACATCCTGAAAGAACTGTGGGTGCGTCTGATCAAAGACGCCGTGCCCGATACAGACGAACTGATGGCCATGCAACGACGCGCACCAAAACGGGCTGCAGTCTATCTCGATCTCTTGCAGGGTGAACATGAGCGCGCCGCAACAGCATTATATACCAAGCACAATACTAACAAGACAGTATTACAGGCCCTTGAAAAAGCGGGGCTGGTGACGTTGTATGAATCCGAATTGTACCGGGTTCCCGACATGAAAGCCGATGCACTTGCCGCAACAAAACATCGGTTGAATCCGGAACAACAGGCCACCTACGAAGCACTCTGCGGTGCGGTTGACGAAAAACGATATGCGACCTTCCTGTTGCGAGGTATTACCGGTTCAGGCAAGACGGAAGTATACCTACAGGCCATTGAAACGGTGCTGCAACAGGGACGTGACGCCATCATGCTGGTTCCCGAAATATCGTTGACCCCCCAAACGGTGGGCCGGTTCTATGCCCGTTTCAGCCAGGATATTGCCGTGCTGCACAGCGGCCTGAGTGATGGAGAACGCTACGATGCCTGGCGGCGTGCCCGACAGGGAAAGGTGCGCATTGTGGTGGGAGCGCGTTCGGCGGTATTTGCACCCCTGCCGGATGTGGGGATTATCATCGTGGACGAAGAACACGATAATTCCTACAAACAAAATGAGACGCCACGCTATCATGCCCGTGATGTGGCCATTGTTCGCGCACGCAAGAACAGGGCCGTTTGCGTGCTTGGTTCCGCTACCCCCTCGGTAGAATCCTACTACAACTCGGAAACCCAGAAATCAACGCGTCTGGAGTTGTTGCAGCGTGCCACGGCTGGCGTACTGCCCAAAGTACATTTAGTGGATATGCGTCGGGAACAAATTGAAAATCCCGGACAACTGGTGCTGTCCCCAATTCTCGAAACCGCCATTGAGCAACGCTTATCTGCAAAAGAACAGATAATCCTGTTACTAAATCGCCGTGGGTTTTCGCCGGTTGTACTATGCCCGGCCTGTGGTTGGGTAGCGCAATGCGAGGATTGCCAGGTGTCGTTGACATATCACAGTGCTGGCGGGGAGTTGCGTTGTCATTACTGTAGCGCCACCCGTCCCAAACCAGAAACGTGCGACTCGTGCGGCTTTAATCCATTGGTCTATCTGGGGCTGGGCACACAGAAAGCGGAAGACTACCTGCTTCGCAGTTTTTCCGGTGCGCGCATTGAGCGTATGGATGCCGATACAACGGCAGGGAAGGGGGGACATGCAAAAATTCTGGGGCGTTTCGCCAATGGAGAAATTGATATACTCATCGGTACGCAGATGCTTGCTAAAGGCCACGACTATCCGGGGGTCACACTTGTGGGCGTCATCAACGCCGATGCAGGCCTGACGCTTCCCGATTTCCGTTCCGCAGAGCAGGCCTTTCAGCTGCTGACCCAAGTTAGCGGAAGAGCAGGACGGGGCAGCCGTCCTGGGGAAGTTTATATACAAACCTACCGTCCAAAACATTATGCTATTGCAGCGGCGGCAGGTCATGATTATGAAGGTTTTTACGGCAAGGAAATTCAGTACCGTCAGGATGCCGGTTATCCGCCATTCCGACGGATGGTAAACTTCATGATAGAAGCCAGCGATCCGATGGATGCCGAACGGGAAAGCATGCGCCTTCGGCGTATTACCTGTGAACAGATTGACCGGTTTGGGTATCGCGGCATGGCCTTATTGGGACCTGCACCTGCCAGCATACGCCGTATGAAAAAAATGTACCGCTGGAATTTCGCCATTATGTCGCGCAGCGCAAGCCGGATAAATGATATTGCCCGGGCGGTGCGGGAAACCTTTGATGCGTCATGCCCCAAGAAGCAGGTTAAACTGAAGATAGATTTGGACCCCTATGGAATGTTTTAATCTCAAAAAAAGGTACTCATTACATGCACTTTGAACTGGCGTTAATACAAATGCGCGTTGTTGGAGGTGATAAAGCATCCAATCTTACCCATGCCTGTGACCTTATCAATGAAGCTGCTGCACACGGCAGTAAACTTATTGTGCTGCCGGAAACTATGGACATCGGCTGGACGCATCCTGCAAGTGCAGAAGCCGCTGAGCCAATCCCTGATGGAGCATCCTATTGCCAGATGTCTAAAATGGCAACCGAAAACCAGGTTTATGTTTGTGCCGGTCTTACAGAACGTTCGGGAGGTAACGTATATAACGCTGCTGTTATTATCGGAAAGCAGGGTGAATTGCTATGCTTGCATCGCAAGATGAACGAACTTGATATTGGTCATCCGTATTATGCACAAGGGGACAGGCTTGGCGTGGTCGCTACGGAGCTAGGCACACTGGGGCTGATGATTTGTGCCGACGGCTTTGCCAAAGACCTTGTTATAAGCCGTTCGCTTTGCTACATGGGCGCTGATATGATCATTTCTCCTTGCGCCTGGGCGGTCGCTGCGGACCATGACAACCAGCAGTACCCCTATGGCGATACCTGGCGTGACGCATATATTCCTGTTGCTCGTGAATTTAACGTGTGGATTGCAGGGGTAAGTAACGTCGGACCTATGGAAAGTGGTCCCTGGACAGGAAAGAAGTGCATTGGGTCTTCATTGGTTATCGGACCGGATGGCAACGAAGTTGTTCAAGGTCCCTACGGTTCTGACGCCGAGAAAATCATTTACGTGGATATTGCACCTGTGAAACGTCCCGCTCGAGGAAGTAGTTGGCATGAATTTTGGAAAAAGCGGGACTCCTCCCAAACCTAGGTTTTCTCATCTGAATTGTATAACTATACTTTCATTGGCTATACTCTGTTTGTGTTTGTAGGTCATTGCTTATGTTTTAAACATGATGTAGAGAGGAATACCCGTTGTCACTTGCATCGGCGAAATTATCATTGGCCGGATGGGGAAGGTATGAACCCGTTTCCTGTACTGCCTACCGTCCTGAACGCACCTCTGAACTGCAATCATTTCTTACAGACCCGCCGTCCTCTTTCATCGCGCGCGGGGTCGGACGCAGTTATGGTGATGCTGCAGTAAATGGCGAGGGTTCCGTGCTGGACATGTCCCGCATGAACCGTATGCAGCATTTTAATGCTGAGACAGGGGTTCTGGAATGTGAAGGCGGCGTCACCCTTGCCGAAATCCTGGACGTGTTTGTTCCTCGTGGTTTTTTTCTACCTGTGACGCCGGGCACCAAGTTTGTTACCGTCGCTGGCGCAATTGCAAATGATGTACATGGCAAGAACCACCATTGCGATGGTACGTTTACACAGTTTGTGGATGCTATTTCCCTGTGGACTCCAGCACGGGGTATCCTGCACTGTTCCCCCGAAGAGAACAGCGATATTTTCTGGGCAACTGCCGGAGGCGCGGGATTAACAGGCATCATCCTGTCTGCAACATTAAGACTGCGTCCCGTGGAATCTGCATACGTTCGCGTAGACTATAAACGCTGTGCCAATCTGGATGCCGTTTTGGAGGCCATGAGCACCTCCGACAAAGACTACCTGTATTCTGTGGCGTGGGTGGACTGCCTTGCTTCCGGGGCTTCCCTGGGACGTTCAGTGCTTATGCGCGGTGCTCACGCCATATCAACAGAACTTCCAGATAAACTGGCGCGCACCCCTTATCGGCTTCCCAAACGACTCAAGATGGCTGTGCCCATTGATTTTCCCGGTTTTGTATTAAATCCCTACAGCATCAAGGCATTCAATACGCTGTTCTATGCCAAAAACCGGGATGCTGCCGGTGTTATTATGGATTATGACAAGTATTTTTATCCATTGGACGGCATTCATCATTGGAACCGCATGTACGGCAAAAAAGGATTCGTGCAATACCAAGCCACATTCCCCATGGAAAGTCGTCCCGGCCTGGTGAAGATGCTTGAAAGACTGGCGGCATCGGGGCGCGCTTCCTTTCTTGCCGTACTCAAATGTTTCGGGGAATCCGGGCCCGGCATGTTATCCCATCCTATGCCCGGATACACCCTGACATTGGACATCCCAAATGGGCACGGCCTTGAAGATTTTGCAGGTGCATTAGACCGCCTGTTACTTGAGTACGGCGGTCGGCTATATCTTGCCAAAGATACGCTGAGCCGTCCGGAAACCTTCGCAGCGATGTATCCCCGACTGGACGAATTTCGTGCAATTAGGGCTACACTCGATCCGAACCGTGTCATTAGTTCCAGTCTCTCGCGTCGGTTACGCATTGATGGATAACAGGAGAACCTCCATGTCAACGGCATATCCCAACTCTGTGGTCATACTTGGAGCCTTGTCAGGCGTGGCGCGCTATATCGCCGATGGTTTTGCCCGAAAAGGTTTTGATGTAGTGCTAGCAGGACGCGATATACAAGAACTGAATACTCTTGCCACAGATTTACAGGTGCGACATGAAATTTCCTGCCATTGCCTTGAATTCGACGCATTGCACTTTGTCGAACATCCTCTTTTTATTCAGCGCTGTACAGATGCATTGGGGCATTTTCCGGGCGGTGTTGTCGTGTGTTTCGGATATATGGCTGACCAGGAAGAGGCGCAAAAAGACATTGAAGTCATGCGCCGCACCCTGGATACCAACCTGACTGGCGCCATAGCAATTATTGAGCAGTTTGCGGCTGGATTTGAAGAACGAAAATCCGGGTTTATTGCCGCACTCTCCTCTGTAGCCGGTGATCGGGGCCGAAAAATGAACTATATTTATGGTGCTTCAAAAGCCGGGTTAAGCGCCTACCTGCAAGGATTACGCAATCGTCTTCATGTTTCCGGTGTTCAGGTCACCACTATCAAGCCCGGATTTATGGACACCCCCATGACCTATGGGATGGGCCTTCCCCAAATACTTGTGGCCGATCCTGCTAGCGCCGGTCACGCCATCGTACGTGCCATTCTGAAGAAAAAGAACGTGGCCTACGTACCGGTTTTTTGGCGATATATCCTTGCTATTATAAAGAGTATTCCTGAATGGCAGTTCAAGAAGATGAGCATATAGCACGATGAAATTACTTCATACAAGAATAATGATGCTGATTCAGTTACTGCGCGTTTACCAGTGGTCTAAAAACGGGCTCGTGCTGCTGCCGCTTGTATTTGCACAACAACTTGGCGACCCGACCTCCATAGTGCGCAGTCTGGTGGCCACCTTTGCATTCTGTCTTGCCGCCAGTGCCACGTACATTATCAATGACATCCTCGATTACAAGCAGGACAAAAAACACCCGCGAAAGTGTCTGCGCCCGCTGCCTGCCGGCAAGATTTCCCATGTTTCCGCCGCTCTCGTTGCCGCCTGTCTTTTAGTGGCCGCCGTTGGCACAGCCATCGGTCTCGGTATGCCCTTTCTCCTGGCCCTGCTATTTTACCTTGGAATGACATTCAGTTACAGTGTACTGCTCAAGAATATCTTCATTGTTGATGTAATTTTTGTTGCGTTGGGATTTGTCATACGTGCCATTGCCGGTGCGGTTGCCATTCATGTGGTGTTTTCCAACTGGCTGATTGTCTGCACCCTGTTTCTTGCCTTGTTTCTAGCGCTGGGAAAACGGCGCGGCGAAATTGCCTTGCTGGAAAAAGAGGCACGCAGCCACAGGGAAGTGCTTCATCATTACAGTATCGCCTTTATTGATCAGATGCTTGTGGTGGTGGCCGGAGGTGCGCTCATTACGTTCACCATCTATACTTGTAGCCCTGAAGTAGTGGACCGTCTTGGAACGGATAAATTGTATATGACGCTACCCTTTGTGGTTTACGGTCTAGCCCGTTATTTATGGCTCATCCAGCGCAATGAATCCGGCGATCCCAGTCTCGCACTATTGAAAGATATGCCCACCTGTATTGCCGTAATACTCTGGGCAGTCAGCTGTATTGTGATCATCTACACCGCCAAATTATAAAAATGGACTGAAGCAGCAAATATTTGTATAATTACGTAACACCGAGTTGTTTTGTTTTTGTTTCTTTAATCAGATACAATCCAGGTCTGGTAGAGAATAGTGTCACAAGATTAAACCGATTGAAGGTAGCCTATTATGTTCAGGAAAACTGTTGCCGTTGTAATTGTGTTGTTGGCTATGGCCATACCGGGAGTCGCCCAGCCTGAGGGGATACCACCCCAAACAAGCCCAAACGATGCAGATGCACCCTCCTATGAAATGGAAGAAAGCGATGTCGTTTATCTAAAGAGTGGTAAAGAGCTGCGTGGCATCAGGATAGGGCGAGAGAACCCTCTTTATGTTGAAATTGAGTTTCTTGAAAATGAAGCCCCACTGCAACTTCCCCGCACCGCAATAGATCGAATCGAATATGCCTCAGATAAAATCAGCGGGCGCTCAGAAGATGGATTGGGAGACGTGCGTCACGTACCTCATGTCATCCCCGGAGATGAGGTTTCCGTGGAATTCAACCGGATGTTGACGACGCCCATGTCTGAAGAAGAATTGAAACTAGAAAATGTGGATTACCTTGTTATTATTCGTCAGCACGCGGCCAAGTTTGGCGTCATGGTTGATGTCCCCGCCGAATTGGAAGCGCTGGATATGGAGCAACGTAAATTCAGCCGTGTCATTCCTGCCGGAACAACATTCATGAATTTCCTGCGCAACGATTTGGCCCAGATTGCTCCTGACCTTCGTGTTATCCTGAAGTTTGACAAACTTGTATTGCAGAAGCGCGAAGAAATGGAACCGTCTGCCGGTGATATACCGCCTCCGCCCGGCGACATGCCGCCTCCGCCTCCGATACAATAAGTGCTTAATGCTTTGTTTTTTTCATATCCTGCCTGTTACTGAATAGGCAGGATTTTTTTATCCACAAAATACTGGGAAACCAAAATTGTCGTGAAGTATACAGATTTTCAGCGCGTTGAAATGCTGCATCACCCTGCGGCATCTTTGCATCTGCGTCCTCATACCCGTAATAACTACCAGCAATTTAAAAATATTGTCTACGCCGAGGCCCACGGGGTTGGACTGGTTATGGATGTTTTTCAACCCTTGGTGTCTTCATCGCATGCTGGTGTTATCGATGTTGTAAGCGGTGGATGGCACGCCGACCGTACCATGCTGAATGAACATATTGGTTTCGGACTTATTGATGCGCTTTGCGAACAAGGAATAACGGTGTTTGCCGTATCTCCCGGTTCCCTGCCCATCTTCACGGGGCGGGAAATGGTCACCCATATTTACGCCGCAATTCGTCATGTCAAAGGATATGCGCCGGTCTATGGTGTTGACCAGAAACGAATTGGAATTATGGGCGTATCCGCTGGTGGTCACCTCGCCGCACTTGCAGCCCTGTCACCAGAGGAACCCCGCAGGCACGCACGAGAACCTTGGCAAAAAGAGAATACTCACATACGTGCTGCGGCACTGTTTTTTCCGCCCACAGACCTGCTGGATTATGGCGGCGTACCCATTACGAGTTTTAATCTTGAGGGACTTGATCTTACTCGCCTTTTGGTTCACGGCGGAAAGTCAACTATTTCCCAGTCAGAACTCCAGGAAAAACTCACGTCATTATCACCGGCAAGGCTTGCGCCTGTTCAGCCACCACCTTTCCTGATCATTCAAGGCAAAAAAGATATGGTGGTTCCCTGGCAACAGGCAGAAAAACTTGCAACAACCCTGCATCGGTCTGGTGGTGAAGTCGAATTGGTGTACAATGATAAAGGCGGTCATCTCTGGCCCGGTATCTCGAAGGAAATCAAACAAGCCGTAGACTGGTTGTCGGGAAAACTCCGAAATCACTCTTAACCCGTAACTTGTCGCAACGCCTGCAGGGCATTTTGAAAATCGGGGGGAGGGGGTGATGTGAAGAACAAACGATCGCCACTTGTGGGATGTTCAAAACCGAGGCGTTCGGCATGCAGCGCCTGTCCCTGTAAGGAGCGCAAGGTCTCCTTGGTTTCTAAAGGTATAGCCCAGCCCTGATAGCGCGTTTCACCGTACACAGGGTCGCCCAGCACCGGATGTCCTGCAAAGCGAAGGTGGACGCGTATCTGATGGGTACGTCCGGTTTCAAGCTGCAGTTTTACCAGACACGCCACACCAAAACGCTCCAACGTTTCAAAATGAGTAACAGCCTCTTTGGCTCGAACTCCTGTCACCGCCATGCGCGAAGGATCGGCAAGACTCCGCCCCATGCCTGCATTGATACACCCGTACTGTTCCTTGAATTCGCCTCTGGCCAGCGCAACATACTGCCGGTCAAAAGCGTGGGATGCCGCTTGGTATGCAAGATGACTGTACGACTGGGGATGTTTGGCAGCAACCATTACGCCCGAGGTGTCACGGTCGAGGCGATGCACAATGCCGGGACGCCGTGGATCGCCGCCACTTTGTTTGTACCCGTCACAATGATACAAGAGCGCATTCACCAGCGTACCAGTCTCGTGACCCGGTGCAGGATGCACCACCATACCGGCTTGTTTATTTACCACCACGAGGTCTGCATCTTCGTATAGAATCTCCAGAGGCAGGTTTTCGGGTGTTGGCTCTGTGGGTAGTGGGTCTGGCAAGGTAACATGCACATCGTCGTTTTCCGCGACGGTTTGAGAAGGCTTGGTACACACCTGTCCGTTAACCAGCACTTCGCCGTCTTTAATGATTTTTTTCAAAAACGAACGACTGGCATCTTCCACTGCAGCGGCCAGGAACACATCCAGCCGCACCCCAGTCTCCATATCCGTTACTATGGTCTCGATTTTTATGGGCATATATTCTTTTCATTTCATCGTAAAAACTATGACAACAATATTTATTGTGGTAGTATACCGCAAATCACCCTTCAAAAGTGGAGAAAACTGAAGATGCCAACAAATACTCTGGCCTGGAAAGAAAAGAAATTGTTCATTATTGATCAGACCCTTTTGCCTGATAGGGAGTCCTATATTGAGCTGAAAACTGTTGGAGATGTGTGGGAAGCCATCAAGGTACTTCGGGTGCGCGGCGCTCCTGCCATAGGTATTTGCGCTGCCTACGGTGTTGTCGTAGCAGCTATCCAGAACAACAGTGTAGCTGCCATCCGGGATTCCATCGCCTATCTGGCCACATCGCGCCCCACCGCCGTAAATCTTTTTTATGCACTGGACCGAATGACCCGGGTGTTGGACAAGGCCAGCAATTGTTCTTCCAGCGAGAAACTTCTGGAGTTGCTTGAAAAAGAAGCCAATGCCATTTTTGAAGAAGATGTGGCCATGTGTCGCGCTATAGGTAAATACGGCGCAACCCTTATCCCTGATGGTGGCGGCATACTCACCCACTGCAATGCTGGGGGACTGGCTACGTCAGGATACGGAACAGCGCTGGCACCTTTTTATATTGCCAAGGAAAATGGGCAGCAGTTCAAGGTGTATGCCGATGAGACCCGTCCTCTGCTTCAGGGGGCAAGGCTCACTACATGGGAACTGTCACAAGCAGACATTGATGTCACCCTGATCTGTGATAATATGGCCGCACAGGTTATGAGGCAGGGATTGGTTGATCTTGTAATCGTGGGGGCTGACCGCATTGCAGCCAATGGGGACACGGCTAATAAAATCGGTACCTATGGAGTGGCGCTTCTTGCTCGCGCCCACAATATCCCCTTTTATGTGGCTGCCCCATCCAGCACTTTTGACCACAAAACTCCCGATGGGAGCGCGATACCAATTGAGCAACGCAATGCCGACGAGGTAACCCATCTCCGGCAAACCGTTATTGCCCCTCAAGGCATTTCCGTTTTTAACCCGGCCTTTGATGTTACCCCAGCAGAACTTATCGCAGGATTTATTACCGATCGAGGCATCGTACGCGCACCTTATGACCAGAACATTGCAGACATCATCTTCAGCGTTTCCCTTTGATCAAAGCAAATTCCGCGGATACACTACCATAGTATACTATACATATTTTCGCCAGAATGTTGCTTGTCTGAGGTGTTTTGATTACAATACAGGCGTTTTTCAGGGTAGGCATGACATTATGTCATGAACGTCGTTTCTGTGGCATTACCGAAAGGGTTTTCAAACGGTACTGAATTGTGAGATTGAACTTGACAGCCAGGAAGAATCGCTGAAACTGCTGGGGCATAACGGTGAAATTCGCAAATTCATTCAGTCACGATCACAGGTGCGTATTGTTGATCGTGGCGCGAAGGTAGTGGTCATCGGCGAAGAAGAGTCCGCCAATGCTGTCAGTGTCATGCTGGCGGACATGCTGAAGGCAGTCCGTCGAGGGTATACCCCCTCTTTTTCCGACTATGAGTATGCACTTGCAACATTGTGTTCCCCAGAAAACGGTAAGCGCAGCAGTCTGCTGTCGCAACAGCCCGCCGCAATACGTGCTGACGTGCATATCCGCCCCCGCACTCAGGGACAAAAGGAATATCTGGACGCTATCAATGCCCACGATATAACGCTGGCAATTGGACCAGCTGGCACAGGCAAGACGTACCTTGCCATGGCAGTCGCCGTGTCGGCTTTATTGAACCATCAGGTCAAAAGACTGGTATTGACCCGTCCTGCAGTGGAAGCGGGGGAGCGTCTGGGCTTTCTTCCGGGCGACTTGGCCCAAAAAGTAAACCCCTACCTCCGACCACTGTATGATGCCCTCTATTCCATGGTAGATATGGATCGGGTGAGCCGTTTAATTGATCAGGAGTGTATCGAAGTAGCGCCACTGGCCTTCATGCGGGGACGCACACTGGATAACGCCTTCATTATTCTGGACGAAGCACAAAATACTACGGTAGACCAAATGATGATGTTTCTGACACGATTAGGCCAGAATTCCAAAGCGGTGGTTACCGGAGATATCACTCAGGTTGATCTGCCTCAGAACATAACATCGGGGCTGGTTGACGCGCGACGTGTGCTGCAAAATATCAACGGTATAGGTATGGTGCATCTCAGCAGCAGGGATGTAGTACGAAATGCACTGGTACAGCGGATTATAAATGCGTACGAAGTAACAGGAAAGCAAATACGGCAACCCCATTCTCCAGTGCCTGGAGACATGGCAGATTCGGACGCATACATCGTGCAACAGTCAGGTCCACCCGGCGTTGCACAATATTGACAAACCTCCTATCTGAGTAATTTCAAAACACATAGCCATCAGTTGAATTGCTGCTGGAAAATCTAAAATAAATGAATACCCATAAATCCGAAAAACGACCTAATGTTGGCGCTGCTGTCGCGCAGGAATTAAACTCTGCGACAGGCCGCAAACGCTTGGTGCAATGGCTTGGCGTATTTCTTGCCTTCATTATTTGTGTTGCAGCCTTGACACGCGAACCCACCAAAGATATGCCGCTCCAGACGGAACTTCATGGCAACGTCTCCACCCGTGAAATCAGAGCGCAATTTTATTTTGAGACGCCTGACCTTGCCCGTACTGCCGAAGCAAAAAAACAGGAGGCCTCGAAAGTACCAGATTACTTCCGCATTGACCGCAACGCCGTTATACAGCAGACACAACTTCTCAGAGAGAGAATTGCCCGCCTACGCGGTGAACGTGATAGTGTGTCTCAGGCAATTATTGAGGCAATGCGTGCTTCCACAGAAGACCAGACCGTTGATTCTCTTGTGACACGAGTGGTGTCCGCCCATGCAACCGCTCTGAAAGAAAATCCCGATTGGGCGGACTTTCCCGAGCCGGACCTGCTTGCACTCTGGCTCACTCCGGATATTATAAGTCTTCCCGAGCGAGATTTCACTGAACGTGACTCATTACAAGATGTCACTGAAGAGGAGTCCCCAGACGTTATTGGAACCCGCTTCGTAGTGGAACCCGCCGAACCAATACTTTTTCAAAAAAGTGACATTATGGGAAAGATTGCGCTGGAAGGTCTGGAATATGTGCTGATGAAGGGTATTCGCCAGGAAATACTGGTACCCGCCTTTGAGTCCCGGCGTATCGTGATTATGCGGGATCAGGTGTTAGGAGATTTGCCGCTAACTACGGAGCTCACCCTCGGAGAAGTAGTTACTGTGGAGAAGGCAAAAGAAGAACTGGACGCACGGCTCACGGAAACGGCACAACGCGCCGCGCGAGAGATGTCCATGTCTGACAGGTGGGCACGCATGCACGATGCTGCCTTTGCTTTAGCACAGCATCTGGTGGTGGTCACCCTGCAGGAAGACAAAATTTATACGGAAGGGGCACGGGCTAGGGCGCGTGAGTCTGTTCCACCAGTCATTAAGGAAATCGAAGCCGGTGAAATTGTGCAGGACCGGGGCAGACGCTGGACAGAGCAATCCCGATCGGATGTTGAGACGTATCTGAATATCCTGGCCAATGATGAACAGCCGCTTCGACGTACCCTGAATACCATGCTTGCCCATATTATGCTCGTGTTTTTGGTTTTTCTGGGTATACACAAACGTTTACATTTCAAACAGACCTACAGCCAGGCATCACCAACAACTGCATTCAACCTGGCTCTGTTGCTCCTTTGCAGCATTCTGATTCTGGGCAGAATCATTTCCTATTTTGAACCGACAGGCTACGTGTTGCCTGTGGCCACGGCGGGTATTTTGTATGCTATTCTAGTGGGCCCACAGCGTGCGGCACTGTTCGGCGCCCTTGCAGCAGCGCTGGTCTCCGCCCAGTATCAGTATAACTGGCGTCTGCTGCTGGTTGCCGGGGCCATGACTATCGCAGGTTCATTTTCAATATATGGCGTCCGCAAGCGCAGTGACATGACTGCGGCGGCCATCGTGGCCACTCTGGTAGGCGTACTGGCGACCTGCGCTGCCATCCTTGCAACGGATACCTTGTTTGGCGATTTGTTTTTTCGGCGTATATTCCTGATTCTACTTAACGGTGCGCTGTGTCTTCTTGCCGCGCCGGGCGTACTACCTTGGCTTGAAAAACTTTTTGGTATTACAACGGATATGCAGTTGCTGGAATACAGCGATCTTAACAACGAATTGCTGCGCAAACTTGCTCTAGCTGCTCCTGCCACCTACGCGCACAGTCTGCTTCTGGGCCAGATTGCCGAGGCAGCAGCCGACGCGATTGGCGCCAATGGCCTACTTGCCCGAGTCTGTGCGTATTATCATGATATCGGCAAAGGCAAGAATCCAGACTACTTCACGGAAAATCAGTCTGGACAGAAGAATGTACATGATTCTTTACCGCCGCTGGTAAGCGTCCGCAAGATTCGCCAGCATGTAGTGGAAGGTGTCCGTGAGGCTCAGGACCACAAACTTCCTCAACCCATTATCAATGGTATCCTCGAACATCATGGTACCTGTAAGATTGGCTTCTTTTATGAGAAGGCACAAGAACAGAATCCTGAAATGGAATTTCCAGAAACCGAGTTTCGGTATCCTGGTCCCAAGCCGCAGCGTCCAGAAACCGCGATTCTCATGATTTGTGACGCCTCGGAATCGGGTGTACGATCCCTGGAAAACCCGAACCTCGAAACAGTTCGGAAATTCGTGGGTAAGATTATACGGGCGCGTTCCGACGACAACCAGTTTGAAGATTGCAATCTCACGCTGCGACAACTGACACAGATACGCGACGTGGTCGCTAAAGCCCTGACTAACGCCATGCACACGCGGGTGGCTTACCCTAATCAGGAGAAAGGAAACCGGTAACTGATGTTGCAGGTGGATATCCAGAGCCAGTCCACGTTCAAGCGCCTTTACAGACGCAACGACTTGACCGCCATCGGACAGCGGATTTGTGCTGGCGAGGGACTGGAAAACGAAGATGCGGAACTGAGTCTGCTCTTTTGCGATGACCCCTTTATTCAGGACTTGAACCACCAGTACCGCGGTAAAGATGAACCGACGGATGTACTCTCGTTCCAGCAAGACTCCCCAGGCCACGAAGGCCCTGCAATACTGGGGGATATCGTAATTTCCCTTGAAACGGTTCATCGCTTCTGCGACGGCAATCGGTCGGCCATGCGCAATGAAGTAAGGCTGCTTTTCTGTCACGGCATGTTGCATTTACTGGGTCACACCCATAGCAAACAGCAGGATCGGGAAGTCATGCTGAAGAAACAAGCACACTATCTTGACATAGAAGTAGAACGCGCATGGCATAAATGATATACTATAGGCCTTGATCAGTAAATGTTGTAACTGTGCATTAAGAGGAGCGCCGTACTTTCTTGGAAGACGACCCTGGCGGTGAACCGCCCCGAATATGCAGTCGAAAATGTGCCTTCACGTTACTTTTATGCGCCCTGTGGGCTTGCATAGGAATTTTCGTATATCGTGTCGCAGCGTTGGAACCTTCACCTGCTGTTGTTGGTGAAGAAGTTACCGGTGTATGCGTCCCTTGGTACACGATACTAACCCCCACCGTTATTTCGCTATCCATCTTACTGGCGCTGTTCTCCTGTTTCTTTTCCGCGAGCGAAGTAGCTTTTCTCTCACTCAATAAGATGCAGTTGAGGCACATGCGTGACTCAACCCAGTTTATGAGCCGGTTGGCGGCACGCATGATGCGGCGTCCGGGAAGCCTGCTGGCAACCATCCTTATGGGCAACAACATTGTAAATGTGCTACTGAGCATTACCTTCGCAAAGCCTGTAGCCGAGGTCTTTGTGTATTCCTTGTCCTTTTCCGCAGCCCAATCTTACGTCCTTTCCGTTATAATAACCACCAGTTCCCTGCTGTTCTTCTGTGAAATACTGCCCAAGGTATTTGCTGCCCGAAAGCCTCGCACCTTTGCCCTTGCCGCTGCGACGCCCCTTTTTGCGGTGGATTTGATTATGTCGCCTCTGCGCAGCACTGTCGTATCTTTTGTGGGTTTTCTTTTCAAAATAACACGGCTCAGCGAAGTACCTCCGGCACCTTTCCTTACGGATGACGAATTTGTTACGCTGCTTTCCGATGGAGAAGCCTCGGGCGTCATCGAACAGGATGAGCGCCAGATGATACAGGGCATTCTTGAATTCAGC
>CAZBNU010000042.1:0-24584 GCA_964493075.1 uncultured Nitrospirales bacterium | reverse complement strand
GATCACAGTCCTCAAATTCTGAAAACAGTTGTGCATGTCGTTTACCTTGGTTGCCAGTGCCTATAAGGGCATGACGTACCCGTTCGCCTGGCGCTGCTGATGCCATCGGCATCGAAAGTCCTGCCAGAACACTTACGCCTGCCACATCCAGAAATGTCCTTCGATTCATGTCAATCATCGCTGTCTCTCCTGTTATGGAATCTCCACGTTTGATATGCCCCCGCTGCCGGGGTGGAACATATTGCCGTGCAACTTAATATTGCGCGGCATATTGGAACTGTTATTTTCGCTGCTGTGCCAACTGCCGAAGAAAACTGCATAGCGATACCGGGGAGCCTTGCTCTCATCTCCGCTGCTCTCATCATAAACCATATTCCCCGTCACAAGCACATCAGATAGAGGCGGATTCTCCGGCAATTGTCCGTCATAGAATGCAATCGCATAGGAACCTGACTGGTCTTGGGACGCACCGCCCCAGTTCCAGTATTCATTGCCGTAGCCGTATTCCGTAATTATATTGTTGGCGATAATGGAACCGCCGTCATCATTTTCCGGTTTTTCAGGTGCATCATCCGTTGCAGGGACACCACCATGGGAAGCTGCGCCAGGGTTATACAAAATCCCCCAGAGATCAATTCGTGTGAGCAGGTTGTTGGCAACAACAAGATGCTTGCTGCCGTGGGTCATCTTGATTCCCATCATCCCGCAAATCATCGTATTGTCTGTGCAGCGCACATAGTCACAATGCAGGTCTATGCCCTGGGCGCAGTTCTCAATATAGTTGCCGCTGATGAAAATATCGCGTGTTATTTCAGGCCCCGTCACGACAATGGCAGAACCCTGGTGCCAGTTGGAAACGTAACCCGTGCTCACGGCGTTCTTACCCAGTTCACCCGGATTGGAGGGATACTTTCCTTCCGTCAACGCGCCTAGCTGATGCTGATCTTTGATTTCCTCCGTCGGCAGCAGTTTCTCCTCTACAATACGGTTGCTCAACAGCGAAATATTCCGGCTGTTTCTAACAACAATGCCCGTGCCATCAATGCAGACAAATGCATATCCGTAAAGTGACTCTTTCCCGGCGGTGCGGTCATCAATGGCAACGCGCTTGTAGTTGTGCACTTCCGAATCAACGACACGACAGTCCCGGCTGTCCTCAATGTTAATGCCGGGATGCTGGCTGCGGTTGTCAAGCAAACGAAGTCCCTTCAGCAATACATTACTACTGCTGGTAATTTCTATGCCGGAGTCGTCACAGTCCTGCGCACCTTCCGGACGGGTAAAGGTGAGATTCTCAATGCGTACGTTATTTGCATTGCGAATGACGGCAATGGAGGCGTCCGTATCGGTCTGGATAATGGTTCCATACCCGACAAGCCCCGAATTATCCGTGGTCAGATAAAGGGGCTCGGAAATTTCATACTTTGCCTGTGGCACAAAAACCACCATGCCCGGATTCGCATCAATGGCTTCCTGCAGCGAAGTATAGCTGGCGGCGCTGGGTTGTTGTCCCCAGCAGTTTGCTGCCGCAACCATAACAAGCAAACCAATAAACCTATAACGCATTCTGTTGCTCCTTAATACGTCTTATGAACGGACTACGTCACGGGAATTGATTTACAAAATGCTTATTGTGTTGAACGGCCGAAAACCGTTATCCTTCCGCAACCTTATTGATGCGGGTCATGACCTCGTCCATTTGTGCCTTGCCCAGGAAACCAATGGTCATGGCGTCCATAGCGCCGAGGTCGGCAACGAAACGGAAAGACTCGTCCATCTTCGCCACAACCTCCGGATCGCCTTCACCAAGTATCTTCATGCCAAGTACGCCTTTGCCTGCCTCATGAATCTTTTTAATAACCGGCACAACCTTCTCCACAGGGCCATCCATGCGATTGCCGAAGGGATTCATGCGAATCAGGGCGGCATCACACCAGGGTTCTTCCGCCACTCGTTCCAATGCCTTGAAGTTATGACAGGACACGCCATGCGCCTTGATGAAACCTTTCGCTTTGGCGTCTTCAAGTACGTCCATGGTGCCTTTCAATGTTTCCGGCCAGTTGTCCTCGCCTTCGCGCAGGCAGTGCATCAACACCACGTCAATGTAGTCCACGCCCAGTTCATCCCGAAAACGTATCAGGTCGGTTCTCGCCCGTTCCGGCTCCCGTGACCAGACCTTGCTGAGAATCATCACCTTGTCACGGGGGATAGAACGGCGCAGCGCCATATTCATGTGGCTATGGGAACCATAGCGATCCGCCAGATCAAAATAGGTGATGCCTTGCGCGTAGGCATACTCCAGCATTTCGATGATCTCGTTGCCCGTCATTTCGAGGGTAAGATCGGTAATGCCCGGCGCACGCCCCCGTATTCCCGTGCCGACGCCGAGATAAGAGCATTTTATGCCGGTATTGCCCAAGGTACGGATGTCTGTCGCCTTGGGACGCACCGACGTAGCACCGAAACTGATTGAAGGTGTAAGAGCGCTCACCGCAGCTGCACCCGCCGCATAATTCAGGAAATCACGTCGTGTAATGTTCATAAGTTTACATCCTTTTTCTTGATATAACCGTGTCTTCTTCTTTCTGATTCCCGTGGCTATGGACTGTATGGACGAAATGGACACTATGGACATCAGGAATCCCTATCCATTGTCAATTATCAATTCACCCAGCTTTGATGGTGCGTGTCTCCGGATCATAGATTTGGCGTTGGCCGGTGTCCGAAGCGATTACCGCCATGAGGATAGCGACGGCGTGTTGATACCCGGCGTCAATGTCGGCATTAGGAGCTTTGCGGTCGCGCACGCATTGCAGCCAGTCTTTCATGTGATTGGGGCGATCAATATCATCAATGTGAGTGCGTTCCTTGGGCAGTTCGGTTTCACCATAAGCGCCCTCGCCGGAAACAAAGGTGTTGTTCCAGTCGGAAACGTCGAGCACGCCCTTGTTGCCGTAGAATTTCATACAGCTGCCACTGCCGTTGCCGAAGTTGGTGGTGTAATAGGATTTGAAGCCTTCCTCGTATTCCCACACAGCATTCACATGGTCCGGCGCATCAAATTTGTGCTCGTCTATCCATGTGTCCGTGCCGCTCATGGCGACGCAGC
Source organism: uncultured Nitrospirales bacterium (assembly GCA_964493075.1). Lineage (GTDB taxonomy): Bacteria > Hydrogenedentota > Hydrogenedentia > Hydrogenedentales > CAITNO01 > SLFT01. The sequence continues at coordinate 21,475 of CAZBNU010000042.1, read as the reverse complement.
TCTTCGGGAATTTTGTGCCGGTAATGTAATTCACCAGGTCCACATAATGGCTTGCCAGACCGGGGATGGGGCCGTCAGAAAAGTCGCGGTAGCCGTACCAGCCGGAACATAACACCGGATCAAAGGGACGCATGGGTAGCCCAAACAGGAATTCCGGCCAATCCACATCGTCTTCTGTTACCTCGCGGATGTACTGGTACCAGTAGGGGCGGGGCGCATTGCGGAGTTGCTCGACGCGGCCTAATTTGCCCAGTTTGCCGGTGTCGTATAATTGTTTTGCGGCAAGGATACTGGGATTGCTGCGTATCTGTGTGCCCGCCTGCACGATTACGTTGTTAGCCTTGACTGCATCGTACGCCGCCTTCAGCTCTTCCAGGTTCTTCGCCAGCGGCTTTTCGCAGTAGGCATCCTTCTTCGCTTCCGCGGCATGTTTCAGCATGGTGGAATGCTGATGGTCGCAGGAGGCAATGCAGACCATATCAATATCTTTAAGATTGAGTAGTTCCTTGTACGAAGTATACTGGCGTGCTTCCTTGCCGAACCAGTCCTTGCACATGGCGGCTGCTTCGCGACGGTGCGCGCCCCAGGGATCGCATACAGCCGTAATCTCCACATTCATTTCCTTGGCAAGATGGTTGATAGGTGGCATGTGCGCACCCCGTCCACGGCTTCCGCAGCCTATAATACCAATGGAAAGCCGGTCATTCGCGCCAGCAGTCCGTGCATAGCCCAAGGCGCCCAATGTCGCTGCAGCGCCTGCAGTCGTTTTCAGAAAATCACGCCGTGTCGTAGGTAAAGCCATTGAAAATACCTCCATGTTAGGTTGATAAAACTATCAGAAAATACGAGCCTTTATTATGCGCCTATTGGGAGGTGGATGCAACACTGCTTTATAACCACAGGGGCATATAAACTCAGAGTGATGCCATAGCGGAGGCAAAAACGTGTAGGTGTACCTTTGAACTGTACGATATTATTTCTTCAACGGCCAAAAAAAACTAGGAGCAGCATCCCTGTCGCATTGGATATTCTTTAGAGTTTGCTTATGCTGGAGACACAAACAGGAGAATATGCGTATGTATTCACGACGGGATTTCATGACAACGGCAGAATTGGGCGTAGCGGAGACGCCGTGAATGGCGTTTAGTTATCGCCACAGGATGTATTCGACTTTTTTGACCTTATCGATCATCTTGGTTTTTCCTCCAATACCACCATCGCATGACCGCTAACTTCGGGAATAGTAATCCATATGCGACCATCGGCAATTTCATAAGGGATACTTTCCCGGGTTGGCGCAAGGTAGACGCTCTTTGGTGTGGCTGTCTGTACACCAACGCGGATGTTGAACAAGGGAATGCACTCCTCCACTTGCGGCACGGTTGCGCAACGCCGTTCGGGAATGTAGTGAAGCACATGCAGCACATGTCGCTTTTCTGCTTCCTGGCGCAGCAGCGTGATGCGTGCTGTTGAAGGCCCTTCCGTGGTTACCAGCGGTTCCGGCAGCAACAGGTTGAGGGCGTTCAACACCAGTTGACGGCAGGTGCGGAACCCGTGTTTGGCGTACATACTGAAGATGGGGTGGGCGAAGTGGATGACATTGCCATGTCGCACAACGGCGGGATAGTCCGCTTTGCGGTCGGGCGGCGTCTGAGCATGGGAACAGAAATGTTCCCAGGTGCGGTTAAAATAGGGTTGACACACGTCGGCGAGGATTTCCGCATCCGCTGCCGGGACAACAGCGACGGCGCGTTCGTACATGATCTGGGGCGATTTTGGGATGCCCGCAGCCAGGGCGTCGCAGGGGACGATGTAGTCCGGGGAGAAGGGTGCCTCGCCGAGAAGCGTTGCAGGAATAGCGTCCAGCACGAATTGCGATTCCGTCTGCCGGTCGGTGCAGGAACGCCCGGACGCAATGAGCGCGCCCCCTGCCTGGAGATAATCCTGTACCTTCTGCTGCAACCCTTCGTCCAGACTGATCTTGTCCGGCAGGATGAGCACCTTGTACTGCGACCAGTCGTTGACGGCGTCCACCACGTCGAACTGGTGGTGTCCTTCCAGCAGCATACGCAACGCGCCCAGTGCAGACGAATCCACCTGGCTGTCCTGCTTGCCGATGGCTTCGGGCGTGAACAGAGCAATCTCTGTGACGGCTTTCGCGCCGACGCACCACGGCTCCTTTGCCGTCATGCTACGGTACACCGGGCCGATAAGGTCGTAGGTGGCGGCGTCGAGTTTGCCCCGTGGATGGAGTTGGTCGCCCACGGAACAACGCGCCCCTTCTGCCAGTGCGGAAAAGCATTCGTATTCCATCGCCGCCGGATTCTTAAACCCGCCGAAGTCCGCCCAACTCTTGTGGAATTTGCCGGTCATACCAAGCACGTCCACGTCCAGATTGCGGGCATACCGCACCGTCAAGGGAAAATGGTCATAGCCCCAACCGCCGCTGGGCAGTGACTCCAGTTCGAGGTGAGTGAAGTTGTCCATCTCATCACGGAAATGAGGACCCACATGCCCGGAATTGTAAAAGAGGGGCGATTCCTTTTTGACGGCACGTACCGTTTCCGTGAGCCGCGCCCGCAGCTGCGACAAGACCTGTCCAGAATACTGACGGCGATGTTCGGGAAGCGCCGGATCAAGCCCGGCGTCTTGCATACCCGCCAGACAATATTGACAGAGACATTCCCCCTGAGAAATGATGTCAAAGAAGATGCCGTCGCCGTCAAAGTTTTCCAGGACTTCACGCGTCTGCGCCGCCACATAGTCCACATAAGGGCTGTTCAGGCACAGTTTCTGCCAGCACGCCTGCAGGGCAGTCCGGCATCCCAGCACCCCGTCAACATCCCGTTCCTGCCATTCCGGATGGCGGGTCGCCTGAAATTCATCCAGTCCCACGGTAATGTAGATGGGTACGTTGATGTTGTGCTTGTGACACGCCTCAATCTGTTCCGCCAGCAGGTTACGCGACAGACCGGGATGCCGCGCTTCAAACTGTGTGTCGTGGTAGATCATCCCATGATGACACCGCGAGAAACAGGTGATGGAGTCCACCCCCGCATCCACAAGGGTTTTCGCAAAATATGCCGGATCAAACTCCTCAGCAATAGGCGTAATCAAAGGCGAAGTGTGGAAGTCAAGATGTATCTGACGAAATCGAAGGGGGTTCATGAAAAGGTCTCCCGTTGCGGTTGTATTGGCTTGTCGAAGCGTAGCAGATACGCTTCAGAAATTGCAACGGAAGTGCATCTATTACTACCAGTTCACAACCAAGGATAAGCAAAAAATGGGGACTGCCCTCGGCGCATGTAGACGCTACAGGTCTGAAGCAAAACCGTCTGCGCCAGGGCTGTCCCCATTTTTTTTTGCGGCTTTTGTGTACCAGACCGAAAAAATTTGGGACAGTTCCGTCGCCTGATCTTTTTAGATACTGAATGTATGTCCACAAAAGAAGCAAAGATTTCTGCTGCTGTCATGGTGTGGGTTCGCGACGGGAACAGTCCCATTTTTTCTCATCGCATTTTTTAACATCCTGCTTTTTGCCATACGTTAGGCACTATTCCTTCTTCAATCGCTGCTCCCAATCGTAACCGCGGTTGGTGACCACAGATTCGATACGCTGGATGCGCCGGTCGAGATGCTCGTAGGTGTGTTTCAGACGGATAAGCGCCATTTCCCGGGAGGCGGTGTAGGAGTTGTAAAACTCTGCGTCCGCTTCGTTGTCGAGGGGCAGCACCGGTTCCATGCGCAGCAGCAGCACGGCGAGAAAATAGCCCGCAACCATGGGCCAGACACCGGTGAATATAGCGGCAAGAACAAAGGCGAGGCGCACGCCGGTGACGGAGAGATCAAAGTGTTCGGCAAGGCCGCGGCATACGCCGAAGAACATACCCCGTCGCGAACGATAGGGGATGGCGCGTGCGGCAGCCGGTTCATGATGAGGGGGTCTGTGGTGATGCATCAGTGGCGCCCTCCCTTGTCCTGATCGAAAAGCAAGGTTTCCAGCGATTCGACCCGCTCCTCCATGCGCACCAGTCCGCGGTGTATTTCCTGGATGATACGCGCTTCGTCGGCGCTGGCATTGCGGGAGGTGCCCGCCCCGGCAAGTTTAACAATGGTCCAGCAGATGATCGCCAGCCCGAAGAGCGCGGTGCCGAATACAATGACTACGGTAATTAACGCAAGAAGGTCCATTGCTGTTTCCTTTTTCTATGGCGCAGGTTTTGACTACCGGTGTTCACGAAGCCGGGCATCCCAATACTGCATGTCGCTGTTCATGGCGGACTGCATACGGCGCAAGCGCTCGTCCAGGCTACCTTCGGCGCGGCGGCATCGGCGGGCTGCGGAACTTTCACCTGTCCGGCATGCCTTGACCGCCGCGATGGGCTCCTTTTTCAGGAGCAGCGCCAGCAGCAGGTATACCGCACCCACCGGCCAGAAACCGGTAAACACAAACACAACAACCGTTGCCACCCGCGTCCAGAATACCGAAATGTCGAGGCGTTCTGCAATGCCGCGGCATACGCCGAATAACAAGCCACGTCTGCTGCGGTACAAGCCGCGTTTTTCACTAAGATAATTCATCACTACTTCTCCTCATCGTAGAAGAGGCATCCCTGCCTCTTTTCTTCAAATGCGGCAAGATGCCGCATCTACTTTTACTGCTGCGGTGTCGGGATGCGGCCCTGTTTTTTTGCCACCAATCCAGCCAGTTCCTTTTCGATTTCGTCGTCCTGTTCCAGCGCGGCAAACTCCTCTTCCAAAGAGGGCTTGCGCGCCTTGTTGACCAGGTCGGCTTCCGCTTCCATGCGGTCAATGCGCTGTTCAAAACTGTCGAAGCGGCGCATGGCGTCCACGGAATCGTACCGGCGGATGCCGGTCTGGGCGCGTTTCTTGTCCACGGCATGACGATGACGCTGCACCAGCACACGCTGCTTTTCCCGGGCCGCCGCCAGTTTATCCTCCAACTGCTGGATATCGTCCTGATACTGGCTTACCACGGCGCGGGCATCGTTGAGTTCCTGTTCAAAGGCTTCCGCCCGTTCGATGTGCCGGCGCTTCTCAAGCAGCGCTTCACGGGCGAGATCGGGCCGGTTCTTTTCCACAGCCAGTTCCGCCTTTTCGCTCCATGCCCTGCCAAGGTCCAAGGCTGTCGCCATATCGCGCTGGATGCGCTTCTCCGTGGCCATAGCGCCTGCGCAATTGGATTTGATGTCAATCAACGTATCTTCCATTTCCTGGATCATCATCTTGACCATCTTTTCCGGGTCTTCCGCCTTGTCCAGCATGGCGTTGATGTTTGAACTGATAATGTCGCTCAACCGTGTGAATATGCTCATGGGGTAACTCCTTGTTAGCGTCGCATTGCGACCGCAGGTTAAACTATTGTGTTGATTGTGCAGCGCAAACGCCATGCCAAAACACGAAAGGTCGCTAACATATTGTTATTATTTTGGTTATTTTTTTGCGGGTTGCAGTGGCGTTTTTTTTGGTGGTATTTTTTGCTAATAGTTAGCTTATAATGCTATTGTTTAGTCTTATGGGACTAATGGGACCTATGGGATTTATGAAAGCAATTGTGCAGACCCTAAACCCGAGACCCTAAACTCGAGACCCTAATGAATGCTTCACTGCCCAACATAGACGCCCTCGGCCATTCCGAGGCGTGGCTGAATTTCCAGGAACGGCTGTCCCGCGCAGCCGTGGTGAACCGGCCTGTGCTGCTGATTGGCGAACGGGGTGTGGGCAAGGAACTTGCCGCGCGACGGCTGCACTATCTGTCCACGCGCTGGAGCGAACCGTTGGTGGCGCTGAACTGCGCCGCGCTGGCCCCGTCGTTGATTGAATCGGAACTGTTCGGTTACGAACCGGGCGCGTTCACCGGTGCGGGGGCGCGTCGTCGTGGCAGGTTCGAAAGCGCCGAAGGCGGTACGCTGTTTTTGGACGAGTTGGGCAACATCCCGCTGGAGGTGCAGGAAAAGATTCTGCGCGTGGTGGAATACGGCTCCTTTGAACGGGTGGGCGGTTCCGAAGCGGTGCAGGTGGATGTGCGTATTGTGGGCGCTACCAACAACGACCTGCCCGCCCGGGCCGCATCAGGCAAATTCATGAGCGACCTGCTCGACCGGCTTTCCTTTGAAGTGCTGTATCTGCCGCCGCTACGGGCACGACGGGAGGATGTGCTGCTCCTTGCGAATCATTTTGCAACGCGCATGGCGGCAGAACTCGGTCGGGACGATATTCCCCGATTTTCAGATCAAGCACTGGATGCACTGGAAAACTACGCCTGGCCGGGCAACGTGCGGGAACTGAAAAACGTGGTGGAACGGGCAGTGTACCGCGCTGACGGCGCAGTCATTGCCGACCTCTGCTTTGATCCCTTTGTGTGTCCTTATGAGGAATTGCCGAAGGCTGAAGAACCTGAAGAAGAACAAAAATCTGTTAAATCCTTAGCAACAGTAAACGCGCATCAGGACTTCAAAACGGCTGTGGCGGCGTATGAGGCAACTCTGGTAAAGACCGCACTGGAATCATGCCAGTTTAACCAACGAAAAGCAGCGAAACTGTTGGGGCTTAGCTACCACCAGTTCCGCGGTCTGTACCGCAAATACAGCGCAGAAAAGTAGTCCTCTCGTAGGCGTACCTTCCCAGGTGCGCCGCGATGATTATGACAGCCGCTTACAACAAAAAGAGGCGCACCTGGGAAGGTACGCCTACGTTATTTTTAAGCGGTTATTCCCACTCAATGGTTCCAGGCGGTTTGGAGGTAATGTCGTAGAGAACGCGGTTAATGTGCTGTACTTCATTACAGATGCGGTTCGAAACGCGCTGAAGCAGTTCCGGCTGAAAGCGATACCAGTCCGCCGTCATGGCATCGGTAGACGTGACAGCGCGCAGGCTGCACACTTCTTCGTAAGAGCGTTCGTCGCCCTGCACCCCCACGCTTTTCACAGGCAACAGGCATACCAGCGCCTGCCAGATTTCGTCATAAAGCCCCGCCTTACGAATTTCTTCAATAAAGATGGCATCCGCATCGCGCAACGTATCCAGCCGTTCGCGGGTGATTTCGCCTACACAGCGAACACCGAGTCCCGGCCCCGGGAAAGGATGGCGCGAAACAATTTCTTCGGGTAGGCCAAGTTCACGACCCAGCGCGCGCACTTCGTCCTTGAACAGTTCGCGCAACGGTTCGAGCAATTCCATATTCATTTTTTCGGGTAGACCGCCCACATTATGATGGCTCTTGATGGTTACTGAGGGCCCGCCCGTGGCCGAGGTGCTTTCGATGACATCCGGATACAGCGTACCCTGTGCCAAAAAATCAAGATGTCCCAATTTGTTGGCTTCATCCTCAAACACATCAATGAAAACGCCGCCGATAATTTTGCGCTTCTGCTCCGGTTCGGATACGCCCGCAAGGGCGTCAAGGAACCGTTTTTCAGCGTCCACATACACCAGGTTAATGCGGAAGTTGTCTGTAAAAACACGACGCACCAAATCGGCTTCGCCTTTGCGCAGCAGCCCGTTGTTCACGAACACGCAGGTGAGTTGATCGCCAATGGCGCGGTGTATCAATGCCGCCGCCACACTGGAATCCACCCCGCCGCTCAGACCACATAACACTTTTTTTTCACCGACCCGCTCACGGATTTCGGTGATGGCCGTTTCGCTGAAAGAACCCATGTTCCAAGATTCGTCGCACCCGCATACTTTGTAAACAAAATTTCTGAAAATGTTCATGCCTTCCGGCGTATGCACCACTTCGGGATGGAACTGCACGCCATAAAAATGGCGGGTGGTGTCTGCAATGGCAGCATAGGGACAATTCTCCGTCTGGCCAACAGGTGTGAATCCCGATGGCAACGTATCAATGTGATCACCGTGGCTCATCCATACCTGGGTGAGTGAGGACATTCCGGCCAGCAGTCCCCCGGCATCCTGGTGTTTCAATTGTGCGATGCCATACTCACGCCTGTCCGCACGGGTGACCTTGCCGCCCAGCATGTGCGCGAACAACTGCGTACCGTAGCATATACCGAGAACCGGCACGCCAAGATTGAAGAGTTCCGGATCCGGTTTGGGTGATCCTTCCTGGTGCACACTTGCGGGACCGCCGCTTAGAATAATGCCGGCAGGCGCCATGTCGCGCAGTTCCGCAGCAGTAATGTTATAGCGCACAATGGTGCTATACACATTTAACTCACGCACACGCCGCGCAATCAGTTTGCTGTACTGTGCGCCAAAATCCAACACGACTATGGGTTTACGAATGCCCTGCATGGAATCTTCCTTCCTCAACGCTTATCCGGGAATCTGATAGTTGGGTGCATCTTCTGTTATGGTCACATCATGGGGATGGCTTTCGCGCAACCCAGCGGCAGTCATGCGGATAAACTTTGCCTGACGCTGCATGGTCAGAATGTCGGGACATCCGCAATAGCCCATGGACGCGCGCAGCCCGCCCATCAGTTGAAACACATAATTCGACAGGTTGCCGCGATAGGGCACACGCGCCTCAATGCCTTCGGGCACCAGTTTCGCCGCTTCCGATTCAAATTGCATATACCGGGTGCGGCTGCCGCGCTGCATGGCCTTGATGGAACCCATGCCGCGCACCAGTTTGTAGGTGCGACCCTCGTACAACACTTTTTCTCCTGGACTTTCTTCGGTGCCAGCGAACAGGCTGCCGATCATCACCGCTGAAGCGCCAGCAGCAATGGCTTTGGCAATGTCACCGGAATACTTGATGCCGCCATCAGCAATGACGGGAATTTCCGCTTCGTGACAGACCGTCGCCACATTCATAATGGCGGTCAGCTGGGGCACACCCACACCGGCAATGACGCGGGTGGTGCAGATGGCGCCAGGACCCACGCCTACCTTTATGGCATCAGCGCCCGCGTCAATAAGATCACGCGCCCCGTTTTCCGTAACCACGTTACCGGCAACCACCTGCGCTTCAGGGAACGCCTGCTTGATCTGGCGCACCGTTTCGATCACCAGCGCACCGTGGCCATGGGCGGAATCCACCACCAACACATCCGCACCCGCCGCCAACAGGGCATCCGCCCGTTCCAACTCGCTGCGGCCAACGCCCAACGCTGCGCCCACACGCAGCCGTCCCATATCGTCAACGCTGCGGCTGGGAAAATCACGCGCTTTCATAATGTCTTTAATGGTCAGTAGTCCCACCAGTTTGTCACGCTCATCCACAATCGGCAATTTCTCGATGCGGTGCTTGTGCAGCAGCCGTTTTGCTTCTTCCTTGCTTGTGCCCGGCGCAACCGTTACCAGTCGTTCGCGGGGCGTCATGATGGTGGATACGGGGACATCCATATCTTCTTCAAACCGGAGATCGCGATTCGTCAGAATGCCAAGCAGATTACCCGACTTATCCGTGATGGGCACACCGGAAATATGATAGCGCGCCATCAGTGCTTCTGCATCTCGCAGCTTCTGATCGGGCGTCAGGGTAAAGGGATGGGTGATGATGCCCGCCTGCGATCGTTTCACACGGTCCACCTCTTCCGCCTGTTCCTCCACGGTAAGGTTCTTATGAATGATGCCAATACCGCCTTCCTGCGCAATGGCAATAGCGAGACGTGATTCGGTCACCGTATCCATGGCGGCGCTCATAAGCGGGATATTCAGTGTGAGGGTACGGGTCAGGCGCGTAGCCAGGTTCACATCACGCGGCGCCCATTCCGACCTAGCAGGCACCAGCAACACGTCGTCAAAGGAAAGTCCTTCTTGTATAATAGTCTCGTTTTTCATACCACCTCGAATGGGGTTGGGGTTGATCCTGTCCAATTTCGACGCCATAAAGTAAAGAGGGGTATTATAGAACAATATGGGCTTTTCCGACAACCCGGAGTTTTTGCCGCGATCGCGGGTGGCGGCACGAGCTTTATTGGGTTGACAATAATGTCTTCGTTGGCAAATCAGGTCTACGAATATGGCAAGCGACGCAGTCAGTGTTTATAATGTTGCAATCCGGCGATGCGCCAGTATTCCTGGTCTAGATGGAAGGGATCAATGGTCTCGGCATGGCCGTTAAAGTCATCGGGGAGAACACCGTAGGTTTTCATTTCGCGGATATACTGGCGATTGGGCTGGAACTCTGGCGTTCCAAACCGGGGTCTGGTATCCGCTTTCTGTTTGCACGCTTCAATAGCGCTGAGCAGGCTTTTGTAATCCGGATCTTCTTTGCTCATGAAAACATCGCCGCAACTGCCCAGTCCTCCTGCGTCGCGTGCAAGCGGCGCGAGGAGCAGCGGCGAGTTTTCCGGAGTGGAAAGATTCAGCAGGATGTGAACGCTGAAACGAGCAAGGGGATCGTCGGCCAGCACAATCCGTTCGTGCGCTGGTGCTGGACGTCCGATGATCTGTCGTCGTTCTTTTTCGTCGGGATGAAAAGGCAGCGTCATACCCGCGCCGTCGTTTCCCTTGTCCAGCGTGTGACAGGATGCACAACGCTCCTTGAGAACGGCCTTTTGCGAACCAAAGACCATACCCGATCGGGAAAACTGCTGTTCCTCGGCATTTCTGAGTGCGGCGTAGGTGCCAGCGTAGGTGGCGCTGCTTTCGATCCAGAGCCAGACCATGCGCCAGTCTCGCTCACTGAGTTTCACATCGTGGTGGCTGCCATCAATCTTGTTCATGAGCGAGCTGGCCGAGGAGCCCAGGCTACGCGGCGGCTGGTTGCCATACCCGTTTCGACCGTCCGCCACCTGTTTGTTGGCATACAGTGTATAGAAGCTGTGACTGTACATAGGGCCTAGATCCCCCACAAGGGATACATGGCCCTCACGGCGCTGGAAGTTGTGGCATTCAACACAATACCGGTCCAGGATGGGCTGAATATCACGATTGAAGTCAAGAACATCAGGAAATCCATCAAAGGGCTTGACTTCGCTGGGGGTGCGGCGTGCGGCAAGAAACGTGCTGACGCTGGAATTGGCGGGGGTGTGTGTCCGGTCTTCGTGACACCCGACACAACTGAGACGTTCGCCCGGCGCAAGGCTGAGAAAACTCTGCATGCGCTTTACGGAAAGATCGTTTTCATCCAGCGCAACAAAGAAGAAAGATCGGTTGGCGGGCAGTTTGAAATAGGCCGATCCGTCTTCTTCCACGGGCACCACACCCATGACCCGCTGGAGCGTGAACGTGCCCAGCCAGGACAGCAGGTCGGGGCCGCCGCTGAAGTTGACGGGCTTGGGCAGCAACTCAAGAACAAGCAGATTCCTGATGTCGCCCCTTGCAACGCCTGTCATGTTCCTGCCGGTATAGACATCGGCCAGAAACAGTTCCCCAGCAGGTTCATCACGATTCGCCCGGTCAACAATAACGGGTTCACGCGGACGGGACATAAGCGGACGCGGTTCGTGGATGACCTCCTTCCCTTCGAGTTCAAAAAGAACCTCACTTTTATCGTTGGCGTCGAGAACAAGAATACGGTTGTCATGAGCCGCCAGAAAGCAGTTCTCAGACAAGGGGTAGGGGTCTTGAATATCTCTTTTGAATACGATGTGTGCGCCATCGGGGTGGTCAGGGCCAAGGTTAGGATCTACAAGGGCCACTTGTCCCCGATGTTCGTTACGGCCATGACCGGGGCTGAAGGTGGCGATCACCTTGTCCGTGCCCGGAATGGGTTTGGCGTCAATCATAAGTATCTTGGGGTGCATGTTGCCATAAAACACCTGCTGGCCGCTGCCATCCGGGTTCATGGTCCAGAGGTGATGATAGTCCACCTGGCTGCGGTCAACATATTCCCAGCGTGTGTAGAGGATGCGTCCGTCCGGCAGCACCCAGGGCGTATTGTCATGCTCGGTATTGCCGGAAACGGGGCGGATATTCGCACCGTCGGCATCACAGCGAAACAGGGTGGCTACCTGCGTCTTCCAGCAGTTCACCCAGCGCTTGCAGCGGGTGGACACGAAAATGATGCTGTCATCAGGCAAATAGGTTGGCTCGAAATCACTGTACTGCCCCGAGGTGACTTGCCGAAGGTTGCCGCCGTCCGTGTCAATTTCATAGAGGTGATAGTGGTCCGTATCCGGCAGGCGCAGCGAGAACAGGATTTTCCCGCCGTCGTAATGCACCTGCGGGTCGCGCACCGAACCGCCCTGCGCATCATAGAGTACCGTAACAGTCCCCGTGCGAATGTTGACCTTATACAGTTTCCCCACATCAGGCGTGCCGTTGCCCGCGTAGGCCTTGCTGTTTTCATCATCGCAGTAGTAACCGATATTGGCATACCAATGGGGATCATCATACGCAGCGCGTGTAACAAAAATCAGTTCTTCTACATTACGGAGAGGACCTGCAAGTGCGGCTTCAAGGATACCCCGTTCATCCTGAGCAAGCGCTGTGGTACAGGAAAACACGGCAGCTGCCGCCAATAGTAAAAAGATAACTTTTTTCATAAGCAACATTTTACATCATTTCGGAAAGGAATAGGCAAAATGTAAGCGTTTTGGTATACTAGGACTGTTTCAGCTAACGTCCGACGCTGTCCGACAGGTCCAACACAACCAACATCATCTTGGAGAATTTCATGACTGCACACACCGCCCCCTCCGAAAAGCCCCTGGGGTCCTGTCCCGCAGTTCCCCTGCTCCCGTCTCATTATCTCACCATCACCGTCATCATGGGCCTGATGGGCGCGTTCTACTGGGCCATACGCGGCACAGGTGGCTACGGCGGTGGACAAGGCGCGTTGCTGGCAGGACTGGGCTGGGGCACCCTCTGGTATTTGTTTTCCTGTCTCGACGGCACGTCGCGGCAACGGCCTTATGGTTCGGCGCGCATGATCGCCGCCATTACCTTCGGCATCGGCCTCGGCGGCATGACAGGGTATGGTGTGTATATCGCGTGGCTGCAGGGGAAGTTCTACCTCAACCATCCCGAAGGAGTGCGCGATGTGGCGGCATGGACGGGCTACGCCATGTTGTTCGTCTGTGGCCTACACTGGGGCGGCATAGCGGGCGCGTTCATGGCATGGGTTGCGCCCCGTACCCCGCTGGGGCTTAACGGCTGGCTGGCGCGTATCGGCGCAGGTATCGTCGGCGCTGTGATCGCCGGCACAATAGTGCGCCTGTTCCCACAGTTGTTCCTACCCTTCTACAACGAAGGCATCTACCAGGTTGAAGCCAACGAAACCTGCATCCGCGCCGTCGGTTCAATCCAGAATATCGCGTCCCATGTGGGGCTGTTTCTCGGGTTCCTGGTGTTTGAGGTGGTCCGTCGCGACTGGCGTGCCGTGGGCATGATGACCCTTGTGGCGCTGGGTTTTGCCACGGCCTTTACGGTGGGCGGCATCTGGCAGACCTATCAGGGGTCGGAACTCCAACTGGACTGGTGGAAATACTGGGAAATGTCCATCGGCCTCGGCGGCGGCCTGTCCATCGGGCTGGCCTTCTACCTGTTTAACAAACCCGAATCCGGCACGACACAGCCCGTCACCCGCAAAGAACGCATCTGGGGCGCTGCATTCCCGGTCTGGCTGGTGGGCAGCCTCACCATGATGAACGCCTACAAGGGATTTATCGAGTTACATAAAATTGACGGCGGCGGGACTATGCGCGTCGTGGTTTCGTTGATAATCCTTGCGCCTATGACCGTACTTTTTGTGTGGCTTATCCGTAACGCCGACAAGGATTCCGGACCCCTGCCGTTGCCCCTGTGGGTGTGCGGCCTGATGCAGGTAATCATTATCATTTGCGGGTATCTCGTAAGCGTACACATCCCCTTCCACCTCTGGAGTTCCACCCTGTTGATCATGTACACCTTCTACATCACCACCAGCCTGATCATGTTCCTGCTCATGCTGCGCTGTCGCGCCACCTGTGGCGTGGATAGCGCCAGGTAGGATGATTGCAGGCCGGAAGCCCACGCTACATTAAAATAGAAAACTGTTGACTTTCCCCGTGCCTTATGATAGATTCAGTAGGCCATGGTGTTTTTTTGCATTGAACATATCGCTGAAACGTGAATGGAGACCTCACAGGATGAAAAACTGCGCATGTCTTAAATTAGGTGTCTTTATTCTTGCGGCCCTGATGCTGCTATCCGGCATTTCCTACGCTGGCTGGCAGGGGGACATTGGAAAAGGCGCAGTGCGCGTGACGTCTGAGTGGTCTACAGACACCATTCTGGTGGGGTTTGACGAGCAGACCACATCCTCCAAGCGTCTTTCGGTACACAGCGCCACAGGCGGACAGAAAATTCACGGGTATAAACGTATTCCGGTGGAGGTGGTGCGCATCCCCAAAAACAAGGATGTGCATGCCATGATCGAAATGTACAAGAAGCAACCAGGTGTGGCATATGCCGAGCCAAATTATAAAGTGCATGCCCTGGTTGCGCCACCCAACGACCCCTTTTTCCTTTCCCTGTGGGGCCTGAACAATTCGGGCGGTAGTGGAGGGGTGGCGGGCGCGGATATCAGTGCCCTTGAAGCGTGGGACACCACCACAGGCAGTGCCGATGTTATTGTTGGCGTCATTGATTCCGGTGTGGATTATAACCATCGCGATCTGGCTGCGAATATGTGGACCAATCCCAACCCCACCTTTAACGACATTCACGGTGCACGCTGGACAAATGGCACAGGTATCGCCACCAGCGGCAATCCCATGGACGGGCACGGCCATGGCACCCATGTTTCCGGCACCATCGGCGCGATAGCCAACAATGCCACGGACGTAGCCGGTGTGTGCTGGAATGTGCGCATCATGGGCCTGAAATTTCTGACGGACGAGGGCAGCGGCCAGACGGCAGATGCCATTGCCGCCATTGAATACGCCGTGGAACATGGCGCCCATCTGACCAATAATTCCTGGGGCGGCGGCGGGTTTTCGCAGGCGCTGAAAGACGCTATTGACGCGGCAGGCGCAGCGGGGCAGCTGTTTGTGGCGGCAGCGGGAAATTCCTCCACCAACAACGACAGCTATCCTCATTATCCTTCCAATTACGAATGTGCCAATATCATCTCTGTGGCCAGCAGCGACCGCAGCGATCTTATGTCCAGCTTCAGCAATTACGGACAGGACACGGTTCATCTGGCAGCGCCGGGTTCGGACATCCTGAGCACGGTGCCTGGCAATACGCTGGATACCTACAGCGGTACCTCCATGGCTTCGCCTCATGTGGCAGGCGTAGCGGCGCTGCTGCTGGCCAAGTACCCGAAAGCGCCCCCCCAAACCCTGAAAGACTGGATTCTGGCTGGGGTGGATACGGTACCCGCATTCGCCGGACGTGTGGTAACAAGCGGACGACTTAATGCTGCGAAGGCATTGCGCATGGCAACGTTGCCTCCCTGGGCGGCGGCGGTGATCGGCTTTACGGCACGAAGCGATCGCGGCGAAACGGAGGCCACACTTTCATGGACCAATCCGCCTGCACGCAGTGAATTGCAGTCGGTGGTCATCCGACGTAGCACGACAGGATTCCCGCAGTCAGCAACAGAGGGCAGTCTTGTCTATGAGGGTTTGGGGGAAACGGTAACGGACGGTGTTTTCGCAGAAGGTGACCTGTGCTATTACAGTGCTTGGGCGAAATATGAAGGCGGGGTGTATTCCCCACAGGCCGTGGCCTATGTACGCATTGGCGGCGAGCGGGACGACTACTTCACCGAGATGTTCGGTGGCATGAACTTTGATCTTGAGTACTGCACTATGACGCTGGCGCCGGAGGACTCGCTCAACTTCTACAAAGCCTGTGTGGAACCCTCTACGGGATTCCCTGTTGATCCCGCGGGCGGCACAACGCTTAATCTCAGTGATGATTCCTATCAAACTGTGACGGTCGGGGGTGGCAAGCGAGTTTCCCTGTACGGCGTCAGTTATGCCGCTTTTTCTGTGGGCAGCAACGGCTATCTTACCTTTGGACAGGCAGATGATTTTTTTTATCCCCTGATTGACTTGCATTTTGAGATACCGCGCATATCCCCCTTCTACACCGATCTGAATCCAGGCGAAGGGGGCACGATTTCCTGGAAGCAATTGGAAGACCGTGTTGCAGTGACCTATCAGAATATCCCAGACTATTATGATCCATCCAGCAGTCACAGTTTCCAGGTGGAACTGTTTTTTGACGGCCTGATCCGTATGACGTGGCTTGAAATCAGTACGGGCTTCGGCATTGTAGGCATATCCGCCGGCGGGGGAATGCCTTTTAATTACAAGGACAGCGACATTATCGCCTATCCCCAATGCGAATGGGACGATTTGGTAATCATGCCACGATTGGCGTCTGTGGCGGGCTATCAGGGCGGCCCCTTCACGCCGGACTGCATCACCTATACCCTGACCAACACCAGTGCGGCGCCGCTCACGTGGCAGGCCATTTCAGAAAGCAACTGGCTGTATTTATCTGCGGCTACCGGAGTACTTGAGCCTCAGGGAAGTATTGATATTCAAGCCTGTTTGAATGAAGAAGCAGATAGCCTTGCTGCAGGCAATTATACCGGGGTGGTAACCTTTGAAAATGAACAGTCGTTAGTGCAGCAAAGCCGCAACCTATCCCTTGCTGTATGGGCCATTCCCGGCACCATCAGTATCACCGATTCCATCGCACCCACCGACGACCTGGCATTGCCCTTTGGCAGCATGCTGCTCGGCGAAACGGCGAACGCACAGGTAACCGTCACCAATTCGGACGGGGAAAAACCCCTAACCATAAACGGTCTCCGGTTGCGCGGCGGCTATTACGAGGATTTCAATGATGGCATGGCACAGGGCTGGGCGTATGCCGTGCCTGCGCACTGGATGCTTACCGCGGGAGAACTGCGCGCTGCAAGCAGTACTTACGAAGGATTCATGCACTCCGGCTATGCGCATCAGACATGGTCGGACTGCGCCGTTCAGGTTGCCACGCGCCGCCAGGGCAGTGAATATCCCACAGTGGCAATGTTCCTGCGCGCTTCCCCGGAGTTTTATATGGACAATCTGTCCGGATCTGCCTATGCCGCTGGATTTGACAATACGGGATGGTTCTGGGTGCTGCGCATTAGTGACGGCAATTACGTATGGCTTACCGATGGCTGGATGTTTTCGGAACACATCAGCGCTATTGGCGAACCTACGGTGGCATTGTTCAGTGCCGAAGGGTCGTCGCTGCAACTCTTCTTCAACGGCAACCTCGTGTGGAGCGGCACGGATAACATCATCACTGCGCCGGGATATGTGGGTGTACTGGGACACACCACGGTAGACTTGCAGACGGTCCATTACTTTGATGACTTCATTGTGGCGGACCCGGTGGCAACGGATGTCGGGAAAATAACGGTGGCACAGCAATGGTATAATGCACACCCCTACAAAGGAGATGCCGTGCCCGAATACAGTCCGCTGGATGCCAAAGCGCCGCCTTATCCGGGAACGAATGAAATTCTTGCGGCAGACAGTCTTGTGACCCTGCCCACAGGGACGGCTTTTGTTATGGAGAACACCAACCTCATACCGGCGACCCTTGCACCGAGCGCCTCCCTGAATTTTACCATACACTATGCACCCGCGCTGGTAGGTGACCACGAAAATGCCGTTGTTATTGAGAGCAACGATCGCAACGTACCGGTGGTGGAGGTACTCATGCGGGGTGCGGCTTGGGAGGACTACCTGACGGCAAGTCCCGCTACGGATTTCCTGGTGGACGGCTGCGCTGAGGATGCGATGGAAGGCAGCGCCGCTTATACGCTGACGAATCAGGGCGAAACGACAATCCCGTGGCGTGCCGAAAAATCAGCATCATGGCTTGTGCTAAGCGAAACATCCGGAAATCTTGCCCCGGGCGGAGAAGTGATGGTTACTGCGCAACTGAACGCGGAAGCAGCCACACTGGCGCCGGGAACCTATGAAGACACCATCGCCTTTATCAATGAGAACAACAGTTATCAGACCGGACGCAACGTGGTACTGGCCCTGGGAAACATTCCCGCCAAACCTGCCGACCCATTGCCTCCGGACGGTGTTTCCGGCGTGGCGCCGCTGCTGCTGCTGGAGTGGTCGGACGCCTCAACGACAGATGTGGAAACCGGTTGTGATGTGGCGTACACCGTGTTCCTGGGAGCAACGCCCGATTCCATGACCGTACTCGCGGAAAATATTACAACGCCATCGTGTATGGCGTACAACCTTGCCCTGGGCACTACCTATTACTGGCAGGTTCTCGCAGAGAACTGCTGCAGTCAGAATATAGGTGACGTGTGGTCCTTTACGGTGCTTGACGCTGCAGACAATTGCGCCACGGCCATGCCCGTACAGACGGACGAAGCCGTGCGGGGTTCCACGGTGGGTGTGCAGGATGCCATGACCTCCCAATGTTCCTATTACGACTTCAATGGCGTGTGGTATGTGTGGACGCCGGAGACGGACGGCACAGCGCTTCTAGACCTATGTGACGAGTTCGACTTTGATACAACGCTGGCGGTCTACGATGCCTGTGGCGGCGTGGAACTGGCCTGCAACGATGATCATTGCGGCACAGGATCACAGGTTTCGTTTGCTGTGGAAGGCGGCACACCCTACTACGTGCGCGTGGCAGGCTATAACGGCGCAGAGGGGATATTTACCCTGAAGCCGTCCCTGCAAAACATTATTGAAGGCGAGGGTGAACCTGTGGAAGGGGAGCCACTGGAAGGCGAACCAGAAGAAGGCGAGGGCGAACCCGTAGAAGGGGAACCAGAAGAGGGTGAGGGTGAACCTGTGGAAGGGGAGCCGCTGGAAGGCGAACCAGAAGAAGGCGAGGGCGAACCCGTAGAGGGGGAACCGATAGAAGGCGAGCCGGTAGAAGGAGAACCTGTGGAAGGGGAAACCGAAGGTGAAGAAGAAGGTGAAGTGGCGGAAGGTGAAGTGGCGGAAGGTGAAGGTGAAACTTCCGATGTACTTGTTCCGAATGTTGTAAATTCTTCCCTTGAAGAAGCGCAGGTGGTGTTGCAGGCGGCCAACCTGGTTGTGGGCACAGTCAAGGAGCAATACAATGACGTGGTGCCCGCAGGAAAAATTATCAGCCAGATACCCGATGCCGGCGCCATGGCAAAGCAGGGCGATGCAGTGAACCTTACCGTGTCGCTGGGGTCGCAGGTGGTAACCGTGCCCGACCTCATCAACATGGATATTGAGGAGGCAGAAGCGGCGTTGATTGCCGCTGGCCTTGTGCTGGGTGAAACTTCGGAAGCCTATCACGCTTCTGTGGAAGCCGGAAAAATCAGCGCACAGGGACGCGCCCCGGGTTCTGCCGTGCAGCGCGGCACGGAAATCAGCGTAGTGCTGTCGCTGGGTCCGGCGCCGGTCACGGAAGGGGAGACAACGGAGGGCGAACCGGAAACGCTCGAAGAAATCGCCGAAGTACTGCTGGAACAGTTTGACACCCTGGAGGTTGACGAGAACGGCCTTGCCTCTTATGAACAGGTGCAGACTATTCTACCGAACCTGACCGAACAGCAATTCAATGACCTTGACAAGGACGGCGACGGGTATCTCAGCCGTGCGGAGCTGCTTGCCACCACAGAAGGCGATGAAGAAGAATGCACCGGCTGCCGCGCCTGCATGGGATGCTGCAAATCGGAAACCGGCGTCAAGACCCTGCAGCGCCATCTCGGCGACTGGCTGCTGGTGGGTCTGTCGCTGCTGGTGCTTATACAGATTGCCAACCGACGTCCATAAAACTTTTCAGGTAACGGTTTACCATCAACCATAACATTCAAGTATGGGGTGGGTGAAGCATAGCGACACCCACCCCATCTGCTTTTTCCATCCCGTCCAGAAAAAAATTGACAACTGAAAATATTTTCAGTATACTGGCCTGTACAACAAAACTACAGGAGGCAAGCATTATGGACATGATGGAACTGATGGGATACGGCATGCCCGCCGAAGTGACAACATTGTGGCGGGAAGGGCAGGGCGAACGGTTGCTGCCGCTGCAGGAGAAGGCGGTGCGCGAGTATGATCTGTTGGGCACGGGCAACCTGCTGGTGCAGGCGCCGACCAGTTCGGGCAAAACCTTTGTGGGCGAGATGGCGGCGGTGCATGCGGCGCTGCAGCGCAGGAAGACGGCGTATCTGCTGCCGTTGAAGGCGCTGGCAGAGGAGAAGTACCGGGCGTTTTGCGAACGCTACGCCGCTTATGGACTGCGCGTGATTGTCTGCACCCGGGACCACCGCGATTTCGACGGTGCGTTCGAACGGGGCGAGTTCGATATTGCCGTGGCGGTGTATGAAAAACTGGAGCAATTAGCAACGGTGCGTCCGGAACGGCTGCGCGAGTTGTCGCTGGTGGTAGCGGATGAACTGGAGGTGCTTTCCGATGCGGAACGGGGCGCGGCGGTGGAGGCGCTGCTGACGCGGCTGGTGGCGCTGGACGTGCGCATTCTCGGCCTGTCCGCCGTGCTGGGCAATGCGGAACAACTCGCGGCGTGGCTCCAGGCGCGACTGCTGGAATACGGCAGGCGTCCCGTGGAACTGCGCTACGGTGTGCTGCACGAAGGGGCGTTCCGCTATCGCGGCCATAACGTTTTGGACGAAGGCGAAGAACCCCTGGAAGCGTCCCACGGCGACACGCCCTGGGAGGAGGTCATGACCAATGTGCGCCGTCTGGCGGAAGCGGGGGAGAGTTGCCTGGTATTCGTGAAGGCGCGGCGTGAGGCGTGGCGCGGCGCGGAACTGCTGGCGCGGCGGCTGTCCCTGCCTGCGGCAACGGCTGCAATGGAGGCCTTGCGCGACTGCGAGCAGACCCGTTCTCGCGACCTGCTGCTGCACACCCTCGAAACGGGCGCGGCCTTTCACAGCGCCGACCTGCTGCCGGAGGAACGGCGCATTGTGGAGGCGGCGTTTCGTGATGGCGAGGTGAAGGCGCTGGTGGCAACAAGCACCCTGGCTACGGGCATGAACCTGCCGACGCGTAATGTGTTCATGAGCGCGGACAAGTGGATTTATGATCCTTGCCTCGACCTGCCCTGGCGCGCGCCCATTTCGCAGGGGGAATTCGAGAACATGAGCGGGCGCGCAGGGCGCTATGCCGTTGGGAAGGGCACGGAAACGCCCGGACGCGCCATTCTCGTGGCGGCGTCGCCCTTTGACCGGGACGCGCTGTGGCGGCGGTATGTGAAGGGGCTGCGCGAACCCGTAACGCCGCAACTGGCGCAGGCGCCCCTGGAGGATCATGTGCTGCGGCTTGTGGCGTCCCGCGCCTACACCACGCTGGACGCGCTGGCAGCGTTCTTCGGCAACACCCTGTCCGCAAAGACGACATGGGCGGGACGGCACAGCGACGAAGAGGTACGGTTCCGTATCGGCGCGGCAGTGCGCCGCTGCCTCGATGCGGGTATGATGCGTGCCGTGGACACAGGCGGCGCTACGGTAACGCCGGGGTTGAATGCCTCCCTGGACGGCCTGTCCTTTGAGGCGGAACCGGCGGGACGGGTTGTGGCGGCGAAGGGCATCTCGTTGACGTGCGCCCGTGCGCTGTTGCACTGGCTG